>JAITSO010000004.1 GCA_031287735.1 Elusimicrobiota bacterium | reverse complement strand
CATAGCACTAACCAAAAATTTAAACTTATCGGCAAACGCAAAATACTCTAAATCTACTACACAAAACAACCTCGCCGCCTCCACTTCAATATCTTATAAGTTCTTAACTAAAGCTGATTTAAAGTAAATCGCATAAATTGTTCTTGCAACATTCGTAGAAATTTATGAGCATTTTTTTGTTGCAACAGTTTAAATTATTGTTTTTGTTTGAGCTTTGGGTGTCGGACGTCTTTTCCGTTGATCATAAAAATTACGTCTTCGCTAATATTTGTTGCGTGATCGCCAAGTCGTTCTATACTTTTTGAAATAAAAATTAAATCTATTGCTGTTTGGATTTCTTCTGGGTTGTTCGTGTTTGCTAACAAAGTTTTGATATCGTCTAAAACAGAATCGTTTAGATCATCAACTTCATCGTCTTTTTTCAATACCGATTGTGCAAGCACTATATCACTTGTATTAAAAGCTTTTATGCTGTCCATTACCATTGTTTGCACTGCTGCTACCATTTTTTGAGTAGTTTCAAAGGGTTTGCAATTTTCGATTTTTTCTAAATCACAAGTTTTGTTGTTAATATTTACCGCTTCATCACCCATTCTTTCTAGATCGCTGTTGATTTTCATTGCTGAAGTTATAAATCTCAAATCAGCTCCAACTGGCTGATTTAATGCTATAAGTTTTAAACACTTGTCGTCTATAACAATTTCTTGAATATTTACTTCTTTTTCAAGCGACAAAACGTTTCCTGACGAGATTTGGTTTTTATTTGAAAGGCTTTGTGTAGCGGCATTTATCATATTTTGAACAATGCTTGCCATGTTAATAAGGTGATTTTGCAAATCTTTAATTTCAACGTCAAAATGTCTCATAAAAATTCTCCTTTTTCCATTAAACTAGTAATAAAATTTTAATTTAGAAACTTCTTGCAAAAGTAGGCAAGATATCTAGACGCTTTTGGGATAACGCTCTCGTCAACGTTGAAATTGCAATGATGCCACGGATACGACGTGTCTTTGTTTTTTGACGAGCCGATGTACATAAAATTTCCTGCAATTATATTTAAATAATCTGAGAAATCCTCGCCACCCATAGATGGTTTTTCAAGCAAAATTACATTTTGTTTTCCATAAAATTCTTCAGCGTATTGACGACAAATATCTGTAACAAAATTCGTGTTTATTAAAGGTTCTCCAAAATTTAGATATTCGCAAACACATTTTACGTCAAAAGCAGATTCGGTAGCTTTCAATTTATCTAAAATGCTTTTCTTGATAAGTTCCCTTGTATTATTGTTTAAGGTTCTAACTGTGCCTTCAAGTTTTATTTCATCGCAAATAGTGTTGTAGGTTTGCCCGCCGGAAATTTTACCGAAAGTTACAACTGCCGATTCTGTCGGGTCAAGCTCTCTTGAAACTATGGTTTGTGCAGCGTTTAAAAAGTTTGCAGCTGCAATTAAAGCGTCTTTTCCAAGATGCGGATATGCTCCATGAGCAATTTTTCCGCATAAAGTTATATTTATTTTATCAACTGCCGCCATCATCTCGCCATATTTAAAAGCAATTTTTCCAGATTTTATCCAAGGTGATGTATGAACACCTAAAATAAATTCTGGAATGCTATCTTTTAAAACGCCTTCTTTTATCATTTCTTTAGCACCATTAGATAATTCTTCAGCAGGCTGGAAAATAAACCTGACATTTCCTTTTAAATTTTCTTTTTCACCTGACAATAATTTTGCTGCTCCTAAAACTATCGCTGTGTGGCAATCATGACCACACGCATGCATAACGCCTTGATTTTTTGACTTGTATTCAAGTTTATTATTTTCACAAATCAAAAGAGCATCAGTATCTGCTCTCAAAGCTACGGTTTTTTTAGAATTTGCTGACTTAATTTCTGCAACGACTCCGGTTTTAGCTACTCTTTTAGATGGGATTTTAAATTCTTTTAACTTTTTTTCTATAAACTGTGCAGTTTTAAATTCCTTAAAACTTGGTTCTGGGTTTTTGTGGATATGCCTTCGTATGTTTATAACTTCATCTTCAAAAGTCATATTTTTCTCCTAAATTTTTTATAGCGTAAGGGATGCTTTCTGCAATATCAGATGCTGTTATTCCGTTTTCACCTTTTTGTTTTGCACAAATCTCGCCCGCAAGTCCGTGGACAAAAACAGAACTGATAACTGCCGCAAAAGTATCATCACTTCTGCTTGCAAAAGCTGCTGCAAGTCCGCTTAAAACGTCGCCACTTCCGGCTGTTGCCATTGCCGGTGTCCCACTACAATTTTTATAATTTTTATAGCCGTTGGAAACTGTAGTTTTGTTTCCTTTTAATACGCAAATTAAAGAATTTTCTTTTGAAAAATTCTTAATTATTTCTTCTTTGTTATTTTCAATTTTCTCATAGGTTAAGCTTGTAAGTTTTGAAAATTCTCCTAAGTGCGGTGTTATTATAAGATTTGATTTAACACTTTTTAGAATTTTGGTTTTTCCGTTAAAACAGGCAAGACCGCTTGCATCTAAAATAACAGGTAAATTTATAGATGATAAAATCGTCTTGATAAAGTTAATGTCAGTTTTTAGTCCTGGTCCTATTACTGCTGATGTTACCTTTCTTTCTTCTATATATTTAATGATATCTGCAGCACTTTTGTAAACACAAAAAATAGTTTCAGGGGTAGACAACGCACATGATTGATTTAAAAAGCTATCATTTACAGCAAACGAAACAATCCCAGCACCTGCTCTTAAAGCACCTATGCAAGCTAAAACACCTGCACCAGGCATACTTTTAGAACCTGCAATCACTAATATGTGTCCATAGGAATATTTGTTGCTTTCAGGTTTTCTTTTTAATTTTAAAATAAAATTTTTTATAGCTTCGTTTGTCATAGTTTAAGCTAACACGCTAACCTCTTGCTGACCGCAATTCTCTTTCCTTAAAGAACTTTATTAAAGGTTTTACATAAGATTGATGTGTGTTTAAATTTATGAAGTCAATTTTTGCTTTTTTAAATAAACTTTCTGTTCTATTCTTAAAATTTTCAGACGCTTGTTTAAAATTTTTTGCAATAAATTTTATATCTACCACCTGTATTTCTTTTGTTTCCGGGTTTTCTGTTTCAATCAAACCCATTATATCGGGTAGTTCTTTCTCTCTATCATCGTCAATTTTAATGCATATCAAATCATGTCTTTTTGCAGACATAATTAAATTTTTTGAATAATTGTCGTCTTGAAAATCAGAAATAAGAAAAACTACTGCTCGTCTTTTCCAAATTTTATTTAGTGCTTTGAGAGCTGTTGAAATTGAAGTTTTGGTTCCCGAAGGACTGCAAGACAAAACTTCATTTATAATTCGCAAAATGTTATTTTTACCTTTGCACGGTGGGAAAACTTTTTCTACTTTATCTGTAAACGTGAGCATTCCAACGCGGTCGTTGTTTTTTAAAGAAGAAAAAGCGAGCAATGCAGCAATCTCTGCAGATATTTCAGATTTTAGCTTGTCTGAACTTCCAAAATTTTGAGATAACGAAACGTCTATAATAAATATTACTGTAAGCTCTCTTTCTTCACAAAAAAGTTTTATGAAAGGTTTGCCGTGACGAGCTGTAACGTTTCTGTCTATGTTCCTAAAATCATCGCCTATTTGGTATTCTCTAACTTCGGCAAATTCCATGCCTTGTCCTTTAAAAACGCTTTTGTATTGACCTGCAAAAATTTCATTCACTATTTTGCTTGATTTTATTTCAAGCTGTTTTATTTGTTTTTTTAAAATACTTTTATCTATCATTTTGTGTACCTCACAAGCTTAAAAATATCTCTCATGTCGTCGGGAAAATCTGCTATAAGGTGAACGTTTTTTGAGGTTTTGGGATGAGTAAAAGCAATTTCACGCGAATGTAACATTTGTCGGTTGTAATTTTGCCCGTTTATTGTTTGAGGACCGCCGTATTGATTATCTCCGACGACAGGGTGATTTATATATTTCATGTGACTTCTTATTTGGTGCGTTCTTCCAGTGATAATTCTTATTTCTAGTAAAGAAAATCCATCCTTTCTTGCAAGAACTTTAAATTCTGTCACAGCCATTTTTTTTGCCAAAGGATTTACTGTCATTATTTTTCTATTTTGTGGAGATCTGCCTATCGGTGCTTCAATTCTACCTCTGCTTTCTACAACAATCCCTTTGACTGCTGCACAATATATTTTTCTCACTGCTCTTTTTTGAAATTGCTTAGAAAGGCTTATTTTTGACTTTTCGTTTTTTGCAAAAAGAATAATCCCAGATGTGTCTTTGTCTAATCTGTGAACCAAGTAGACTTGAGATTTTCCTTTAAAATAGGCTGCTAAAGCGTTTAGTAATGTTCCTGTTAAATGTCCGTATGATGGGTGCACAACTATCGCTGGATGTTTATTTATGGCAATAATATCATCATCTTCATAAATAATTTCTATATTGATGTTTTCAGGTAAGATTGCAGATGCTTTTTCACTTTTGAATTCAAACGTTATGCAATCTCCTCGTTTTAACTTGTAACTCGAAGCTTCTGGCATTTCATTTACAAAAATTTTTTTTTGTTCTATGAGTTTTTGAAAATAAGCTCGCGAATAATCTTTGTAATTTTTGGCTAGATAAGAATCTAGTCTTAAATGTTCAAAATTTTCATATTTTAATTTTTCTTGCATAAAACCCTAACCTTACGCATTACAAAAATTGCAGCGATAAACAAAACAACAGATGCTGCTTGGGATATTGAAAAACTTGCGATTTTAATTCCCCTAAAATCACCTCTAAAAGTTTCTACGGTAAACCTTATTGCTGCATAAGAAAACAAATAAACTACAAGAACAAATCCGTCGTGACATTTTTTCTTTTTTGGATATAACCACAAGAACAAAAACAGCAGAAAATTTGCAAAAGATTCGTAAAGCTGCGTCGGATGAATATGAGATCCTTTTACAGCAAGTGCATTAGCGTTTGTAAAAACTACAGACCAAGGAACTTTTGTTTCTTTACCATAACAACATCCTGCAAAAAAACAGCCCAACCGTCCAAAAAAATGACCTAATGCCAAAGCCGGAGCAAACAAATCACAAATTTTCAAAAATGATATTTTTTTAATACAGACATAAGCGGCTATAAACAAAAATCCTAAAGCAAATCCGCCGTAATATACTATTCCGCCTTTCCAAATTTGAAAAACTTCCAAAGGATAAGAAAAATAATAAGTGAAATCTGTTATAACATAAAGCAATCGTGCACCTATGGCGCCAAAAATTACCGTAAAGAAAAATAAAGTATGAAAATTTTCTTGAGATATCAACGCGTATTTTGTCTTTTTTAAAGTTTGCGATATATATAAAAAAGCCGAAAATAACCCTATTGCTACAAGCAAACCATAAGAATAAATTGTAATTCCAGCAAAATTGCAGATTATAGGATACACAAACAACTCCTCCGTCTATCTTGAAGCAACTGCCGCCAAGCTTGCAATTCCAAGAATAGAAGCTATATCGTCATCGTTAATTTGCAATTTAATATAAGGCGTTATGGCAGACTTGTAAGCGATATCTTCAAATGACGTTCCTACATAAAGCCACCTTGTTATTCCAATGGCTATTCCAGCGTCAATTTCGGATCCATTATTTTTTCTTGCAAAATTATGAGCGTTTACATTAAGCTGCAAAGTCTTATAATTGGAGCTTATAGATTCAAAAAATGAGTAAGAAACTCCTAAACCACCAGAACCTCTTATAAGACCACCGTAAATTTGAGCGTTGGATCTTCTAAACCCAATCAAAGCGTCTATAGAATTAGCTAGTTCAGAGTCATTTTTTTTGTCTAATGTTTTAGTGTCACTGACATTAGAAATTCCAACATAATAAAATTTATTTTTATTTGGTGTGACAGTTACTCCAATATCATTCCTAAATAAAGAGTATCTTGAATTATATCTTCCGGTGTAATCCCAGCTTATTTGCAATTCACTGGTTTTGGATATGGTTTTGCCTAAAGATGAGGATATGTTTTTTATATTGCTTGCTGCTGTTTTGGCATCAGCTATGATGGTTTTTATGTCTTGCGTTGTGCGATCGTCGTTTATGATGGTTCCCAACGGACCTTTGCCACTATAAATATGCGTTATAAGCAAATCCAATTTTGCTGAAACGTTTAATATATTCTCTACAATTGCAGATACATTCCGGTTTTGGTTTTCTAAGTTAGCTAATACATTTTTTAAAGACATAACAGTATCGTAAACATTGTCTATAAGTCCGTTTTGTAGGGATGCTTCTATTTTCTCAGATAGTTTTGTTAAAACGTTATCTAAAGAAGTTTCTTTAGATGTCCCAATAATGTCGCCTTCTTGCAGTGGCGGATAGGTATAATCTCCAGGTGCGATTTCAATATATTTAGTTCCAATAAGACCCATAGAAGCTATAGAAGCTGATGCGTTTTTGTGGAGAATGTGCGTTTTTTCTATATTTAATCTCAGGTTTGCTTTTCCGTCCTCTAGTGATATATTGTCTAAAAAACCAATATCTACGCCTGCGATTTTTACTTTTGCTTTTATCATAAGACCGGATATGTTATCGAATTTGGCGTAGATGTGATAAGTTTTATGGAAAGAAAAAGAACCAACAGTAAAAATTGAAGCTATTATTGCAGCAATCCCAACAAGCGTAAAAATACCAAGTTTCAAAGCGTTGTTCATGTTTTCTCCATATCAAAAGTTCTCTCAGCAGGTATTGGACCTACGCTTGATCCTTCTACAAATTGCCGCACGTATTCATTTTTAGTGCTTTTTATTTCTTCGGGAATTCCTGAAAAAATGATTTTGCCTTTATAAATCATCATAATTATATCTGCAATTTTGTAAGCCGATTTCATATCATGAGTAACAACTATTGATGTGACTTTTAGTTTTTCTCGCAAATCTATTATCAAATCACTTATAACATCAGACATTATCGGGTCAAGACCCGTGGTGGGTTCGTCGTACAAAATGTGTTCTGGTTTGTAAGCTATAGATCTTGCTAAAGCTGCCCGTTTTTTCATTCCGCCTGAAAGCTCAGATGGTTTTAGATGTTCGACGTTGTAAAGACCAACCATAGAAAGACATTGCTCAACTCTTTGTGCTATTTCTTTTTTGTTAAGGTTTGTTAAGTTTTTTAAACCAAAGGCTATATTTTCAAAAATGGTGAGTGAATCAAAAAGTGCAGCTTCTTGAAAGACATAACCAGTTTTTTTTTGCATCTTATGAAAACCTTTAATATCAGACACTTCTGCTATCAATTCACCGTCTATTTCTACGCCACCGGAATCAGGCTTAATTAAGCCAGCAATAGTTTTTAAAAGTATGCTTTTTCCTGTTCCAGAAGCTCCAATTATCACAAGCGTTTCGCCATTTTTTACTTCAAAGCTAACCCCGTCAAGAACCATCTTGTTTTTGAATTTCTTGTAAATATTGTCCACTTTTATCATCGTGCGATTATATACTTATTATTTTTCAATGACAATAGCTTATGCAAATTAGAATAGGTATTTCCTTATTTGGATAGAACATAAAATCCCAACAGCACAAAGAGACGAAAATACAGATGAGCCGCCGTAAGAAAGCAAAGGTAAAGGCATACCGGTTACGGGCATCATTCCCATAACCATTCCTATGTTTATTACAATGTAAAATGTAAACATTGTTCCAATTCCTATCGCCACAAAAGAACCATAACGGTCCTTTGCATTTTTAGCCGTTTTGAAAATTCGCCATATAAAGAGAAAGTACAAAACAATTATTAATTGCGAAACTATCCAACCGCGTTCTTCTCCGATAATAGAAAATATGAAATCTGTGTGTTGTTCTGGCAAAAATCCTAGCTGAGTTTGAGTTCCTTGCTTAAACCCTTTGCCCTTAAATTCGCCAGAACCAATTGCTATTTTTGATTGTATTATGTTGTAGCCTGCACCTTTTACGTCAACTTTTGGATTTAAAAACACTACAAGTCTTTTTCTTTGATAATCTTTAAGTGATTTGTCAACAACTATTGACGCCAAACAACCGAAAGCTATAGAAAGACAAAGAAAAAAAGGGTATATAAACGAAAAAGAAATTTTTAATTTTTTCAATCCCCACCAAAATGACATCACAATAACCGAAAAACCTTCCAAAATATAGATTTTATACCAATCTTCGCTTAAAAGAGAGTGTATTTTAGCCATAAACGAATGATCGGGGAATACCTGTTGCTGCATTTTCGCAAAAGTTTCCAATAAAGGCATTCCAACAGCAAAACTTGCAAAAACAGATAAGCACATCAAAATAAATGTTGGTACGCCTGCAATAAAAAGCAAAACTAATGTTACAGGAAAATATGACAGCGTTGAAGAAAAGTCAGGCTGAAGCATTATGAGCACTAAATGACCAAACAGTATCAAAAAAGTGCCTGTCAATAAGTAAATTAAATTTGGATTGTTAGAGTTTTTGTCAAGAAAAGAAGAGAGAACCAGGATGTAGCAAATTTTTACAATTTCTACAGGTTGAAAAGACAAATAGCCTAAATTAAACCATCCTCGTGTTCCTTTTTTTAGTGTGCCAAAAATTAAAACAGAAATTAAAAGTGATATAGAAATGGCATAAATTATTTTGTCTAAGTACTTATAAAATTGATAGTCAAAAGCTGCTATAGCAAACAAAAAAATAGTACCTAAAAAACAAGCAGCAATCTGCACAGATACATGTTTGAACGACGTTTCGTAAAATGAACTTGCTGAGTCTATGGCAAAAATTCCTATCGTTGCAAGCGTAAAAACAATAAGCAATATTATCCAGTCTATATTGAATATAAACGTAGCAAGAAATTTTCTTAGTTTTTTCAAAAAAAGTTCCTTCAAATGACAAAAAAACAGTAAAATGGAAAAGATTTTGGTTTTTGTATGAAAGCTCGCATAATTTACAACAAAAACGGAATAAAGTAAAATAGACTAAAATATTGATTTTACATCTATTTTCGCATTAAAAAAACCACAAAAGTGCAGCAAGAATGATAAAAAAAATCCACATATACATAATAAAAGAATTTTCTATTTCTTTCTTTTTTGGAACAGCAGTTTTTTCAATTTTGCTTTTACTAGATCAAGTATTCAATTTATTAAATATTTTGCTTTCAAAAGGTGTTGAGTTTTTTATAGTTTTGAAATTATTTTGCTCTTTTTTTCCAAATATATTGGTTTTGTCAATTCCTATGGCTACACTTTTTGGTGTACTTATTTCTTATGGCAGACTTTCAGATGATAATGAGATAACCGCTTTAAAAGCTTCAGGAATAGATTACAAAACGCTTACAATGCCGGTTTTTATTTTAATATTTTTAATATCGTCTTTCCTTTTAGTTTTTAATCATTTTTTATCTCCATCGATACATTCTAATTTTAGAAGCATTTACGAAGATATTCTTATCCGAAAACCGCTTATTAAGTTTGAAGAAAAATCTATTATTGATATTGGTGAGTATCATATTTACGTTAATAAAATAGATAATGAAAAGAATGTACTTAACGGAATAGGTATTTATAAATTTGAACAAAACAACAAAGCAACAAATAACAAAAATATTTTGCCACACAACGATAGTGGGAGTTGGAGAATATCTGCTTCTTCGGCGTCTGTAGCTATTGGCGATAATGAAGTACAGCTTACGTTGCATAAAGGTTATTGGCAAAGAATTGACAGCAAAGAAATGAACAGAGTTTTACACACAACTTTTAAAACTTATTTTTTCTTTATTCCGTTAGAAACTATCACAAAAACGAACTCGCGTTCAGCAAGTGAAATGAGTTCAGCAGAAATATTAGAGATAATTAAAGAAAACAAAAAAAACAAAACACCACACATTGCTTACGAAAGAGAATTTTGGATTAGGTTTGTTTTTGCTTTTGCTCCTATTGCATTTGTGCTTATTGCTTTGCCGATAGGAATAACTGTAAACAAAGGTGGAAAAGGCATTTCTTTCGGTATGAGTCTTGCAATTATTTTGATTTACTACATATTGCTTATAATTTCTTTAAATCTAGCTGAAAATGGATATGCTAAAACAGGTGTAATTTTGTGGTTGCCAAATATTGCTATAAGTTTATTTGGTGCTTGTTTTATGTTTAAGACTATTAAAAAATGAAAAATCGTTATATCTTTTGGATGGGTTTTAGTATTTTTTAGATATTTGCATTATTTAATAGGAATGAAATAAAGTAGCGTAGTGCAAATATTTTAAGCAAGAAAATTTTATTTCAGGTTAAAAAAGGTTACTTATGAAAACGGTTTGCGTATTTGGGCTAGGACAAATAGGTGGTTCGCTATGTCTTGCATTGAAAAAAAATTGTAATTCCATTTACAAAGTGGCAGGAGTTACGATACATAAAAAAACTTTTAAAGAAGCACTGATGTTAAATATCGCAAATGAGGTTTTTTTTGGGTTGCAAAGTGTAAAAAAAGCCGATATTGCAATTATCTGCACTCCTGTAAACACAATAGCTGGTATATACAAACAAATTTCTGCATTATTTCCAACTGCTGTGATTTCTGATACGGGAAGCATCAAACATCCAATAGAAAAAGAGATTTCAAGTTTTTTAAAAAGCAATTCTGCAGATTTTGTAGGTGCTCACCCTATGGCTGGAAAAGAAAAAAGCGGACTGACGTTTGCAGATGCGGATATGTTTAAAAATGCGAATGTTGTTATAACCGGTTCTATGAAAAAGTCTTTTACTAATGAAAATTTAATATCTGACATGTGGAAAAATATTGGAGCTAAAATAATAAAAATGTCTGCAAAAAAGCATGACAAAATTGCATCTTTTACAAGTCATTTGCCGCACGTTATTTCATTTTCTTTAAACAGCATATACAAAAGTATTAGACGCAAAGAGCCGTATATTGATGAGCTTATAGCTGGTTCGTTTAAAAGTGCAACAAGAGTTGCCAGTTCTAGTGCAGATATGTGGGCACCGATATTATCTATGAATAGACAAAACTTAGCTAAAGATATAGAAATTTTTATAAAAAAACTGCAAAATTTCAAAAAAAATCTGCATTTTTGCGAAAAAACAAAGAAAACAATTCTAAAATCTCAAAAATAAAACAAGCTTTTCGCATCCTACCTTTAACAGCTAATTTTAGAGAAGGTAGAGTGTCTTAAAATTCTCTTTTTTTACAGAAAGGAAGCCTTGCTTTA
Source organism: Elusimicrobiota bacterium (assembly GCA_031287735.1). Taxonomy (GTDB): domain Bacteria; phylum Elusimicrobiota; class Endomicrobiia; order Endomicrobiales; family Endomicrobiaceae; genus JAITSO01. Next base: position 31,150 of record JAITSO010000004.1, on the reverse strand, counting down.
ATTCACCCTTTTTTTGCAGAAATGGAGACTTGCTTTAATTCGACCTTTATTTTTTATAGAAAAGTAGGTTTGCTTTAATTCCCACTTTTTTAAAGGTGGTGTGCTTGTAAAGTGCGGGTGTTTTATAAAGGTTTACGTAAAAAATTACTTAAAAAATTAAAGTCTGTAGTTTTAAAACCCCCGGCCGGCGGTGCCGCCCACCCCCTTTAAAAAAGGTGGAATTGCTACCTCCTGTTTGAAATGTGGAATTGAAGTCACACATTTTTAAAAAAGGTGGGAAATTAAGCGTTTGGCAGTGTTCTAAAAATTCTCACCTTTTAAAAAGGTAGGAAAGTGTCTTAAAATTCTCTTTTTTTACAGAAAGGTAGCCTTGCTTTAATTCCCACTTTTCTTTTTTACAAATGGGAGTTTTGCTTTAATTCCCACTTTTTTAAAGGGGGTGTGCTTGTAAAGCACGGGGGTTTTATTTTTATTTTTCAGCTTTTTCTATTTCTTTTTCTACCATATCTTTAGCTTTGTCTAATAACTGCTCCGACTCTTGTCGCAGAGAAAAGCTTTTTTCGACTAAGTCGGCAATGCGACGCTGGGTTTTATCATTGACGATAGGGATTACCACTTTTTCAATTTCTTCCATTCGCCAATGAAGAATAATTGATCCGCCCGCATCGCGCTCAGCTTGTTGCTGTACAACTTCGGAATTGAGTACCAAAGTCAAATATTCCGGTAAAATTTTTTTCTTCTTGACAGTTAAATGAAGTATAGCACCTGAAGTAATAAAATCAGCATCTTCGCGTAACATGTACGCTGTACCTACGCTACCATCTTTAGAAAATAATATAGTCTCTTTTTTTGGTTTAAGACTGGCTATCAGTTCCCGGTTGTCATTACAAAAGTTATTTGAAATTTTCTTATCGGGATTCGAAATTCCAAATTTGTTGTAGTCGGCAACGCGCAAAAACGGTAAACCTTCATCGCTGTATGCATCGGAACCTGGCTCTATTGATTTTTTAATAGATACTAAATTACCTAACAAATCATATTCGTGCTGTTTAATTTTCGATAATATTGCTTCATATTTTGGCTGGTAATACTCCGCGTCCAGCCGTCCTGTCGCCAGGAACGATTCAGAAAAGCGTTTTATGTTTATGTTTTCCCGTGCGGGCTGGAAATCTTTTAAGCCTATCGTTTCCAAAAGCAGTTCTTCCGCAAAAAAACTTAAACCCTCTTTTTTGGCAAATTCAATGAATGCTTCTGCTATGCCGGCTTGAGTTTGGTTGTCGTGGCTAAAAAGGTCATGGTCAACTATCAAATGGCCGTGAGAGTCTAATTTATAAGTTCCGTCTTCATTTTTTACATAAATTTTATCGCCGGAATTATCTTTGCTTGGTGCTTGCATAGTTGCAAAAAATATCGGGTAATCGTCAACTTTTGGGCATAACTTATCATCCCATTTTTGCAAAAATAAAACGCTTGTTTTTGTGCCAGTATGAGGTTTAAAAACATTTCCGTGTAAACCTACAACAGCTAAAATTCTAGCACGGTTTACAATAAATTCACGGATATATTTGTCGCTTGAATTGTTAAAACGACCTTGCGGCAGCACAATAGCCATACGTCCGCCAGGTTTTAGAAAGTCAATGTTGCGCTCAATAAAAAGAATGTCTCGTCCTATATTGTTTTGGTGTTTTCCGTTAGATTTTTTGCCTAAATCATATTTTGCAAGAATGCGGCTTTCTTTTATATCCCCAGCAAATGGCGGATTGGCCATCAAAACATCAAAGTTAAACTTGTGGTTACTGTCTGCATCAGTAGCTCGCATTTTCTTTAAATTTTTCCATCCTGAACTGTAAGTGTCTGTCCATTTTTGATCAGCAGGTGTTTGAGTATCACCTGTTTTCTCGTTCCAACGTTGCCAGTCAAGAGTATTTAGATGTAAAACATTGGTTTGCCCGTCGCCGGCAATCAAATTAAGAGTTCTCGCTACACGAACTGATCTTTCGTCAAAATCAATCGCAAAAACTTTGTTGTTTACATAATCACTGCAACGTGCTGGTTTTTGTTCAAGCGTAAAAAGGTGGCTTTGAGCTAATCCTTCATCTTCTAATATCTTTTTCCAAACATAAAAAATAGTGTGTACAGGAAATCCACAGCTGCCAGCCGCTGTGTCTATCATAGATTCTTCTTCATTTGGGTTTAACATCTTTACGCACATATCAATTACATACCGCGGGGTAAAATATTGACCTTTTTCGCCTTTGCTGCTTTTGTTAATTAGATATTCAAAAGCATCGTCTATAACATCAAGATTGCTATTGAATAGCTTTACATCTTGCAATGATGATACACAAACAGACAGATGTGAAGAGGTTAATTCTATTTTGGAGCTTGACGAAAAAACGCCTTCCCATTTTTGTTTGGCTTTATTAAAAAGGTTTTGAATTTTAGTTTTTAACTCGGTTTCTGTATCGCCGTAATTTCTAAATTCTAAACATCTTTTGTGATTGCGACCGCTTTCTAACTCATCAAAAAGTTTAGTAAATAGCAACTTAAACAATTCTTCAAAAACATCTACGCCGGCATTTGCTAAAACTTCGTCTTCCATTTCAAGCACTAAATCTTTTAGTGATTTACGCTCATTAAGCAACTTATCACGGTTTATCAAATCTTTAATTGTCCAACGCTCAAGGAGAATTTCAGATAGTTTTTCTGATGCTTTTGGAATATTTGGGATATCTTCAAAATAGTTTGGATCTCTACGATGATAAAAAGAAATAGAATCACCATTTGTCCACACGCCGATAGGTGCTCCTGTAGCATTGCAGTAAGATTTTAGCTGCTCTTTGCCGTCTTTAAGCTTGGGTTGTTTCATCTCTATGATGATGTAGGCGGAAGTGGTTTGCTGTTTATCGAAAATTACTATATCTGCACGTTTATTTTCACGTCCAAAGCTGACAGGATACTCTAATTGAATACGGTCGGCAGGATATTTATATTCTTGCAGCAAACGCTCTAAATACATTTGCCGGATAACTTCTTCAGGCGTGAGTTTTACTTCTTTCTTGCGGATAATGCAGTTGATATAAAAACTTTCTTTATTGTTTTTGTCTTTTTTAGCTAAAATTCGTTTTTCGAAATTTTTGATTTGTTCATCGCTAAATTGACTGCATTTGTGTTTGGAATTTTTAAATAAACTCTCAATTTTTAACATTTTGTTGCTCCTTAGGTTTAAGTAAATACTTTATTTTTTTTAGTGTTTGAATTGTAAAAATAAGAAATAAAGGTTTGCGTAAAAAATTAAAGTCTGGAGTTTGAAAACCCCCGGCCGTGCTAGCCCGCCCACCCCCTTTAAAAAATGTGGAATTAAAGGCTTGCATCTTGGCATTCGTCCACCTGAAAAAGGTGGAATTGCTACCTCCTGTTTGAAATGTGGAATTGAAGTCACACATTTTTAAAAAAGGTGGAATAAAAACGGCTTGAATCGTCTATTTCCTCCCGAAAAAGTGGGAATTTCGTCCCACCTCGTCGCAAAATTGTCCCTTTCATAAAGGGACAGCACTTGAAAAGTGCAGGGATTTAAAACCTAAATTTATGAGGATCAAATAAAAATTGAATGGAAAACCGGTAAAGTCGAGAGGTTTGAAAACCCCCGGCCGTGCTAGCCCGCCCACCCCCTTTAAAAAAGGTGGAATTAAAGGCTTGCATCTTGGCATTCGTCCACCTGAAAAAGGTGGAATTGCTACTTCCTGTTTGAAATGTGGAATTAAACTGCACTGCTGCTCTTTTAAAAAATGTGGAATTAAAGGCTCACATCTTGCCGCCCACCCGAAAAATGTGGAATTGATGGCTTGCAGCTATTCCAAAAATTTTTGCTCCTCTAATAAGTAGTTTTTAAGAAGTTTAAAAAATCGGTTACTCTTTTTTCTAAATTTCTTTGGGTATCATTGTTTTTTATTACAAAATCTGAAAGTTTTTCTTTTTCTTTCAAAGATATTTGAGAACGTATCCTTTGCTTTATCTGAAATTGCGTTAAGTTATTACGAAGTTTTAGCCTTTTGATTTGGTTTGCTCGCGTAGAAGAAATTGTTAAAGTTTTATCGCAGAATTTGTGCAGTTTTGTTTCGAAAAGAAGCGGAGCATCTATCACTAAAAATTTTTGTTTGCTGTTTTTATGTGCTATTTCTTTTATTTTTTTTATAATTTTAGGTATCAAAATTTTCTCTAGGTCTTTTCTATATTTATCGTTTGAAAAAACAATATCTGCAAGCTTTTTTCTATCTAAATCGCCATTTTCAAAAAAGATATCTTTACCAAGTTTTTTGCGAATTTGGTTTAAAATAATTTTATTTTTTTGGGTTAATTTTTTAGAAATGACATCGGCATCTATTACGTATGCGCCTAAAGACTTTAAAATTTCAGCAGTTTCTGTTTTTCCGCATGCGATACTGCCGGTAAGCCCCAATATCATAAAATTTCCTTACAAAACGCCAAATTTACTTTACGCTCCAAACTATTTTCCCGCCAACTATTGTCATTACAGCTCCACCTTTGAATTTTTGATCTATAAATGGCGAGTTTTTAGACTTTGAAACTATGCTGTCTTTAGTAAATTTATAAGAATACTGCGGGTCTATTATTGTGATGTCTGCGGTGTTACCTTCGTCTAAACTTCCTTTTTTAGAGAGGTTAAAAATTTTTGCAGGATTGGAAGTCATCTTAGAAATTGCATCTTGAAGGCTTAAAATGTTTTTATCTACAAGTTCATTTAAAACAAGGCTTAACATTGTCTCAAAACCTATTATTCCAAAAGCGGCATTGTCAAAAATTTTGTTTTTATCATCAAAAGTGTGAGGTGCATGATCAGTTGCAATGCAGTCTATGGTTCCATCAGCAAGACCAGCTTTTATCGCATCTATGTCTTTTTGTTCTCTCAAAGGTGGGTTCATTTTTGTATTTGCGTCCCAAGCTTTTACAATATCATCTGTTAACGAAAAATAATGAGGACAAGTTTCAGCAGTGACATTTAGCTTCTTTCGTTTTGCCTGTCTGACTAAATCTACAGAACCTGCAGTTGAAACATGAGCTATGTGAAGGTAGCCACCTGTAAGTTCTGCAAGCATTATGTCGCGACTTACCATAATTTCTTCAGATTGACGAGGAATGCCTCTAAGACCTAAAATTAAAGAATTTTTTCCTTCGTTCATCACTCCGTTTTTGCTTAAATCTTGATCTTGTGCATGAGAAATTACCGGAAGTTTAAACATTTTTGCGTATTCTAAAGCTCGTCTCATTATTTGAGAGCTTGCAATTGGAAAGCCGTCATCGCTTATAGCAACTATTCCAGCTTTTTTTAAAACACCTATCTCAGAAAGTTCTTTCCCTTGCAAAGATTTTGTAGCACATCCTATCGGAAAAACATTTACTAAACCATCTTTTTGAGATTTAAAAAGGATAAATTCTACCGTCGGTGTGTTGTCTATCGGAGGGTTCGTGTTAGGCATGCACAAAACACTTGTGATACCACCTTTTGCAGCTGATTTTGTACCTGTAATAATAGTTTCTTTTCCTTCAAAGCCAGGTTCTCTTAAATGGCAATGAACATCAATAAGACCAGGAACTACAATTTTGTTTTTTGCGTCAATAATTTTTTCAGCAGTTTTTGAAAGTTTTGAAACAATCAAACCGTTTTCAATAAAAACACTTCCTACAAAATCTTGGTTTTGTTTAGGGTCAATAATCCTTGCATTTCTAATTTCAATAGACATTTTTTTGCCTTGTTTTAGTTTTGTTTGGTTTATTTGGTTTTAATAAATACAAAACAGCCATTCGCACAGCAATACCATTTGTGACTTGTTCGTTTATAACAGAATTTACACTGTCTGCGGCATCTGACGATATTTCTATTCCTCTATTCATCGGACCAGGATGCATTATTAAAACATCGCGTTTTAATAGAGCTAATCTTTCTTTTGTCACTTGATATAAAGCTGTGTATTCTCTAACTGAAGGAAACAAGTTTTCTTGCTGACGTTCAAGCTGTATTCTTAAGATATTTACAACGTCTGTTTCTTTTAAGGCTTGGTCTAAATTGTAATAAACTTTAACGCCTAGCTCTTCAATTCTTTGAGGAATTAAAGTAGGTGGTCCTGAAACGGATACTTGAACTCCCATCTTCGTAAGTGCCCAAATATTGGATTTTGCAACGCGCGAATGCAAAATGTCGCCGACAAGTAAAACTTTCAAATTTTTAAGCGTCTTCTTTTTTTCGTAAATAGTGTATAAATCTAAAAGACCTTGCGTGGGATGTTCATGAAAACCGTCGCCGGCATTTATTATTGATGCATTTAAATTTTTAGACAGAATTTCAGGCGCACCTGTTAAAGAATGCCTGATGATTATATAATCTGCATTCATAGCCTCAAGTGTTTTTCCTGTGTCTATTAAACTTTCACCTTTGACAAGGCTTGAAACATTGACAGCAATATTTATTACATCTGCTGATAGCCTCTTTGCTGCTATTTCAAAAGAATTTCTTGTTCTTGTGGAAGGTTCAAAAAACAAAGTTACGACAGTTTTTCCAATCAAGGTAGGAGCTTTTTTTACATTTCTTGTAAACAGTGTTTTAAAAGCTTTGACGTTGTCTAAAATAAATTGCAGCTCTTTTTTATCTAATCTTTCTATACCAATTAAATCTTTATGAAAAAATGACATAAGTTTACCCCGGTGTCAAAATTATAAAATTAAACATTCTTTTTGTAGGTGTAATTTTTGACAATTTCGGGCAAGTTCTCAATTGTTGCAACTTTTAATTCTCCCTTGAAAGCCACTGAAATGCGGCCTGTTTCTTCAGAAACTACAATCACTACTGCATCTGTGCTTTCACTAAGACCCAGTGCTGCTCTGTGTCTTGTTCCGTGAAGTTTTATGTTGGCGTTGTTGCTTAGAGGTATAACACAATTTGCGGCTACAATTTTTTCTCCCGAGATGATTACGGCGCCATCGTGCAAGGGAGCATGCTTGCTTTTAAAAATTGATAAAAGCAATTCTTTTGAAATAGTGGCTCCTAAAATAACGCCTGTTTCAACAAAATTTTTCAGACCTATTTCGTTTTCTATCACAATAAGAGCACCGTATTTATTAATACTTAAATCCTCTAAAGATTCTACAATTTCGCATAAAAAAGTATCTTTAATTTTATTTTTTGAGCTTAAAAACTGACCTCCAACTTGAGCAAAAAGATTTCTTATTTCAGTTTGAAAAACAACAGAAAAAATAACTACAGCCGCAAGCCAAAAGTTCTCTAAAATCCATGATAAAGCATTAAGACGCAAGATATCTCTTGAAACTATTGTGAGAGCTAAAATAAAAAATATTCCAGCAAGAACTTGGATAGTTCTTGTACCTTTAATAATAAGAATTATCTTATAAAAAATTACTGTAAGTGTTAAAATATCTAAAATATTTGAAATGTAAGCATCATAAATATAAAGCAGCAAGTTCATTAAACTCTCCGGAAAAATTTTATTATTTTTAAAGATTCAACAGTCTCTTTGACGTCGTGGGTTCTTATAATGTCTGCTCCGCAAAAAGCTGTAAGGATATTTAAAGCAACAAAAGAAGTTTTATCATTTGAGCAAATTTCACGCACAAATCTTTTCCTTGAAACTGCACCAACAACTGCTCCAAGAGACGAAAAAACAGACATGTTTTTTACAAGTTCAACATTGTGTTCTAAAACTTTTCCAAAGCCCGGACCAGGATCTACAGCGATGTTTTCTTCTTTGATTGCAAACTTCAAAGCGTATTCCTTTCTTGCGGCTAAAAATTCGTAAATCTCTGAAACACAGTTTTTATATGACGGATTTTTTTGCATGTTTTTAGGTTTGCCTTTTGCATGCATAAGTATCAGCCCGGCGTTTTCTTCTCTTATAAGAGATGCTAATTTATCTTTTCCTTCTCTTAAAGCGAAAATATCGTTGATGATATCTGCACCTTCAGCGAGAACTGCTTTTGCTGTTTCGTACTTGTAAGTGTCTATTGATATTGGAATTTTTATGACTTTTCTTATTTTTTTTAAAGCAGGAAGCAATCTTTGTATTTCTGTTTTTGCGTCTATAAAATCTGAACCAGGTCTTGTAGATTCGGCACCAATATCTATTATTTTTGCACCTGATTCTTCAAAATCAATTGCTCTTTTTAGTGCAATATCAGGGTCCGTTATGCCGTCTCCTGAAAAAGAATCTGGCGTTACGTTTATAATTCCCATCACGATAGGAGAAGTTAAATCTATTTTTTTATTTTTATAGCTGAAAAATTTTTTTGAGTTTGCCAAAAGAATATCTTTAATTTGCAAAGCGATTTGCTTTAACCCGAAAGGTTGTATAGAAAGTTTAGTGATAAGTTTTTCTATTTGATTTTCCGTAGCAAAAAGAACAGCGTCTGAAGTTCCTTTCTTGAATTTACTTACGTCTTCGCAAACTGCGGCATCTGCTCCTACACGAAGAGATTCTTGCTTTAAAATATTTGCAGCACGATTGTCTATTTTTTCGAAAACTAAAGGAAACATTAAACTTTTTTTTGCGAGCTTTTCAAAAACAGAAGAATTGCAGTTTGTTTTTTTTACAAGTCGTAAAGCTTCGTCAAATTTGGTTACAACAGCTTTCCTAAGTAACACCTGAAACTCCATATGTTAGTACTTTTTTATTTTTAGATTTTTTTGCTAGCTGATTGATAATGCAGTTAGTATACAAAATTTATGTGCAAAAAATAAATTTTTCTTTTATTTTTGCGTAGTTTGCTGTCATCATGTGAGTTTTTTTGATAGTAGCGATTTTCTTATAATTTGATATTGCAGTATGTTGATATTTTTTTTTAATTCCATTATAATCAGCGACGTTTCAATGCACGAACATGGAACTTACGGTAAACGCTAGTAGTTTTGAGAGTCGAAAATGTATAAAATCATTTCCAAAAAGCTGTTATCACCTAAAATTTACAATTTTTTGATTTATGCTCCTGAAGTTGCAAAAAACGCAAAAGCAGGTCAGTTTATTATGTTTAGAATTGACGACAAGGGCGAACGTGTTCCTTTGACTATTGCTGGTGCAAATGTCAAAGAAGGATGGGTGAGAATAATTTTCCAAGAAATCGGCAAAAGCACGTCTCATCTTGCTTGCCTTGAAGAAGGTGATTTCATAAAAGATTTTGCCGGTCCACTAGGGAAACCTACAGAAATTAAAAAATATGGAACTGTTGTTGCTGTCGCTGGAGGCGTTGGAACTGCTGAAATTTTGCCAGTGATAAAAGAATTAAAAAAAACTGATAATAAAATCATAACTATCATCGGTGCCAGAAGCAAAGATTTAATAATTCTTGAAGATGAATTAAAAGCAGAAAGCGATGAACTTTTTTTTGCGACCAATGACGGCAGTAGAGGTATTAAAGGTTTGGTAACAGATATTTTAAGAGAAGTTATAAGTAACGAGAAAGTAGATTTGATTTACGCAATAGGACCGGCTGTTATGATGAGAGCCTCGGCTGATGTTTCAAAAGAGAAAAAAATACCCACGATGGTTTCTTTAAACCCGATAATGGTAGACGCTAGCGGAATGTGCGGAGCGTGCAGAGTTGTAATAAATGGAGAAACAAAATTTGCTTGTGTGGACGGTCCTGAGTTTGACGCTCATCTTGTGGATTGGGAAGAATTGTATTCAAGACTTACGCTTTTTAAAGAAAATGAACAGATTTCGCTAGATAAGTTTAAAAAAAGTTTAGAGGATGGCAACTGCGGATGCCCAAACAAAGAATAAAACCATCACAAAGAGAAGCATCGATTAGAAAAACTGATTTTAAGCAAGTCGGTTTTGGATTTACAAAAGAAGAAGCTATTGAAGAAGCTAAAAGATGTCTTCAGTGTCTTAAACCTCTATGTTCAACAGGTTGCCCGGTTGGAATAAACATCCCGGCTTTTATAAAGCAAATTGCCTTAAATAACACATCTAAAGCTCTAACCATTTTAAAGGAAAAAAACAACTTACCAGCAGTTTGTGGCAGAGTCTGCCCTCAAGAAAATCAATGTGAAAAATTTTGCATACTAGGAAAAAAGAGCGAGTCGGTTTCAATAGGAAATTTAGAACGATTTGCTGCCGATAATGCTGTCGAAGAAAGTGCTACTGTTAATTGTGTAAGCAAAAATATGAAAATCGCCATTGTCGGGTCGGGACCTGCGGGTATTTCGTGCGGAGCGGATTTGTTAAAGTTTGGTTACGACGTTACAGTTTTCGAGACGCTTCATTTGGCGGGCGGAGTTTTAAGATATGGCATTCCAGAATTTAGACTACCAAAAGAAATTTTAGATAAAGAAATAGAATCTTTAAAAAAACTTAAGCTAAAAATAGTTTTAAACACTTTAATCGGCAGAACAAAAACTGTTCAAAATTTGTTTGATGAGGGATATAAAGCCATTTTTATTGCAGCAGGAGCTGGTCTTCCGGTTTTTCCAAAAATTGAAGGCGAGAATTTAAACCACATATATTCTTCGAATGAATTTTTATCAAGGGTAAATCTTATGCGTGCATTTGATTTTCCTAATTACGATACTCCTATTTATCGCGGAAAAAACGTAGTTGTAGTTGGTGGAGGCAATACTGCGATGGATTCTGCAAGAACAGCTTTGAGGCTTGGAGCTAGAAGCGTTAAATTAGTTTACAGAAGAACAGAAAAAGAAATGCCTGCAAGATCTGAAGAGAGAATTCATGCAAAAGAAGAAGGAATTGAGTTTTTAACTTTAACAAACCCTGTCAAATTTATAGGTGACGAAAAGCGATTTGTAAAAGCTGCAGAGTGCATAAAAATGGAACTTGGAGAACCTGATGCTTCTGGTAGGCGTTTGCCTGTTGAAATAAAAGGATCTAACTTTACGATTGAAACCGATACTGTTATTTTAGCATTAGGTCTTCATCCTAACCCGATTTTGCCTTCCCTTACAGAAAACTTACAAGTTGATAAACATGGTTATGTTGTTATAGATGAAAATTTGATGACATCAATATCAGGAATTTTTGCCGGTGGAGATATAGTTGGCGGCAGCACCGTCATTTCTGCAATGGGAATGGGCAAAAAAGCTGCAATAGCTATAAATGATTTTTTAACTAAAGTACAAGATTGATATTTTGTGATATAAACGGAGGCTGTTATGGAAAATTTAAAAATGAAGTTAAGAAAGATTTGTGACAAAATAACAAAAAACATAGCCAAATTTTGTTTATTTTCAGAAGAATTGAGAGCTGTTAAAGCAATTTCTATTTTTGTGATAAATTGTTTTCTGTTATCTTTTGTTTACGGACAAGCAATAGCTATAGTGTCTGAAAATATGAGAACTGCCAGCCAATTCAAGCAAATATTTTCTGATTTCACGCTGCCGTATTCTTATGGCAAGATAACGTCATCTCATTTTGCAAATAGCGATTCTGTTATCATAAATATCCAAGATCTGCACTTACACCCTGAAGTTCAAAAAAACATCAGCAATATAATTGCTACTTTTGATAAAGAATATGGTGTTAGACACGTGTATATGGAAGGTGCTTACGATACTGTTGATACAACTTGGCTTACAGATATAAAAAACACTGAGATAAGAAACCAGACAATAAATGAGATTTTTTCTACAGGTGTTTTAACAGGTCCTGAGTATTATTCTTCGATTACTTCACGTCCGTATTTGGTAAAAGGTTTAGAGAAAAAAGACCCTTATTTAGATAATTTAAAAAGGTTTGGAGATATTCTTTATTCTCAAGATAACATTAAAGACATTGTGAAAAACATTGATAATACTGTTCAAATGCTAAAAGCTTCGTATTACAACAAAAAACAGATGAAAATTGAGAATCTTTCTAATCAATATTTGGAAAGACGTGTAGAAGCTAACAAATACTACTCTTTGCTAGAAAAATATTCTGATAGTTTGGGTGTAGATTTGAGTAAATACGAAAATACCAACCTTTACATGGAACTTTTAAAGAAAAACAAGACAATAGATTACCAAAGAGCAACTTTAGAACTTCAACAGTTTATTTTAAGAATAAGAGATGCATTGCCTTATGCAGCGTATAAAATGATTGCAGACTCTACTTCAAATTTTACTGAAATAGAAAAACTGTATGTCTATATTATTAGGCTTTCAAGGCAAAATAACATGGATTTAAACGTAAATTTTCCAGAGTTAAATAAGTTTTTATCATACATAGAAATAAGCCAAAAAGTGAACCCACTAGAGATGATAGGTGAAGAAGAAATACTAAAGAACGAATTAACATCTCTTTTTGCTTTAGATCAAGGTCAAAAAGATGTTGCATTTTTATCTGCTTTTACAAGATATTTGAAAGATTATTTCAGTGGGCAAATAACAGCTATAGATTATGCTCATTATGTAGAAAATATAGGTAATTTTAAGAAAATTTGGTTCAAGTACTTAGGTTCCAAACATCTTGATTTGCTTACTCCCTATGAAAAAACAGCGGATATTTTTTACAATATTAATTTAATGCGCAATCAATATTTCATAGAAAATATAGATAGCATAAAAAATAGTTCTAAATTATCTGGTGCAATTGATGATAAACTTTCTGTAGCTGAAAAAGTTGTGAAATCATTGAAAAAAGCTAAAAATGTATCTGTGGTTGTGACGGGTGGGTTTCATACGGAAGGATTGTCCCATTTGCTTGCAAGTAAAGGAATATCTTACATAGTTATAATGCCAAATGTTAGTGGCGGTGTTAAAATAGCTGAAGAAGCATATTATGAGTTTGCAAAAGCCCAAAGAGAAATAATGTTTAGTGCAATCAACATACTAAACTTAAGTCAGGCGCCTGTAGATGTAAAATTGTCTGAAATTGCCTCAGCTTCTGTGTCAACCAAAAAACCTATTGATGACATAAACGACATTCTTTCAACTGTAGCGAGTGGTAAATATGACAGCCAACAAAACCAAATACAATCAGCCATAATTTCACAAGATGGTGAATTATACGTTCTAACCGTAACTTATACAGATGCTGTTACAGGTTCTACATTAAATAAAGTTTTTACTTACCATGAAAAAACAAAAACATTTGTACTTGGACAGAGCAAGGCTTATAAGCTTGCAAGTAGACAAGTTGATGTATTTAGTAAAGCAGCAGATATTATTATGGGTAGTAAAGTAAGCATTGGAAAAGCTGGTGTTAAATTAGATGAAATAGTGAAAAATTTTGATAGTGCTTTAAGCGATGATCCAAACACAAAAATAAGTCTAGATGAAATAAAAAACAAAATAAATGACATAAAAGGAACAAATTCTGCTTATGTGCAAGATTTTGATATCTCTTTTGACGAATCTGGAAATATTGTATTAAAAGTAGAATATAGTGCTTCGAAAGGAACTAAATATTTTAGATACGATGCACAAAAGCTTGAATTTGATGCTGAATTTGTAGAACTAACCGATGAACAAGCACAACAGTTGCAGCAAAACTCCGGTACACAACAACCACAAAATCAGCAACAAAATCCTACAAATCCTCAAGATGATGATGATGGAATGCATAAATCCATAGGAAGTGCTGTTAAATCTGCAGTTTCGGCAGGTTTTTTATCAGCTATTTTTGTGACAGTAGCTTCACTTATTTTTGTTTTTGTAGGTGGAATTTTTGGAATTATTTTCCTCACTATTATGTTGACGATATCCATTTTGGTGTTTATCCTTCCGATGATATATTTGTTTTATCAAGCTCGTTTTATAAGTGGCGGTGGTTTGGTAGAGCTTACTTATGAAGAAAAAATAGATTGCTTTTGCAAAATAGTTGGAGCATTAGACAATAAAACTTCAAATTTATTGATTGAAAATGTATTTGCAGCATACAATATTGGCAGCGAACAATTGCGAGATATAAAACGTGCAATATATGAAGGTAAATTTAAAGAATTTTTGAGCGAAAATACCACAATATCAAGATACATAAAAAGCTTTATCAATAGAATGTCTATAGAAAATACTGATGCAAATGTAATTATGGAATATAGTGATATTGGTGTTGTTAAGTTTAATTGGAGTAGAGTAGGTCATCTTTTTTTTGATCAGAGCGGAAATGTCAAAAATACCACTACATTAAATGTATTTGTAAGCCATGAATTAAGACATCAAAGTGTAGAAAAAAAATTAGGCGAGGCTATAGGTCGTGGGTTTTTCGCTGAACTTTTTGTATCTATAGCAGATTTGTTTTCTTTGTTATCAATATTTTTTAGAGGATTATTTAGCAAAAGCACTACTATTGCTGAACGCAAAGCGGAACTGCACAAAGTAGAAGATAAATCTGTTATAGACAGAGCTTTCACTGTTAATACAGAAAACACTATTGGCGCCGCAAACGTAAATCAAGATATGTTGCAAAGACAGATAGAAGCTTCTGATAAAGTTGCAGAGCTTGGAAATATAGTTACATTGGGAACTGGCGGCGGAAAGTCTGGCGTAGGAAAAAACGCCATGACAAAAATTTTAGTAAACGCTGAGAGGAAAGGTAGCAGAGAATCTATTTTATACAGCTCTTATAATGAAACATTGATATATAGAGATATGAGTGCTCTTGCAAGTTATTTTAATAGCGATGAAGTTCAAAATATTTTAATCAATTCAGGTGTAAGAACAGTTTATGATGTAGACGGTAATCCTTTGGTTTTAGTTGGGTTTTTAGGTAATGGAGGCGATGCTGTAGCGTTTAATGCAAAAGGTGAAGAAATAACAGAATTTAAACTTAACGTTAGCGATGAAAGTACTATAAAAGTTACAAAGTCAAACCTATATAAATACTCAAAGGTTGTTGGAGCTGGAAGAGATACTCTAAATTGGGATAATCAAGATGCCAGAAATCCAGCATTTAGAAATGCTGGCGATACGAGCGAAAAAGATTTGGGTCAATTATCGCAAAATTGGGTTTTTGTAGCTGATGAAGCACATGCTTTGCTGAATGATTTAAACCAGCAATTCATAAGATCTTCAGGCGAGTCGTTAAATGTCAATCAGCTTCCTGCTCAAAGTTGGGTGATAGATTATGCGTTAAGCAATAGAGATAATGGTAAATGGTTAGTAAAAGATGAAGATTATGAGCAAAAAGATGGAAATTGTCTGCTTAACGAGAAGGGAAGACGTAAAATGGAAAGGTTGTACAGGCAGATACAAAAAAGTGACGATCAAAGCGAAGGTGCAAAAGCCGTAAGAACTTATTCCAGAGATGAATTTTTAAATCTTGCTCAGTACTCACTAGACGCACAAACTTTTAAAGATGGTCAGCAATACGTTACGACGTCAAAAAAAGGAAAAATATTTACATTAAATTATCCAAACCATGCTCCAATAAAAGCGACGGTAATAGGAGAGGTTGCAAGAGCCGGTGAAGTTTGCCAATTGCAGGTTGAAATAGGAGATGGAGACAGAAAGCAAGTAAAAACTGTTAGTGCAGCTTACAATGATATTGATGAAAACAATATATTTGAAATACTAGGTTATAGGAAAATTGATGGTGTTTTTGCTAGTTTAAATGCAAGAGAGCAGACAATTGTAAGCTTAATGAGCGATAAAACTAGTGAAGTTAGTAAAAATTCTGTTTGGGAAGGCAGGCAATTGGCAGTTGAAGTCTATTTAGAACGAGTGCAGCAGCTAGTTGATAACGGTGCAAGCGATCTTGTTTCAGTTCTTAACGGGCATACATACAATTTTAGCGATAGATATTCGATAGATAAGAAAACAGTTGGCAAAAGTTCTTTGTTAGATTGGATGAATTCAGATCATATAAGAGGTGTTACCGGATTTACAGGAACTATGCCGGAGGATCGTTTTGAATCTACGCTTGCCAATCAACAGTTAGGTGGTCGTTTCAAGTCTATAGTTAAAGTAGAAAGTGCTAGTGTGGCAAAACCCTCGCAATTATGTGCACAAATTTTTAGTACAAATGATGCAAGGGATGATGCAGTTATAGACGATATGTTTGCTATGAGACAAGCTTTGCAGGTTGCAAAATTTGATGCTGAAGTAAACGGAACGAAAAATTTAAATGATAGTGGAATGGCGGTATTTAGAGATTTAAATGCACTGAATAGAGCTGTAAATATTGCAAAAGACAGGTTAAGAACTCAGCTTAAAGAAGCTAACCCGCAATGGAGTCAAGAGCAAATAGAAAATCAAGTGAACGAAACTATAGAAGTTATAGACGGAGCACATGACGATCCATCAAGTATAAGTTCAAAAGTTGAAAGAATAAACACAGATGCAAAAAATGGAAAATATGGAAAAATGATATTTGCAACAGGTGTTGTGCAGGTTGGGGTGGATGTTAATGTATCATTTTTGCTTAACGCAATGCCTGAAAATCAAGATGCAGCAGCAAAACATCAAACAAAAACAAGAGTTGGACGTGCTGGAAAAGAAGGAATAAGTAGAGAATATTACTCTATGGAAGGAATAAAAAGAAACGATAATAATTCAGATCTAGTAGATAAACTTAAAAAAAGCTATTCAACCCAAACAGAAGATGTTTACACTCAAGGAAATACAGGTAGCGAAGTTGGGACAGACGGTGCGTATTCAATAGTATTTCAAGATTTTGTCGATAATGATATTAATCGTCGGAAAGTTTCAAATGTTGGGTTAGATATACTTGAACAAATAGGAACAATAGCAGCACAAGATGAATTAGCTTCTGAAACTGCTGGTATAAGAATGCAAACGGTAGAAAATGATATTTTGAAGCAATTTGATGTCAATGCACAATTATTTCACGAATCTAGCACAGCTTGGCAAAAGTCAGTGTTTAAAAAAGAGCTATCCAAAGACGACATAATAAAGATAGGAATTAATAAAAATGGATACATGAATGATGATATAGCCTATCAAGCTGGGCTTAAAGAATTAGAAAGGATGAGAGAATCACTTTACAATGCAATGCAGGAAGCAAGGATTGAAGCATTAGAAGAACTTAAAAAAATAGACCAAGAAGTAAAGGATGAATTTGGAACATCAGCTTCTAAATATGGTCTTGGTTTGGGCGAAATAAGTGCATCAGCAAAGAAAATAAAACTAAAGTATGAAAGATTAGGAGAATTAGCACATATAAAAATAACCGAAGTTATAGAGAACGAAATGAAGCAAAGTGAACAAGTATCACTTGAACAATCGCAAGCTCAAGCAACAGCTGAAGCGGCAGCTAGAAAAAGAGTAAGTGAGCTTATCAAATCTGCAGACAGCATTTCTTTTTGGCAACATATTATTAATTTTCTTCACTGGTTGTACTCTGGATTTTTAACTCTTATCACAAAATTTGGTCCAATTTTGATAACAGCAATAGTATCTGGGTTTTTTGGATTGATCCAAACCACCGGAATAACACTTTTTGCAACAGCACTAGCTGGAGTAAATTTTATTGCTCTTGCCGTTTTGTTGGTGGTTATAGCAGTGGCTCTGATACTCATAAATTCAGCTGTAAAAAGAGTAGATAGTGCTATAAGTGAGCAAGATAATGAAAACATAGAAATATATAACAATTCTCCAACTGCCACAAGAGCTGCAAGTGCAACGTCTGCTTCATCAAACAGATTATTATCGGCTGTATCAAAAGCTGGTTTTATTTCAGGCTTATTGATGATGGCGGTAGCATTGATAGTTCCACAGTTTATGGTATTTGCGTTAGCTATAGGATTGGTTCTCGCATTCATATCTATAGTTTGTGGAATTATTTTGGTGGCCAAGAACTGGAAAGCTTTTAAAAACAAAAAAGTGTCGCCGCATAGCAGTGAATTTCAGAGGTGGGGCTCCGGCATTATTTTTGGACTTTTAGCCGGAGTTGCATTTATTGTTCCAGTAGTTTTGCTAGGTCCGATAGGCTGTTTGCTTGGAATAGCATTTGTGGGCATAGTTGCTTTGATAAAATGGATAACTTCATACATACGCGGAAATACAAAAAGTGTTTGGGAAAGCTTGAGATCAAGAGATAATTGGGGATTTTTAATAGGTGTAGTGGTAGGAGCATTGCTTTTTGGGTTGTTTGCATTTCAGGTGATAGTATTTACAGCATTAGCAGCAAAGATGATATCTGCAGTTGTTATCATTGGTTTTGCGATAATTGCTACATTTGCAAAAATTTATGATTGGTATAAAACACGTTCAAAAACTACTTTGCACAGCGTAAAGCATTTTTCTGAGATGTTAGTAGCTGCAATATTTGTGATAGGAATGGCAGTATATGGTCTTTATATGTTAGGTTTTTTTGTATTGTCTTGGCAGTTGGTAGTTGTAGCAGTAGCAGTAGCAATTTTTGTGGCTTTTGTTATGTGGTTGCTTTCGTTGTTTGATGTGTTTAAAAACGCAACTTCAGATTTAAGCCAAACGGTAAATTCGTCTACGCAGGTTTTTATGAAAATGGCAGATATGGGAAAAAGTCAGCAAACACTAAATGAAAGCATGAAAGTTGGTCAAGATATAGCAAATAGTATGGCTAAAATAGACGGTAAAGTTAGAAGTGTTGTTGTCGATAGTTACGGTCAATTGTTAATTGACGGCAAAACAGTAGACGTAGCAATAAGTGATTTTATAAGTGCTATATTAGAACCGCTTAACGCTTCAAGTGATGATGTAGACATACAAGAACACCAAGGAGAAAAAGAGCAGCAAGAATATGTGTCTCTAAAAGAGCGCATTACTGGAATTTCTAAAGAGGAAAGTGACAGACTAAAAGATCAGTTGGAGCCTGTATTAGAATGGTTGCAAATGAATTATGGAGAAAATGCACCGTCAACAGTAGAAGAATTGATAGATGTTATAGATAAAAACAAAGGAATCGTGGTTATAGAAACTAAAGATGGAACAAAAGAAATTAAAGAATACGAAGAACAAAGCATGTACGAAGTGGTTGATGAAGCTTTTGATGGAGCGATTGCTGTAAATGGAATTGCTGTAAATAAAGTAGTTGGTTATTCTTGTAGTCAGGCTTTTAGTGCTGCTAGCATGCCAAATACAAACGTTAGCAATTTAGCCAATAAGGTTGCTACTAATCTTGTAAGTGCTGGTTCTATCATAATGCCTGGTTTTGAGGATTATGCGAACGGAATAATTATAGAAGAAGTTCCAGAAGAGGTGAGTGCTCAAATTGAAAAATTGCAAAATGCGGGATATCAAGTTGAAGTTGCAGAGATTAATGGCAGAGCTTTTTATGTTTTAACTAAAGACGGAGTATCTTTCCCTATGGTGCCAGTTTACAGCACAGAAGGAGAACTAAACGATGTTGATGTTTTTACAATAGATACTATTTTTGAAGCTTACTTTTTTCTGGCTGATATTGAAAATGCTTCTGTTACAGGAAGAACAGATAAAGAAGGGTATATTTTCTTTGAAGTTAGAGACGTTTATACCGGTGATTACATTAATTTTTATCCTTTTCAAGAAGATGGGACACCTTCTGACCTCACAAAAGTTACAGATTCGCTCAAATTGCGTAATGTTTTTTTGCAGTTGATGTCTATATATGGTGAAGACAATGTAAAAGTAGAGACAGATTCGAATGGCAATTTGTTGTTTAAAATCACTAGATACGGTGTAACTTGCAGCTTTTATCCATACGATTCAAACGGTAACCTAGATAAAAATCTTTTTAATAAAATAGATTCAACATTTTCTCTTTGCGATTCGCTGATGGATGAAGGTTATTCCGTAAATTTCATTATGGAAGATGTGCTTGATAGCAATGGTAAAGTTATAGGACGCAATAGCTGCTTAGAGGTTACAGGAGACAAGGATTTTAAAACTAAAACATATATTGAATATGACGAAAACGGCAACATAGATGTAGAAGCTGCAAAAAGGTTGATAAATAGTTCAAATTTAATGCACGATTTTTTCACACAGTTAGCGTCTATATATGGAGCTGAAAATGTGAAAATGGAGGCAGATGAGAATAAATACGTATATTTTAGAGTTACAAGTGGTAGCAAAAGTGATAATTTTTATCCTTATGACAAAAACGGTCGGATTGATAAAAATTTTATAGAAAACATAGGTCATGTATTTAACGTTTGGCAAACTTTTTTAGACGCGGGTTATGATGTGACATTGCACACAGAAACGGGTACAGATGTGGCTACAGGTCAAGAAAAGCAGATTTTGTATTTTGAAATAAACGACAATGAAGGTTTTTCAATGAACATATACCCGTTTGACAAAAACGGTAATATTGCAGATATTGACGCTTCATCTATACAAAAACTACAAAAGTCTTTTCAGTTTTTGAAATCGATATACGGTAAAGATGGTGGCAGTGTAATTCTAACAAGCGACGCTAATCAAAATATGATTGTTAGGATTACTACAAAAGACGGGAAAATTTATGATTTTTACCCTTACGATATAAACGGCAAATTTAATGAAAATTTTGCAACTAATGCTTGTGCGTTGCTTGATTTTCGTGATGTGCTTTTAGTGCTTGGTATGTCAGATGTGGCTATAGAATCAAAGAAAATCATTGACGAAAAAACTGGAAAAGTAAGCTATTACGTGTATTTTAAAATTACAGGTCCCAATGATTTTGCATATGATTTGTACCCACAATTTGACGAAAACGGCAAAATAAACGAAGCAGCAACAGATAAATTAATAAAAGACATGGCAGCGATCAAATCTTTTTATGATCAACTCTATGACATATATTCTAAAAACGGTGCAAAAGTAGAGCTGACTGAAGACAAAAACGGGTATATGGTTTTTAAAATTACAACTAAAGATGGAAAAAGCAAAGAATTTTATCCTTACAAATCAGATGGTAGTCTCAATGTAAATTTTGTAGCTAACGTAAATTCTATAATTAGCACTTGGAGTATGCTTTCAGATTTGGGTTATAACGTTGAACCCAAAACAGAAGAAGTAACAGACAAAGACGGTAAAGTTGTAGGTTATAATTTTTATTTTGAGTTTACTACTAAAGATGGAACAGTTCTTAAAATATATCCTCAATATGACGCAAACGGCAATATACTTGCTAACAATTTGGAAAAATTAATTTCAGAAACAGCTCAAATTCATTCTATGTACAAAATTTTGTGCGATATTTATGGTTCTGCCAATGTAATAATGGGAAATGATGACAATGGAATATATATTAAAATTACAGCTACAGATAATAGAGGCAACAAACTAACTCAAACTGTTTATCCTTACGATTCTTCTGGTACATTAAACGAAAATTTTGTTCGGGATGTTCAATCGTTCTTTTCTTTTTGGGTAAGTATTTCAGATTCTGCTGATTTTTTAGGTTTAACTGTAACTCCCAAGACAAAAGAAGTTATTGTGAACAAAAACGGCAAAGATGTTAAAGAGTATTTTTCGTATTTTGAAGTAACAGGACCTGCTGGATTTGCTATGGATATATATCCTCAATTTGATGAAAAAACCGGTGCTGTAAAAGATCAAGAAAAGACGTTGGAAAACCTGACAAATATTTTTGGTGCTTATAATGCATTGACGTCTATATATGGAGAAGGAAATGTAATAATAACTGAAGATAAAACCGGCAATATGGTTTTTAGGGTTACAGCAACTGACAGCAAAGGAAAAACCATTACTTCTGACTTTTATCCTTTTGATTCAAACGGTCAATTTAATAAGAATTTTGTTAATAATACGCGTGGGGTGATTGAATTTTGGAAAAGTCTATCAGACCTTGACTTTAGCAACATAAATATCGGAACTGAAGAAATAAAAGATAGTGATGGAAAAGTTATAGGAAATTATCTCTACGTTGAAGTTACAGATGCGAATGGGTTTAATATGAAGTTGTACCCTGAATTTGATGAAAAAACTGGTGAAGTATCAAACGTAAACTCTAACGACATAGCACTTTTGAGAGATTTTTACAGTGAGCTGTTAAAAATGACTGGTGTAGAAAATGTAAAAATAGTAACAGACGGTGGCAATTTGTTTTTCGAAATTACCTCAAAAGATTCAAACGGAAATACTTCAACATCCCGTTTTGCACCGTTTAAATCAGACGGTAAGATAGACAAAAATTTTGTAGCAAATGTAAAACACATATACTCTACAAAGCAAGCTTTTGAGAAGTTGGGTTACAATGTAACTACTACTATAGAAGATGGTGTTTTAAGTATTACCATTAGCAAAGATGGAAAAACAACATTAACAATATATCCGTTTGATGAAAGTGGCAAAATTATAGAAGATTTTAATATTGATGCTATAGATAAAATGTATAAATTAAAATCTGATTTTGAAGCTGCAGGTTGCAAAATAGAGTTTAAAAACGTTTATGTGAATGGTAAAAAACATTTAATAGCAACTATTACTAGCAAAGATGGAAATGTATTAGACGATATTTATGTTTTTAATGCAGATGGGAATGTTTTTAATGGTGAAGCACTTTTAGAAGTTATGAAAGTTTGGGACACACTTGAACAATCCGGTTATGATGTATCTATAAAAAATGATGGGAAAAACTACATAGTTTCTATGACAAAAGATGGAACAACTGTAAATTTTCCTATTACTTGGGATAAAAACGGCAAACCTAATTTTAATGTAGAAAAAGCTGAATATCTTTTCAACATGGCGGCTGATTTAAAAAATAGCGGTTTTGAAGTTGAGTATTTGTTAGTAGATGGTTATTTAGTAGTAGAAGTGTGGGATAAAGGTCATAAGTGGGGAAATCCTGTGCGTCTTCCTCCGTTTTATTTAGATGGGTCTCTTTCTGGTCAAATTGCTCGTTATGTCAATGCTGAAAATATAAAAACAATATTTTCTTCGTTAGAAGTTGCTGCAGGAAAAGGGTATAAAGTTAAATTGGTCTATGCAGATGTAAAAGATAAGGATGGGAACATAGTGGAGCGTGGTAAGCTGTATATTGAAATTGATTATATGGGTTCTGTGTGGCCAGTTGATCCTTTCAATCCAAACGATGCTGATCCAGACAAACGAACAGCAAGATCTTGCAATGAAGTTGTGGCAGATTTAGATTCGCAAGTTGCAAAATATATTTTGTTGCAAGGTATGAATACTCCTGCTGCTGTTGCACTTACGGTAGGTGCTCCTATTGCTATGATTGCAGCTATTGTTAAAGCAGCAATAGGAAAACGTAAAAGCAAGAGAAAAGCAGCTCGTAAGTTAAAAACAGCCGATTCTCAAGAAGAAGAAGAAATAGAGTCTCTATTAGACGATATGTCTGCACTTTCACCATCAATGGTTATAACGAAAGAATTGATAGAACTGCAAGTGCGTCAACAAGTTAACCCAGAAGAAAACGAAGAAACAGAAAAGTATGAAAAACGTATCAAAAAAATAGCTAATAATATAAGTGAAAGAATTGCCCAACGCAGTGAAACCATATCCGAAAGAAAAGAAATTCCTAAAAATGTGAACGTAAGCCTTACAAGTTATGATGTTGACCAATCTTTAGGTAAACAGCTTGTAGATTTTTTTATGCAAGATCGTGTTGTTCTTGGTAACGGTATCAATAAAAAATTAGAAAGAGACGGAGGCGTTGTAGGAACAGACAATAGCAGCCAAGCTCAAGAGTTAAAAGACACAAAATTAGATAACGACAAATTTCATTTCCTTGATTTTGCAAATTCAAGAACAATAAACCCTGTAGATTTTCAATCTTTACGCACTAATAAAGATTTTGAGGGAATAGTTGCTTCAATTAGACATATCAAAATACTAAATGAAACATTTTCTAGAATCAATCGGCAAGACCCAAACGATGCAAGTATTATATCTCCACTAGATATAACCAACGATAACGATGTTGATGATTTTTATAAATACACCTTTACTGATGAAAATATGCAATCTATAATAGAAAATATAGTTAATAGTGCTTCTGAAATTGATAAAAATAATGATGTTTATATTTTGAGACAGTTAAAAATCTCTTTGATGGCTGAAGTTGAAAAAAGAACTCTTGATCTTTTCCAAAAAACAATTGAAGAAGGTGCAAAAGGCAATGCGAATGTGGCTGATATGCTTGCAAACATCATAAAAACGCAATCAATTACTGCACCTACAGATAAAATGATGGTATTAAAACGCATAGCAGATTTAGGTTTATTGGATGGTTATGCTAATGACAGCACTTTAGTTTTAGAACTTACTCAAAGCCAAAATTTTAATGATTTTTTCGAATCAGTTGTTAAACACACAATTGTGATGAAAGAATATAGCGACATGAAAGATATGTTTCCGGTGGTATTTTCAGATTTAAGTTTTATAAATCCTGAATACGCCAAGGGTAAAAACATACTAGAACAGAAATTAAATGACATTACTAAAACTGTTGTCGCCACGCTTGTTAGAAACCCTATGAAATTGTCTATCAATGAACAAACAAAAGAAATTATGATAGACCAACCAGATGCACCTATTCAGTCAAATCCAATAACTTTTAGGGAAAAAATCATATCGGAATTTTTACAATTCAATCCTTCAAGCGTTATTGCAAATAAAAACAATATTTTGAGCTCTACTGTTTTTTCAAATAGCAGTCCGGCTCAGCAACAAAGAATATTAGACATGTTGGCTATGAATCCATCTCTTGGTGCTATGTCTATAGATTGGTCTGCTCTTATGAATTTGACTGTCCAAATCAACAAAATCATGAATAGAACAAAACTTCCAACTGATAATAGTGATTTTTTAACTACAGACGATGCACAATATGCAATATCTGAAATGATAGACAGCACTTATCGTGTATTAAAAATGAAACAAATGATGCTTTTAGAAAATCAAAGAGAGATAAGCAATAACACAAGAAGACAAGCACAAGATAGTTTTGCAGATAGGATGACAGACGAAAACTGGATGAACTTTTTTTCAGAAATAATCAGTGATTTTTCACCTACAAATGGTAGAAGTCAGGAGGACATTAGTAAATCTTTACTTGCAAGAGATTATGTCAATTTCAATATTTACAGTATGACTTACGGCGAAGCAGATATCTATATGCCACAAGTTAGAATATTTTTGCAAGAGGCTGGCAAATTGGCAATAGATTCGTCCGGGCGCATTGATATGATGAAATCTATAGCTGATTATTATGATTATGTATCCAAGTTGAAATCTCAAATTAGAGAAAATAACCAAAATGCAGATAAGAGCAAAAACACCAAGCAAGCTGTGATAACAGAAGAAGTGTTTTCAATTTTAACGAATGTCAATAACGCACATAATGATTTTTACGAAATGTTTCCAGAATATAAAGATAGTGCAAACTATTATAGAGCTATAAATCAGGATGTTAATGACCCAACAAAAAACACATATTTAGTGCTATTTAAAACTGCTGCTCAAATTCAAGCAGATTTTGATAGGTACACTACTTTAAAATTAAGCCGATCTATGAAAGCAGATTTTTTAAATATGCGAAATGTCATATCAATAGAACATATACAAAAAAAAGAAATTCTTAGTGAAATGAAACAACAAATGTCCCAATTAAGAGATATTGCAAACAAAAATTCTGGAAAAATAGATATTACGCAGCTAAGTGACGAGGTCTTTGAGTATTTTTGCGATAGTTTCTACGATAATAATTATTTTCTTTATGCTTTCACACAGGGAAATTCTAAAAATTTTATTGATGATAAAGGTAAAATTTATAATTTAGATAAAGCATTTGAAACGCCTAAACAATTTAGAGATTTTGTGGAAAAAATTAAAAATGGACAAATAAGTGATATGACAACTAAAAACATTATAGATACGGCGGTGTTGTCGGTTCCTTTGGATGCTGTTGAACACAAAGAACTGAAAAACGTGAGAAAGCACAGAAGCATATATGAAAAATTAAATGACAAATCTATAGTTGTAGAAGGTAGCGAGTTTGAATTTAAGGCTTTGCTTACTAAAGGAATGTTAGATATTGGCGTTAAAACTTGGAATAAAAGTGGCATTTTGAATAAACTATTAGCTATTTTTATTTTCTTATCACTACCTCTTTTGTTAGCTGTCGATATTATATACAACCTCGTTTATGGGTTTTTGTTTAAAATGTTTTTAAAGAATTTGTTTACTAATAACCCTGTGTGGCGTTTTTTATCCAATTTTGTACAAGGTTTTATTGATGTTGTAAGTGACCCTGAAACAACGAAAGCTGATGTGGCACTTGCTTTTTTAAAGCTGGTTGTTAAATTGTTGCTAGCATTAATACTTTCGCCCGTGTTGTTTGTTTTAGCTGTAGCGGCTTCTTTTATGCCTGCAAAAATAGAACATTTCTTAGAAAATACACTTGGTGCATTTATAATGAAATTGCTTAGTTGGGATTTTTGGGGCATAAACACATGGCAGCAAAAACTTGCTGTTGTGCTTATAACAATCCTTATGTTAGCTATTGCTGTGTTTTTCTTTTTATTTCCATATGTTGGCGTGTTAAATATGATTATACCGATTGCTTTGCAATCTATTTTCCTTAACATGTCTTATTTTATAGGTGGAATCATGTTGGCGCTAATTTTGTTTTTGCCAAAAGTTATAGCTGGTCACGCTGAAGGCGATAGATCACTTACATCTGGCAAGGGCATTTTTGTGCTTTTGGGTCTAATTGTCCTTGTACTTGGTGCTGTAGCGGGGTTCATCTTGCCATATGTTCTTGCACTATCTGCGGCTTTAAGTGCTGGATTATTGATAGGAGCGCTTGTAGTTCTTATAGCAACTTTTTTGCTTTTCAATTTATACGTTGCAAAGCCTGGTGGTACAAGGTGGACTTATACCAAATCAATAGTCTATTTCGGAGCTATATGGGGTGGTTTTTTAGGCACAATTTTCTTTAAAAGTTTGCCTTTGGCTATAGCTTCTATAGCATCTGCTGCAACGCCTCTTGCTATGCTATGGCCTATTATTACTATAGTATCAGGGTTTATTTTATGGCTTATAGTTGCACCTTCTACTCTTACAGCTATAAATAATTTTGTTGTAGCAAGTGCTGGTAAGGAAAAACAAGAATATGAAATGGAAGATTCTACAGATTACAACACCAGAAAAGTTACAACAGAAATTCAAAAGTGGGGATTGATATTTTTTGCAGCAGCTGTATGTTTAGTTACTGCAAGTATCAGTGGTCTTGTTATGGGTGGTATTGCAATAGCGGGAATTCCAGCTGTTTTGTTCATAGGAATAATATGTGCTGCAATTGCGGCTGTAATTTTAATTATTTCTTATATTCATAAAGCAATTACGCGAGGCGACATCATAGATACTCTTGATAGTGGTATAAATGCTTTGATGATTGTTGGGTTTTTTTCTACTGCAATAGGTGTAATTATTGGTCTTGTGTTGCCAACTTTTACATTTGCTTTGGCTGTGCTTGGATTTGCGATACTTATGGTATCTTTAGTTTTGAAGAGCATTTTGCTTCTTGTTAAAAACATTAAACTAAGAAATTTGAATAAAAAAGCAACAGACGCTACTGGCATGATTGTCGCTGGCGGGTTTTTGCTAGCGTTTTTCATAGGTGTTATTGTGGTAACAAATATTTTTGCAGCTATTCTCTCGCCCATGCTTATTGCTGCAGCTTTATGGATATCAATTGTAGGCATAATAGCTGCTGCACTTTTCCTCATAATATCTGGGTCAGTTTTATCTAAGAAAAATTGGGATATAAGAATTGCTACTAAAGCAGGTGCAGATAAAGACGGTGCAGGTATGCATGCTCAAACGATAACAGAGTCGATAAAAGCAAAAGATAATCAAGATAAGTTTAGAAATTTAATTGATGAAGAAAAGAGAGGTCTTTTGTTACCTAATAACGCAACAGTTTCAAACTATATGATAAGAACTGTAAACGAACTTTTCTCGAAAGGTTACATAAATGCTCGCGAACGTTTTGTTTGGGTTACAAGCATAGTTTTGGAAAATACAAATATTAAGGGAAAACATGAAGAAAGAGTAGATTTTGCTAAAAATGTCTATTTGCAACAACCCGGTGTTGAAGATGGTCAACTGCTTGATGAGTGGAAATCAGATGTTTTTGACAGAGGCGAGAGATTTACACCGTTTGGAAGCACTATGGCAGAAGAAGCTATAAATAATGCTATGGATAGTTTGTTTAAATTTAGCAGTAGAACAGATTACGGTAGCACGATGAGTATGCCAGTATCAGATATTTTGGTTCAGCGGGGTGGTGAAGTTAACATCGTAACGATGGATAGGATGCTTTCTAAAAGCGCATATGACGACAAGGGAAATGCTATAACTGGCACTTACGACAGAGGCGGAAATCTGCTTGGTAAGTATGCAAGAACTCAAGAAAGTCGTTGGGCACAAGTAAAACATGACATAAAAAATATTTGGGAAAACAACAAATCTGCAATTAGCTCTACATCTGATTCTACTGCATTAGAAAACTTTATAAATAAACTATCCAGCTTAAAAGAAACAGATTATATAGCAATTCCTAAATTATCAGACGCAAACGCAAAAAATGTACTTGCCAAAATAAGCGTTGTAGTAGAAAATTTTGCAAGCACGGCAGTTTGGAGTGAAGTTCCGGTATATCAAAGCATGGCGTCTTCTCAATACCAAATGCAAAGAGCTATAGCTACAGAATTGGGAGATTTTGAATATGTTTTGGCTTTAGACAATATATTTGCAAACCCTGCTAACAGAGGTTCTATGGAAGAGGCTTATCGTGTTATTTCTGATAAGCAAAATGATGCAAATGCGGCAGCTTCTCTATCTAATCAAGAAATTTACTTTAAAAATAAATATGAATTTTACAAAAGCAGAGCTGCAGCGAAATTAAGGCCAATAATGTCTGATTGGAAAGTTGAAGTTGAAGTGTCTTTGGTTTCAGCAGGGTTCGGAAAAGATTCTACTTTGTCTGATTTTAGACCTTTAAATAAATTTGTAGAGCAGTTAAGTTCTTTAAGTAAGAGTAGTAGTGCTAGTGTTGAGGCTAAAAATGTTGCTATTGCAACTATAAAAAGTTTAGTTGATGATGGTATTGTGATAGAAACTATAGACCCTCAAACTAATATCGCTACTTATGCTGTCGCTTATAACAAAAACTATACATTAAAATCATTTGGTAAAAAATATGAAGATTGGAGATTAAATAATTTATCACTCATAGATGAAATGGTTAGAAACAATTACGTGCCATCTTGGAATGATTTTTCATTAGTCGCTTCTTCTATGTACTTGTCTTATTTTTACGATATAGATTTGGGAGTTCACTCACGTGGTGCAGTATCTGAGAAAATTCCTACAGATGCTTCAGACATAAACAACATTAATAAGGTTAAAACGATAAGTTATAATGATTTTGCAGGTGGCGGAAAGACATTTGGTCAGGCAGAAAATTTTGAACAACTAGGAGAAGTTACAGATAACAGAGATGCTCACACGGCGATGCTTGTTGGCAGTGAAGAACTGCACATTTACGCTATGCAGACTATGTGGAATGAGATACAGGAAAAAGGAACTGTTGTTATGAATATGAACATGACTACCGATTCGGTTGCTCTTGATCAAAATGGTGATCCTCTAAATGTTCAAGGTTTTTTATATGGAAGCGCTCAGCAACAGTTTACTGGGTTTGTTCAGTCTGGCTCTCAGAATGTATCTGGATATGGAAAAGAATTTGGTTCGAAGCGAGCTATTGCTTCTGTGTATACAACTGGTGAAGATTCTTTTGCGGTATTTTTGCAGCAGCATTATTATAATCAAGGTAGACAGCTAGGAAAATCAGTTCCTCGCGGAATACATTCCACAATAATGAAAACAGTTTGGGGTAGACCTTATTCTAAAATTGGGTACACTGAAATGCGTTATGGTGAGAATGTAACAAGATATGATATGGAAATTATGGATGGAATTGATCAAGACAGCAATGAATTTTTGGATGAAACCGCTGAACAAATTGGTTGGGATAGAAAATTTGCAAACCATATGTTTTCAATGCATTACGAAGCTTCACCTGTTATGGCTTTAGTTTTATCTACTTTTTTAAGACTTTTGATGTTTTTTTCAGGGTTTACTTTTGCAACTCCTTTCTGGTTTGTTCTTTCCTTAATACTTATCCTTTCTCAAAGTTCTTCAGCTTCAGTTTTTGTAGATATGATTAGAAAAGAAGGAGATTTCTTTAAAGGATTTCTAAAAGGGTTAAAATTTTTATTTTTAGGAATACCTTTTTGGGGAAATACTCAAGTTTTACAAGCCGCTGGTGTGATAAGTGCTGGTAACGATTACTATGCTTTTGGTGGAACTTTTAAAGAAAAAACAAACGAAGAAGGTGGCGGTGGAGCACTTGCAAAGGTAAGATATGATGAATTACCAGCGAAGTGGGGTAGATGGAATTATACTTCTGGTGGTCTTGCATTGATGATTTTTGGTGTTTTAACAGCTCTTACTACTGGGTTTTCAGTGTTTATGTTAGTTCTTTATATAGTGGCTGATTTAATATACGTAATTGTAGCTGCAGCGTGGATGAATGGTAAAAATGCGTACGGAGCGTTTATTAGAAAAGATGGTTCTATAGATAGTTATAATTGGTGGGCTTTTTATGGAAAAGCTTTTCTTATGGCACTTTTGCAAATTCCTCTTTCTATATGTTCACTTATAGATGTAGTGTTTAAATTTTTTGGTTATGAGCGTTCATCAGCTTATTGGTTGATTAGACCATTCTTTAACTCAAGAGATAATGAATTTGGTTATTATTCGCTTACAGATATTCAAGTATATGAATTTTTTGATAATGAAAGAGAAAGTGACTTAATTCAAAAAGAAGCTGCGAAACTCTTTTGTAAACGCGAAAATCTGCAAAAATTAAAAGCTGATATCCAAAATTTACAAAAGAAAACCGATAAAACAATGCAAACTGAAATTGAAGTTTACGCTGAAGTTATGGATGCATTAGATTCTATGCTAACTCCTACAAAAGGTAGTTCAGATTTCAATGCAGTTCAAGATTTATTTAAGTTATTGAAAGAAAACTGCACAGGAACACCAATTTCCAATTTAATAAAAACTCATTTCGTTGAAAAATGTTTGAATAGTATCACTCAAGACAATCGTGTACGGATGGAAACATCTTATCAATCTAATTATGATACTCCAGCTCGCAAAATAGTT
>JAITSO010000003.1 GCA_031287735.1 Elusimicrobiota bacterium | reverse complement strand
GACCTCTGGAAATATTTTCACGCAAAAATCAAAAACAATAAAACCGCTTCTGTAAACGCTTCTTTTTACGACATCCGAGAGTTTTTCCAAGGTCGCAATGCCAAAGGCATCATGAAAACGAAATCAGAAGATGTAACTTACAATGCTCTTTTAGCAAATTTGCGTGAAAAGTTAGGAAATTTAACAGAAAATATCCAGCCAAAAGTCTACAAATATGGTTTTTTGAAGTAGCTGAGATGGTATTTTTTAAAACCCCCGGCCGCTTTCAGCGCCCACCCCCTTTAAAAAAGGTGGAATTAAAGGCCACCAACTCTTCCGAAAAAGGTGGGATTAAAAACAAAAGACTTCCCCCCGGGCTATTCGGACATCCCCTCTAAAAAAGGGAGAATTAAAGGTAAAAACTTTACGCCAGAATGAGTAAATAAAAAACAGGCGCATAAAAAATTGCAGTTGTTAAGTTTTTTATGAAATTTGACATTGCCCGTTGCATAAATTACAATACTCGAGATATTTGGGGATGTGGTGTAGCCTGGTTTAACACACTGCCCTGTCAAGGCAGAGACCGCGGGTTCAAATCCCGTCGTCCCCGTTTGGTATATAAAAGTGCAACCGCTATCCACTCTTAAAAGCGTTTGTGCTTTTTTGTTTGGTAAAAATATAAGGTGGCTATGAATATGTTAGCTGAAAAATATACAAAAATAGATTTTTTGTCTTATCAAGATTTTATAGAAAACTGCTGCATAACAGTTCCTAATAATTTCAACTTTGCTTTTGATGTTGTAGATGAGCTTGCAAAAATTTCCCCGAATAAAAATGCAATAATCTGGACCAATCCCAAAGGCGAAGAACAAATTTTTACTTTCAAAGATGTTTCGTGCGAAAGCTCTAAAGCAGCTAATTTTTTTATATCCCGTGGAGTAAAAAAAGGCAATTCGGTGATGCTCATTTTAAAAAGACGCTATGAATATTGGTTTTGTGCTTTGGCTTTGCATAAAATTGGTGCTTTATTGATACCGGCCAATCATCTTTTGACAGTAAAGGATGTGAAATACAGAATCAGAGTGGCAAATATAAAAGTTATTGTGGCTGTTGCAGATAAAAGGATCACAGATATTGTGGAAGTGGCAAAAGAAGAATGCTCTCAGTTAAAAACGCTTGTTTGCATCAACGGAAATTTGCAAGGTTGGGTAAATTATTCTCAAGAGATTAAAAACTGTGAATCTGTTTTTAAGAGACCTTCAAATAGTGCTGCCAATGTTTGCGATGATTTGCTTTTAATGTATTTTACTTCCGGAACAACCGGAATGCCTAAAATGGTATGTCACGACCATTCCTACCCACTTGGTCATATAATTACAGCAAGATTTTGGCAAAATTTAGATGATACCAGCATTCATTTAACCGTTGCAGACACTGGTTGGGCTAAAGCATCTTGGGGAAAAATTTATGGACAATGGCTCTGCGGTGCTTGTGTTTTTGTTTACGACTACGAGAGATTCCATGCTGACGAAATGCTTAAACAAATTGTAAAACATAAAATTACTTCATTTTGTGCTCCTCCAACAGTGTATAGACATCTTATAAAAGAAGATTTGTCAAAATACGATTTCTCAAATTTAAAGCATGTGCAGACAGCAGGCGAACCTCTAAACCCTGAAGTTGCAAATCAATTTAAAAAAATTACCGGATTAGAAATCATGGAAGGTTTTGGACAGACAGAAACTGTCGCTTTGGCAGCAGTTTTTCCATGGTTGAAAGTTAAACACGGTTCTATGGGAAAACCTTCGGCTGGTTGGAACGTAGACGTCGTGGATGAAAGCAATAACCCTTGCAAGCCCGGGCAAGAAGGACGTCTTATTGTGAGAACTGAAAAAGTAAAACCTGTCGGTCTTTTCTGCAGGTATTATAAAAATGAAGATATGACAGAAACTGTCTGGAAAAATGGAATTTACGATACCGGTGATGTGGTTTATAAAGATGATGACGGCTATTTTTATTTTGTAGGTCGTTGTGACGACATCATTAAAAGCTCAGGATATAGAATAGGACCTTTTGAAGTAGAAAGTGCTTTGCTTGAACATTCAAGCGTTTTGGAATGTGCCGTAACCGGAGTCGCCGATGCTGAAAAAGGAATGGTAGTAAAAGCAACTATTGTACTTGCAAAAGGTTATGCAGGCAGCGAAGAATTAACAAAAGAACTGCAATATCATGTAAAAAATGTTACCGCTCCGTACAAATACCCAAGAATTATAGAATACGTAAAAGAGTTGCCAAAAACTTTAAGCGGAAAAATTAAAAGAAAAGAAATAGCTGAAAAAGACGCAAAAAAATAGTGTATGGAGGCAATTATGGATTTTAAAAATTATGTTGTTTCGCTTGCAAAAAAAAATAAACGCAAAATTATTTTACCGGAATCATTTGACGTTCGCATTTTGATTGCTGCACAAAAGCTTACAGAAGATGGAATCGCAAATATTGTTTTGCCAACTGAAAATGAAGAAAACGTAAGAGAACTTGCCAAAAAATCTAATATAAATTTAGCTGGCATTGAAATAATTAAAATTGATAGAAACTTATTATGTTCTGATAAAATTTCTGATTTTGTATCGGCAAGAAGCAAGAAAGGAATGACTGAACAAGATGCTTTGACGCTTTTAGATAAACCTCTTTATTTTTCGATGATGTATTTAAAAAGTGGTAAATGTGATGCTTGCGTTTGCGGAGCGGTTTATGACACGGCTGATGTTTTAAGAGCAGGCATCTATGTTGTGGGAACAGCCAATGATATCAAAATGATATCGTCATATTTTATTATGATACCGCCTGAAAAACATCCTTTGGTAAAAGAACCTGTGTTTTTTGCTGATTGTGGCGTAAATCCTGAACCACAAGCTTCAGGTTTAAGAGATATTGCAGTTTCTACAGTTAAAAGTTTTAAAAAACTGTTTCCAGATAAAAATGCAAATATCGCAATGCTTTCATTTTCTACTAAAGGAAGTGCAAAAAATAAGATATTGGATAAAGTTATAGAAGCTACGGATTTAGTAAAAAATTATTTTGAAAATAGAAGTGACGTAAATATTGACGGAGAGTTTCAGTTTGATGCAAGCATTGTACCATCTGTTGCTCAAAGAAAAGCTCCAGATTCAAAGATAGCTGGCAATGCCAATATTTTGATTTTTCCTGATTTAAATTCTGGCAATATTAGTTACAAAGTAGCCGAAAGGTTAGGCGGTTTCCAAGCGATAGGACCTATCATACAAGGACTTTCACTTCCCGTGAGTGATCTAAGCAGAGGTGCAAGCGTGCAAGATATTTACTTGGTATGTGCAATAAATGGTTTGTAAAGTTTAGCGTTTTTGCGAAAATGATTGAAAGCACGTCTATGAAAAAGTAAAAGCCGTCTAAAAAGCATATCTTGCATTTAATGGAAATAACTTTGCTTTCAAAATAAAGTTATAGATTCTTGTTTTAGGATATCTATCCTTTTGTTCGCCAAATTAATGTATTTTTCACTGATTTCATAACCTACAAAATTTCTTTTTTCTTTTAGTGAAATGCACTTCTTTTTTAAAATTTAATTTTAATGTATCAATAATCTGAAAAACTGAAAAATATTCATTATTAAATTTTACTGATCTTAACCAGCCGTCATCATCAAATGATTGTTTGCTATCAGCATGAGTAAATTGTGCATGGACATTAGGGCATACTACAAGCAGATTTTTAGGATGATTGCCTTCAAAAGGATTAATATGGTGTACTTCAAAGTATGGGTTATTATTTTTCATTAAAAAAGTAAAACCTGATATTTGGCATTTACCTCTATAAAGCGAAAGCAGGATTTTACGTATAGATAAAGGAACTGCTGCTTTACTTACCGACGATATTGTATTATGTCTAATTTTTCGTGAAGGAATTTTACTGTTTGATAATTTAACAAATTCATTGCGCAAAATATCTTCTTGCTCTAAACTTGATAACAAACTTACTTCTTTTAAACATTTATCTGCATCATTTTCATTAATGCTATTTTCAAAATTAGCAAGTAAGTCATTTATTTTTTGTCTAAAGTCTTTTTCAGGCAATAATCTAAACGTATTGTCATCAATTTTCTGGATTACTAACTCATCATTATTTTTAAGGTTATATTTACTGTAAAAATCTTTCAAACCGCCAATTCTGCATTCACAACTGCTACTTGTATATGGCGTATACGTCTTTTTTTCACATATACCGTCGGTATTTTCTATGAATATCCAACCTTTCTTTTTAGGAAACAGATTAATAAGTGATGCGGGAATAGCCAATAGTCCTTTAGCTATACGGCTCTGGGTTGTCTTAATTGTTATATAATCCAAAGGAATATCAGATTTCATTTGCTCCATAACTCATCTCCTCTGCTGTATCTGCCATCCTCCCAATTTTCTACATAAGAGCAAAACCCGCTATAATATATATTGACATTATTTGAATTTACACTGTAAAACAGATCTCCAGCTGACGAAAAGCCGTTCAATGATTTTTTAAAAAAATCCATTTCATCTTGATTAGTCCATAGATGCATTTTTTTGCCTATTAAATGTAGTTGGGAATTGCAGTTAGAATTTGTTGTAATCTTTGTTAGGTAGGTCTTCTTCTTCATACTCTTCTTCTTTAGTTTCGTCTATTTCTTGGAATTTCACTTTCACGCCATCCGAAAGCTGGCCTTGAGTTTCAGAAACCACTAGTTCATCATTATTTAGACCTTCAGTAACTACGGTTTTTTCACCAATTTTATCTCCAATAATTGAGGGTCTCATTTGGATAATTCCTTCACCCGGGACCATATCGG
This sequence comes from Elusimicrobiota bacterium, assembly GCA_031287735.1. GTDB lineage: Bacteria > Elusimicrobiota > Endomicrobiia > Endomicrobiales > Endomicrobiaceae > JAITSO01. Next base: position 11,456 of record JAITSO010000003.1, on the reverse strand, counting down.
TTACAACTACTGGTACTAAAAAAGTAGTATCGTTTAAAGAAATTATACTGTCGCTTGGTACTAAAAATATATTTTCATACTCTTTAACTTTAACGTCTCCTCTTGCAAACATCCCAGAACGTAAAAGCCCATCTTCATTGCTAACAGAAAAACTAACCTTGGTTGTTCTGGTTCTTTCTTTAACAATAGGTGATATTTCAGATAACTTGCCAGTAAATTCTCTTTCACCATACGAATCGCTTAGTATAGTTATTTCCTGATCAGCTTTAAGTTTTATAATATCTTTTTCTGGAACATCAACTTCAAAATTAGTTCCTAGATCTGTTATAAATCTGCATACTACATCCTGCTGACTTATATATTCGCCTTGTTTTACTAAAATTTCAGCAAGAATGCCATCATTTGGTGCAAAAAGAGTTGTTTTTAATAAATTTGTCTGTGCAAGTTCCAATTCTGAATATGCAGCTTTAACTTTTAGTTCTGAAGATTCTAACTCAAATTTTGCTTCATATAGCTTACTTTCAGCTAAATTTCTCATTTTAAACAATTCTTCGTAAACCTTATATTTTTCCTTTGAAGCAAAATATGAAGATTGCTCTGAATTGTATTTATGCTTTGCGTAATTCACTTTTGTTATGGCTTCTTGTTTATCTAAAGAAGCTATAACTTGGTCTTTCTTTATCTTATTGCCTTCCCTAAAATTGTAAACTTCTATACGTCCTTCTGTTTGGAAACGTAAATCGTTTTCAACAGTACCTTTTATAGTTCCCATAACAGGGTATTTGTCAGTAAAATTTTGTCTTTTGGCTCTTATGGTTTTCACTTGTATTAAATTTTGAGTTTGTTGATCTTTCAAAACTTTTTTAATCAATTTGAAATAATAAAAAGCACCAAAGCCAGAAAATGACAAAAGTAATATCAAACCTAGCACATAAAGCTTTTTTCTAACTTTTTTATCTTTAAAGTTAAAAAATTTAGCCAATCTATCCGCAAATTTAAAACCTAAAATCTTTTTTCTTAACACAAATAATAGCTTGTTAATGAAATATATGATATCCACCTCTCTATTTAAAATCTAAAATAAAAACGTTTGACTTTACCTCAATGGAATAGCAGCTAATTTTTCCATTTCTGTTACAGCATTGTAGTTGTCCAAAACTGATTTTGCATAATTTGAAACTGCCTCTGCATATTGCCATGTTTCATCCATTAATTGCATGGTAGAAACCTCATATAAGTCATTTCTCTTTTTCATAAGAGCTACTTTTCTGCCTCTAAAAATTATCTCTTTTCTTAAAGACCTTGCTTTATTTAAAGAGTTGAGATATTCATTGTATTGCCTTTCCATTTCAATTTTTTTTGAACTAATAGCTTCTAAGTAATCTGAATCAGCTTGATTAAACGAGACGATGCTCTCTTTTGAATCCACAAAATATGAAATGTCATCTAATAAACTCAATTTTACATCATAAGTGGTGGTATCTATCCTTCTGCTAGCGTCTATTATTGTATCCGGATCTGTTTTATCTTGCGTATAGCTAGATTCAAAAGAATTGCCCCATAATCCCCAAGTCAATTTAGCGACTACATTCCACGAACTAGTAAGTTCCAATTGTTCTGTAGTAAATGCTTCACCACTTTTTCCGTAAAATCCTTCTAATCCAATTTTAGGCTTAATTTTAGACTGGCTAATGATAATTTTTAGATCTGCCATTTCCGTTTGAATTTTAGCGATTTGAACTTCTACATTGTTTGTGAGAACAAAATTGAGCAATTGTTTTAGAGTATAATTGATTTCTGGCAGATCGTCTGGAAGTTCAGATGCCGGAACAGCTTTGATCTCACTAAAATCTGAAACTCTTGCTAATTCTAGGAATTTTTTTACAGAAAAGCTTAGATTAGTTTTGGAAGCACTATAGGAATTCATAATTTTATCTCTGAAGTTTTCAGCCTCTAGCACATCTAGTTGTGCTATTGCTTTGGCCTTATACTCATTGTTAATTTTTATAAGCAAAGATTCTACTATAGCCGCTGCTTCTTTCAAATAAGAGAATTCCTTTTTTGTAGTTAAATATTCATAATAAGTGCGTTTGATGTTAAAAAAAAGTTCTTCTCTTTCTTTTGTGTAATTGTATTTTGCAGCTGTAACCATCATGTTTTCATAATCATACAAAGCCTTAATTTTGTGACCCTCATAAATCGGTTGCTGAATTTTTACTCCATAAGAACGCGATTGATACTCATAAGGTTCGCCAGCTATATAACTAGATCCTGGAGCTGCAAGTGCAGTATTACCTTTTGATGAAGAATGCTGAAGAATAATTTGTGGAAAAAAAGACCTCGCAGCATTAACCGTCCTCAATTGTGCCATTTCTATTTGCTGATAAGCAGCATTTAACTTTGCATTACGAGATTGGGCAATTTTTAATGATTGCAGTAAAAAATCATCTTTGGCATGTGAAATTGCAGAAAATAGCGATAATAACAGAACAATTGATAAAAATATCTTCACATTAATACTACTTGTAAATGAATTTACAGACATTTTGTACATCCTAACTTATAAATATTGTTGCGTTCATTTGGAAGAATATGTTCCAATTATACAAATGATGTCTTTATTTGTAAAACCTTGTAATAATTACAATATAGCCTACTTTTTGGCAAAAGCATTCAAAATAGCAAGGTAGCGATTTTCTATGATATTGGCTAAATTAGGCTGGCAACACATAAATTTTGTAGCGTGCTGAATTGTTGGTATTTATCGCAATTCACACTCAAGCAAATGCCCTGAAGAGGAGTTGAACCTCCAACCTTGTCCTTAGGACGGACCTGCTCTATCCAATTGAGCTATCAGGGCATATTAAATTCGAAAAATTACCTATACTTTGCCAATGAAAATATATCCACGCTTTTGTCTTTTATGTTTTCAATACCGTTTAAAAAAGACAATTCCAAAACAAAAGCTGCCGCAACTGCTCGACATTTCAGCTGCTTTATAATATCTACAGAAGCATTGACTGTTCCACCTGTAGCTAGCACATCGTCAACAATTAAAACATTTTCATTCTCATTTAAAGCATCTTTATGCATCTCTACAGTAGTAGCTCCGTACTCTAAATTATAGCTTGACCGGACAGTATCACATGGTAGTTTTCCTTTTTTTCTTATCGGTATAAAAGGAACTTTCATTTTCACAGACAGCGGCATTCCAAAAAGAAAACCACGTGCTTCTATTCCCGCTATTTTATCTATTTTAAAAAGTTCGTATCTACTTGCAAAAGCATCTGTAATTTCATCTACGAGAGGAATTGTTTTAAGAATAGGAGTAATATCTTTAAAAATTATTCCCTTATTTGGAAAATCTGGAACATCCTTAACGTAACTTTTTATTTTATTTTCCAAAATTGCTGCATTCATTCAAAAACCTCTTATTTTTAAATTTCTAATGTAGAAAAAGCTTAAATATTTTTGGAAAATATCTAAATAACAATTGTTTTCCTTCTGTAAGAATGGCATTGTATATTTACAGCTACAGGAAGAGAAGCTATGTGGCAAGGTTTCGGTTCGATGAAAACCGCTAGAGCTGTGTCTTTGCCTCCAAATCCCATCACGCCTATGTTTAGTTCATTTACACATCTTAATAATTCTTTTTCTCTGTTGTCATAAAGTTGATTTTGATTGTGGCTACCTATTGTCCTAATCAACGATTTTTTTGCCAAAAATCCAACGCTTGAAAAATCAGTTCCTATTCCTATGCCGATAACCAGTGGCGGACAAGCATTCCAACCTTTTTTTTCTACCACAGATAAAATAAAATTTTTAACATCTTCCCAATCAGATGATGGATTAAACATCTCTATTGCACTTGCATTTTCGCAACCACCACCTTTAGGTAAAAAGGAAATCTCAATATTTTTGCCGTCCACAATTTCAATGTAAATATTTGCTGGAGTATTATCCTGCGAATTTACTCTTTCAAAAGGATCTGTCACCATGGATTTTCTAAGGTAATTATTCAAATAACCAGAAGCTACACCTTTGTTTATAGCGTCATAGATATTTCCATCTTCAATGGATACGTTTTTTCCAAAATTAACAAAAAAATTTGCAACTCCCGTATCTTGACAAAGAGGAATTCGTTCTTTTTTGGCAATGTTGGCATTTTCTATAATTTCGCCAAGAATTTCCTTCGGTATTTTTTCGGCAGTATTAAATGACATCTTTAAAGAATCTAAAACATCTTCTGGTAAATCATAATTAGCTTGAGCACACAAGTTTTCAACAGTTTCAGAAATCAAGTCTGATTTAATGACTCTCATTTTTTTAATCAAACTCAAATCTAATAACACTAACACGCATTCTGACCGGGTTTTTATCTATAAATTCTTGTTCTTTGTTACCTTCTTTATTTAAAGGTGTCATTATGTTCCCAAAAACTGTGGTAGTTTTCCCAATGTATTCTTGCAATTGTATAGTTTGGTCGCCGGTTAAAACATAGTACAAACCATTGTCGCCTTGCAGATAAATAGTTTTTTCTATGTTTTTTGATTGTTTCACAATACCTTTTACTTTGATCATAAACTCAGCAGCTGGCACTTTTTTATAAGACATCCGCATATATTTTGCCAATATCATAGGAAATATAGCCGTAAAAAAGGCCAAAAACACAATTGCAATTCCAAAAATAACCAACCTTTTCTTGCTACCAACATTATTTGACCAATAACTCATATGCTAACTCTCCTTTCCTTTGTTTATTTGAAACAAAAATTTCTGCTGTATCCTACTATATTTGGAAAAAACTTTACAACGAAAGATAGTATTGGCTATAAATATAATTTTTACTGTAAAAACAAAAGCGACCACTAGCATATTACTGCAAAATATTTCTGTTTTTATGTTTGATGTATAAAAATGATTATAGTATAATCCGAGCATATTTGGATTTGGGAATAGAGATATCCCGGGTCAATATCGGATGAAAACAATGGTTTTTGCAACTGTGTTTTGGCTTTATTAAAATTTTTAAAAAAAATTCTATTATCTGTCGCAAAAATATAGGTGTTTTCGCATTATGTTAAAAATTACCCAGACTTTTCAAAAAAAATACGATATTTATCTAATATTTTGCGTAGCGGTTCTCGCGATTATTGGGTATTTAACGCTCTTATCTTTGACAGCCACTCGTCCTTATAGATTTTTTATAAAGCAATTTTTATTTATTTTGCCAGGAATAATTACAATGTTAGCTCTACTGTCCGTTAATTATAGAAAAATCCAAAAATATCGCTCTTTTTCTATTGTTTTTGTGCTGTTTTCTTTTCTGTCGCTTATAGCTGTTTTAATTTTCGGACAAGAAAATTTAGGCGCCAAAAGGTGGATAAACCTAGGTTTTTTCTCGTTTCAGCCATCAGAGTTTGCAAAAATAGCCATTGTTGTGTATCTAGCTGATTTTATTGCACGGAAAAAAGAAAATATCGACGATTTAAGTTCGTTAGTTGCTCCCGCTTTGATATTTAGCCTTATTGCAACGCCTATTTTTTTTGAAAGTGATAAAGGAACTGTCTTTTTAATAGCGGCGGTTTGTTTGGCTATGTTGTTTTGTGCAGGCGCCAGAATTAGCTATTTGTTACTTGGGGCAATGAGTTTGTTGACGGTATTGTCTACAATAATAATGATGTCTGGGTATAGCCGTTCAAGAGTTGTAAATTATTTCAAATCTATATTTGATATTAATGAGATTTTGATAAATAAAGATGGCAACTACTATCAAGTAAAACAATCTATAAGTGCTCTTGGATCAGGTGGTATCACTGGGAAAGGTCTAGGCTCTGGAGAATTAAAATTAGGCTATCTTACGCAATCAGAAAATGATTTTATCTTTTCAGTAGTAGGTGAAGAGATTGGTCTTTTTGGCACTTGTGCTGTGGCGGCTATTTTTTTATATATTTTTTTGAGATGCTTAAAAATGAGCGAAAGTATGCCAGATGATTTTTTACGTTATTTATGTTTGGGACTGTCGTTTACTATTGTTTTTCAAGCATTTATAAATATGTCGGTTGCCACAGCTCTTATTCCTACAAAAGGCATAACGCTTCCTTTTATTTCTTATGGCGGGAGTTCTCTCTTTGCAAATATGATAATGGCGGCAGTTTTAATAAATTTATCACAGTATGGCAAAACAAAATGATACTTGCTTCATGTCTAGAATAAAAGTTACACCTTAAAAACTGTACTACACATCATAAGGCAATAAATTAATTTAAATGAAAACTGTAATAATTGCGGCAAGTGGCACTGGCGGTCATATTTACCCTGCTATATCCATAGGTGAAGAATTTAGGGAAAATAATTTTAATGTGGTTCTTTTTATAAGCAAAAACCCGATTTCGCTTGAAATTGTCAAAAACACTACTTTTGATTATTATGCTTTTAAAATGTCTGGTTTCCCAAAAATAATGTCGTTTAATCTTGTGAAATTCTTTTTCCAAACTAGCATTTCTTTTTTTAAAGCTCTAAGAAAAATTGCTGATTTAACCCCATCTGCTGTGATAGGAACCGGTGGATATATTGAATTGCCAGTTTTTTTTGCTGCAAAAATTTTAAGAAAAAAAGTTTTTATACATGAGCAAAACAGTATACCGGGAAAAGCCAATAAGTTTTTAAGCAGATTGGCTGATAAAATTTTTTTAAGTTTTAGTTTTTCAAGTAAATTTTTTGATGTTAAAAAAGCAAATGTGTGTGGTTATCCAATAAGAAAATCTATATTTTCAGTTGGAAAACCAGAAGCTTTAAAATATTTAAATTTGGATGATAAATTTACAATTTTAGTTTTTGGTGGAAGTCTTGGTTCAACAAAACTAAACGAAATAGCCTTACAAGCTTTTTCGAAAATTTCTAAAGATAATGACTTGCAAATACTGCACGTAACCGGGCAAAAAGATTTTGACAGTATTTCCATGAAAGTTGGTCTAAACCGGCGCTACAAAGTTTTTAAATACATGCACAACATGGGTGCTGCATATGCGATAAGTTCTGTCGTTATTTGCCGTTCAGGTGCAGGTGCTGTTTTTGAAATAAAAGCTCTAAAAAAAAATGCTGTTTTGATTCCATATCCTTACGCTTGCGATAACCATCAATTTTACAATGCAAAAGAAATTGAAAAGCCCGGCGAAGTTGTTGTTATAGAAGAAAAATATCTGTCTGAACAACTTTTAACCGAAACTGTTTTTAATTTGAAAAAAGCCGAATCAAGCAAACTTTCGCAAAGGCAAGATTTATCGCAAAAAACTATCGTCGAGGAGATAATAAAATGCCTAAAATACTGATTTCAAACGATGATGGAATAAAAGGTGAAGGTTTACAGCCTTTAATAAAAGAATTGAGCAAAATCGCAAGTGTTTTTACAGTTGTTCCTGAAGAGCAAATGTCTGGAACGAGTTGTTCAATAACTCTTTCAGAGCAGAAAAAAGCTTGCAAAGTTGCAAAAGACTTTTATGTTTTGAAAAACGGTTCGCCAGTTGATTGCGTAAAATTTGGGTTACATATGTTGCAAAATGAAGTAGATTTGCTAGTGTCAGGAATAAACAATTGTCCAAATATGGGTCATGATGTTATTTATTCCGGCACTGTTGGAGCTGCAAGAGAAGGAGCTGCAAAAGGCATTGCGTCAATTGCTGTTTCAGCAGCGGAAATGTTTTGCAAAGAATATGACGAATTGGCAAAAGCAACAAGCCAAATAGCATTAAATATTTTAAAAAACAAAAAAAAATTCAAAAATAGTTTTCTTAACATAAATATTCCAAAAAATTATAAAGGAATAAAAGTGGTTCCTTTAGGTACGAATGGATACAACGATAGCGTGGAAACTTCTATAGATAAAGAAGGAAATTTTTATTACAAGCTTACCGGCAGGTATTTTTCTGGTGGCGATAATAAAGGATGCGACGTTTATTTTTGCGAAAAAGGCTATATCACAATAACGCCATTGTCGGTTGGTCAAACAGATTTTGTGTGTTTGCCAAAAATGAAAAAGTTTTTTCAAAAAAATACGGAAAAGCTTGCAAAAATGGAAAAATTTTTAATGAAACTTAAAGCACAAAACTAAATTTTGGATGTTAAATTATGCAACAATTCTTTATTATTGATGGAAATGCTTATATTCACAGAGCGTATCATGCTTTGCCACCTCTAACCACCTCAAGCGGCTTCCAAGTTAATGCTGTTTACGGATTTACTAAACTTTTGCTTAAAATTAAAGATAAGTTTAATCCTGACTTTATAGCCGTTTGTTTTGATTATCCCGCCAAAAATTTTAGACATGAGTTATTCAAAGAATACAAAGCTAACAGAAAACCTCTTGATGAAGAATTAAAACTTCAAATGCCGCTTGCAAGAGAAGCAGCATTTGCATTAAGCATAACTAATCTAGAAGTTAAAGGTTATGAAGCTGATGATTTAATATCTGCTCTAGCACAATTAAATAAACAAAATGAGATTCAAACCATAATTGTTACCGGTGACAAAGACATTTTGCAGATAGTTGAAGATGATAAAATTTTAGTATGGGATGATTCAAAAGACATAATGTTCGATGAAAAAAAAGTTGAAGAAAAATTTTTGGTAACTCCAAAACAGCTGGCAGATATTTTAGCTCTAAAAGGTGATTCGTCTGATAATGTGCCAGGCATTACAGGCATAGGAAATAAAACAGCTGTCAAACTTATAAAAGAATTTGAAACTTTAGACAAAGTTTTGGCAAAAGCCTCGTCAATAAAAGGAAACACCGGCAAGCTTATTCAAGCTGGCAAAGAACAAGCAATTTTAAGCCGAAAGCTTGTGGAACTAAATAGAAATGCACCGGTAGATTATGACCTTAATAATTTCAAAAATGAGAAATTAGATATAGAAAAAGCCTCTTCTTTTTTTAAAAAGTATGAGTTTAAAAGCTTAGAAGCAAAGTATAATCCCAACACAAGCAGTTATGAAAGCAGTATAGGTCAAAAAGCTGATTCTGTAAAGCTTAAATACAGCTCAGAGATAATTAGTGATCCCAATAGTGCAAGAGAAATTGCAAACTTTATTGAAACTGAAAAAACCGTCTCTTTAAAAACTGTCATTTCAGATGGTGACAGTTTAAAAGCTTCTATCGTAGGAGTTTCTTTAAGCATATTAAATAAATCTTTTTACTTTCCTATTGCTCACGCAGATATTACGAAATCTCAAATATCGTTTAATGAATTTAAAAATATATTCGCACCGATACTTGCTTGCAGAAAAATAAAAAAAGTAGGTTATGATCTAAAGCAAGAAAGAAATATCTACAAAATGGTGGGTGTTGAGGTTAACAATTTATATTTTGATGTTATGCTTGCCGACTATTGTTTAGACCCTTCAAAGCAGCATGACATACTTTCTCTTTCTCAAGAAGAACTCGCAATTATCGCAGGTGATAATGCATATCTCGGCAAAGCTTCAAAAAAAATTTCTTTTGCTGATTCTTCCATTGAAGAGACTGCAAACTATGCAAATTCCATTTCGGTAGCTTCGTATGCCCTGTATAAATTATTTGCTACTCAAATAGAAGAAAAAAAACGTAATAAACTTTTTTTTGATATGGAAATGCCGTTAATTGAAATTCTTTCAGAAATGGAAATTGCTGGGATAAAAATTGATTCTAAACTTTTGCACAAATTTGGAAAAGAAATTGCATTTGAACAAAAAAAGATAGAAGAGAATATATTCAAAATTGCAGGTGAAGAATTCAACATAAATTCTCCTAAACAGTTGTCGGTCGTGTTGTTTGATAAACTAAATTTACCAGTGCAAAAAAAAACAAAAATTGGCTATTCAACAGATGAAAGTGTTTTAAAAAAACTGTCGCAAAATTATGAGATTCCACGGGAAATTTTAAATTATAGAGAATTGCAGAAATTAAAAAGTACTTACATCGAACCAATTGAGCTTTATTGCTCTTATTATGGTGATAGAATACACACTGTTTACAATCAAGCTGTAACTGTGACAGGTCGGTTGTCTTCTTCAGAACCAAATTTGCAAAATATTCCAATAAAATCTGAATATGGAAAAGCTTTTAGAAGAGTTTTTATTGCTGAAGAAGGTAAAATTTTTATTTCTGCTGATTATTCTCAAATAGATTTGCGTGCACTTGCACATTTTTCAAATGACGAAAAACTTATATCCGCGTTTAAAAATGGTGAAGATATTCACAGTGCTACAGCACGAGAGATTTTTAATATAGAAAAAACACAAGAACTCCCAGACAATTTAAGATATGCAGCAAAATCTATAAATTTTGGCATTATTTACGGTATGTCTCCTTTTGGTCTTTCAAAACAATTAGGCATTTCTTTGGGAAAAGCTAAAGAATATATTGAAGGATATTTTCAAAAATATGCAGGTGTAAAATTGTGGATGAAAGAAATTGTCGAACGCACCAAAAAAGATGGGTACGTTTCTACACTTTTTGGACGTGTAAGATATGTCCCTGAACTCAAGTCTTCTGGCATTTTGGTAAAAAATGCTGGAGAAAGAATAGCACTAAATATGCCGGTGCAAGGTACATCTGCAGATATTATAAAACTAGCAATGTTAAGCATATATCATGAAACAAAAATCAATAACTTAAAATCTGAAATGATTTTGCAAATTCATGATGATTTGCTTTTTGAAGTTCCTCTTAATGAAAAATCCCTGATGCTTAAAATTATAAAAAACAAAATGGAAAACGCCGTACCCCTCAATGTTCCTTTAAGTGTTACAATTAAAACCGGATATAACTGGGGAGATATGAAGCTTCTCGATTAAAACAAAAAGCAGAAACAACACGCAAGCAAAAACACACAAGCGACAACAGCATACACATCACACACAAAACCAGACATCACATACGTTTATTTTAAAAGATAGCATTCGTGCTTATCTTTTCAGACACAAAATTCATGCCGCAAGTCTTTGCATTTAATTCCACTTTTTTCCGTGTAGTGTGTAGTTTGTTTTTAATTCCACCTTTTTTAAAGGGGGTCTGCGTTAGCAGGGGGGTTTTAGCCGTTGTTTTTAATTCCCACTTTTTTCGTGTAGTGCGTGGTTTGTCTTTAATTCCACCTTTTCTTTCAAGGTGGGGTGCATTTGCCGTTATTCCACCTTTTTTAAAGGGGGTGGGCGCTGAAAGCGGCCGGTGGTTTAAAAAAATACCATCTTATCTACTTCAAAAAGCCATATTTGTAGACTTTTGGCTGGATATTTTCTGTTAAATTTCCTAACTTTTCACGCAAATTTGCTAAAAGAGCATTGTAAGTTACATCTTCTGATTTTGTTTTCATGATGCCTTTGGCATTGCGACCTTGGAAAAACTCTCGGATGTCGTAAAAAGAAGCGTTTACAGAAGCGGTTTTATTGTTTTTGATTTTTGCGTGAAAATATTTCCAGAGGTC
>JAITSO010000041.1 GCA_031287735.1 Elusimicrobiota bacterium | reverse complement strand
AATCAAAGGTGCTAATATTAAGTCTCTTCCAAAATTTAAGCCATTAGATAAAAGCATTATAGGAAATGTTGTACTTAAAGTTGGCGACAATATATCTACAGATCATATTTTGCCGGCAGGTGCAAAAATTTTACCTTTAAGGTCTAATCTACCTGCAATTTCTGAGTATACTTTTGCAAATGTAGATAAAGATTTTCCGCAAAGAGCAAAGACTAACTCAAATGGTGTCATTATCGGCGGAGAAAATTATGGGCAAGGATCATCTAGAGAACATGCCGCTCTTGCTCCAAGGTTTTTAGGCATAAGAATAGTTTTAGCAAAGTCTTTTGCAAGAATCCATATGGCAAACTTAATTAATTTTGGGATAATTCCATTGACTTTTGAAAATCCCAAAGATTATGACGAAATAAATCTTGAAAACTTAATAAGGTTTGAAGGTATTAAAGAATCTATTGAAAAAAATGAAGTCGTTTTTGCAGTTTGCGGTTGGAATAAAATAAAAACAGTTTATAGCTTTACACAAAGGCAAAAAGATATTCTCTTTGCCGGTGGGCTTTTAAACTGGATAAATGATGTTCAAAAAAATTAAGGTTTATTAGATATGAATAAAATATTTTTAAAAGCCAGCGAGGGCAAAAGAATAAAAGGTGGACATAAGTGGGTTTTTTCAAATGAGATAAAATCTATTGAAGGTAGACCTGTCGCCGGAGAAATAGTAGCTTTATATGACAGCAACAATTCTTTTTTGGGTAGTGGTTTTTATAACCCAAATTCTCTTATTTCTTTCAGGCTTATTTCAAAAACACAAGAAAACATTGACGTCTTTTTTTGGACGCAAAAAATTTTAAAAGCCAAGCTTTTAAGAGAAAGAGTTTATCCAAATGCTAAATCTTATAGAGTCGTTTTTAGTGAATCTGACGACATACCCGGCTTTGTATTAGATAAATACGAAGATTATCTTTGCGTTCAGTTTGTTTGTGCAGGTGCTGATACTTGCAAAGATGACATTTTAAAAGCTGCAAAAAACGTTTTTGAACCTAAAGGAATTATTATAAAAAATGATAATCACTTGCGAAAACTAGAAAATCTTCCGCTTGAAAATCAAATTTACTTTGGCGAAATTCCAAAAAACGTAAAAATAGATGAAAACGGCATAAAGTTTCACGTAGACTTAATAAATGGTCAAAAAACTGGGTTTTTCTTTGATCAAAGAGATAATAGGCAAAAATTTTGTGCTTATGTTAAAGACAAAAAAATTTTGGATTGTTTTTGTCATACCGGTGCTTTTGGAATATACGCAAAAAAAGCAGGTGCAAAAGATGTTGTCTTTGTTGATTCTTCTTTTGCAGCACTTGAAATTGCCGAAAATAATTATGCATTAAATGGTTTTGAAAGTTTTAATGGAATTTCAGCTGATGCTTTAGAATATATGCAATCACAAGAATCAGCAAGCGAGAAGTTTGACATAATAAATATTGATCCACCGGGTCTTATAAAAAGCAGGAAAGATTTTAATGCTGGGTTTAGACATTATGTAAAAGTAAATGCAGCAGCAATGAATTTATTAAAAAGTCATTCAATTTTAACTACATCGTCTTGTTCACATCATTTAAGTTTCAAAGATTTTAAAGAAGTTATAAACCAGTCTTGTGCTAAAGCAAAAAAACAAGCTGTAATTTTAGAGTACGGATTTCAAGCTAAAGACCATCCAATACTAGTTTCTATGCCGGAAACTGAATACCTAAAATTTGCGGTTGTAGAAATTTTTTAGAGGAAAAATGAGAAATGCAGCAATTATAGTAGCAGGTGGATCTGGAAAAAGACTTAGGTTAAAGACTCCAAAGCAATTTTTAAAAATCTGCCAAAAACCTATGCTTTTCTGGAGCGTTGAAACCTTTCTAAAAATAAAATCTTTTAAACAAATTATTGTAAGTGTTCATCAAAAATTCTTAAAAAACTTAAAAATAAAATACAAAAATGAGAAACTTTTTTGGACCAAAGGTGGAAAAGAAAGGTTTGATTCTGTTAAAAATGGACTAAATTTAATACATGACGATATAGATTTTGTAGCAATTCATGATGCTGCAAGACCTTTGATTTCTGTGAGTGATATTTTGAAAATTTTAAAAACAGCCAAAAAAAGCAAAGCTGCGATTGCTGTGGAAAAAACAAAAGATACTATAAAACTTATAGACGAAAAAAACACCATAATAAAAACTTTTGACCGCATAAAATTAAGAAATGCCCAAACACCTCAAATTTTTGAAAAAAACTTAATCAAAAAAGCTTATTCCAAAAAAATTCCGACAAACACAACAGATGATGCACAATTAGTTGAAGCTTTAGGAACAAAAGTAGTAGCTGTTGAAACCCAAAAACCAAATTTCAAAATTACTTTAAAGTCAGATTTAATTTTAGCTGAGCAAGTATTAGGTAAAAAAGCTATATTTAACTCTAAAATGTCATAAAAACATAAAATTATCTTGTAAAACCTGACAGCTAAAGCTGCATGGGTGCATAAGGTCGTTATGCAAAAATACAATTAAATTTGGATATATAACTATGATTTTGGGATCAGAAAACATTAAACTTGAAAGCAAAAAGAATTTTCCTATTTTTTCTTTAAATGATAGAGAATATTATTTGTACGTTTACAGTTTGGTTTTTCTTGTTTTAGCTTCTTTTTCTTTTTTTTGGATTTGGTCTAATGGAAAATCTTTAATAACTCTCGGCGATGGAATGCATCAGCATTACCCGTTTTTAGTTTATTGGGGAAAATATTTGCGGCAAGTGTTTTTTAATTTCATTGGTGGAAATTTTAGTATTCCACTTTATGATTTTAACATAGGTTACGGATCAGATATTATTACATCTTTACATTATAATGTCATTGGCGATCCGCTCGCACTGCTTTCTTTTTTTGTTCCTATGCGTTTTTCAGAAATTTTTTATGATTTTTTAACTGTTTTTCGTATGTATCTTGCTGGTATTGCCTTTTCTTTCTTTTATTATTCTATTGCAAGCAGAAAAACTCCATCAAAAGCAGACGAAATTGAGTGGGGGATTCCTGCATTAGTTGGTTCTGTCTGTTACGTATTTTCGACATACGCATTAACTTCAATTTTTGCTCCTTTTTTTATAAATCAAATGATATATCTGCCTTTGCTATTAGCTGGTGCAGAGAACATATTAGATGGCAAAAAGCCTTATTTTTTTATTATTATGGTTTTTGTCGCATTAGTCTCTAATTTTTACTTTTTTTACCCTACAAGTTTTTTAACTGTCTTTTTTGTTCTCATTAGGTTGCATTTTAGGAAAATTCTTTTTAAAAATTGGAAAATTCCACTCAGAATTACTTTTTACTATTTTACAGGAATTTTAATGGCTTGTTTTATTTTTATTCCTAATTTAATTGCTTTGCTTCAATCTCAACGTTTTGGTGTTTCGCATCCTTTCGACTTGTTTTACACTTTTGATATGTATAAACAAGCACTTTTAGCTTTTATCTCAGTGTCTTATCCTTTTGCAATGCCTGGCGTACCGTTGCATTTTGAAGTTGCAGGTTTTCCTTTAATATGTCTTTTTGCAATTGTTGCAATGTTTTGCAAAAGGAATAAATTTAGCGAATTAAAAGTCTCTTTTATAATTTTAACTTTACTTGCACTTTTGCCTTTTGGCGGCTATTTGTTAAATGCTTTTTCTTATGTTTCTAACAGGTGGACATATGGCTATAGTTTTCTTATAGCTTTGATAACTGCAATTGTAATTTCAGAGTTGAAATTCACTTATAGCAAAATTGTCAAACTTGTTATTGTTGTTTTTACCGTTACAAATGCGGCGTTTACGGCTTATACACTTTATGAGCTAAAAGATTATAAACGTGAGTTTATGGATAAAGACAAATCTTATTTAACTGAAACGGAAAATCATTTTAAAGCAATTAACACATTAAACGATAAAAATTTTTTTAGGACAGAAGATATTCAATACTACACTTTTATAGAGATAAGAAATCTCTCATTGCTTATGGGTGTAAAAACTGTTGGCTTTTTTTACAGTCTGGTTAATCCTTATGTTTCGCTGTTTAATAGCGAGTTTGAATTGTACAACCATCAAGAGCATGAGCTTAAAAATCTTGATACAAGAACGATTCTTGGAACTCTTGCCAATGTGAAATATTTTGTTTTACCGTCTAAAGGTTCGTCATTTTTGCCTTACGGTTATGAAGAAGAAATTTCTCAGTGTACAAACTTCAAAGGTGAAGTTTACAGTGTTTTCAAAAACAAATACGCTTTGCCTTTTGGATATACGTATTCTTCATTTTTGCCAAGGCATGTTTATCAATCTCTTTCCCCAGTTCAAAAACAGCAAGCTTTATTGCAAGGTGCTGTAATTGAAGAGAAATTAGATGAAGAGTTCAAAGAATTATCTGACCTTACACTAAGAGAACAAACTTTATTTTTACCGATTTTGGAAGGAAATAACGTTGGAGGACAGTTAAACAGATTGATAATTCCATCTGATAATTTCACTGTATCTTTTAATTTTAATGGAATAGCTAACAGCGAAACTTATATACGTCTTTGCAATATGTCTTATTTAAGCGAAAGCAAATATAGCGGACTTTCCAATGTTGTGATGGCGACACTTGGAACATCTATGCGTGCTTCTGAGGTTTTATCAAAAAGAGCTTCTTGGTATTCAGGTAAGAAATATTTTATGCTTAATTTAGGATTTAATAACGATAAGAAAGATTCGTTAGCGGTTGTATTCCAAAAATCTGGAATTTTCGACTGTCAGTCGATAGAAATAACTTCTTTGCCTTTTGACCAAGATTATCAAGATAAAATAGAATCGTTGAAGCAAAACCACTTAGAAAACGTAGAAGAATTTACAAATGGCATAAAAGGAAAAATTAGTTTGTCGGAAAATAAAATCCTTTTATTGAGCATTCCTTACAGTAAAGGTTGGAAAGCTTACGTTAATGGGAAAAAAACAAAACTATTGAGAACAAACACTATGTTTATGTCATTGCCGTTAAAGGCTGGAAATTATGACATAACGTTAAAATATATTACTCCGGGATTATTTACTGGTCTGATTTTTTCTTTAGTTGGAGTTGGTCTATTTTGGTTGATAATAAAAAAGAAGCTTTGAGTTTGATGTAAATTTAATCTTGTAAAGGTATGTTTTATGGCAAAAATAAAAATTTGTGGGCTTACGAGAGAATGCGATATAGGCTTTGTAAACTTGAGCCAACCCGACTTTGCTGGTTTTGTCTTTGCAGGGACAAAGCGAAAAATAGACTTTAAAACTGCCAAAAATCTAAGTGATAGATTAGACAAAAACATAAAAGCTGTAGGCGTTTTCGTCAACGAAGCATTAGAAAACATCATTTATGCTCTTGAAAACAAAATTATAGATATTGTTCAGCTCCATGGAGATGAGGACGAAGAATTTATAAAAATATTAAAAAGTAAAATTAACGTTCCCGTAATAAAGGTTTTTAGAGTAAACGGCAAAATTACCACTATTAAAACATCTGCTGATTTTGTTTTATTTGACACATTTAGTGCTTTTGAATATGGCGGAACAGGAGAAACTTTTGATTGGAATTTGATAAAGAATTGTAAGGGAAACTTTTTTGTTTCGGGTGGATTAAATTTACAAAATTTAGAAAACGTTATAAAAAATTTAAATCCTTATTGCATAGATTTAAGCAGTGGAGTAGAAACAAACGGCGTAAAAGACAGCTGCAAAATTTTAGACGTTATTAAATTAACACGAACCTTAAACTTCTAATTTAATTTTTAGTCAATCAAAAGTTCGCAATACGTTTCTTGCTGCGTTTTTGCAGAATCTTCCACTATTACATGTGCTGCCGTAAAAATTGTGCTAATCATATAAGAACCTAAATCACTTTAAAAATAATTGGAGGGTAATGTGCCAGAAAAATTAACAGGATCTCAAATAATAGTTAAAAGTTTATTAGAGGAAAAAGTAGGTGCAGTTTTTGGTCTTCCGGGTGGGCAAGCACTACCTATTTTTGACGCTATACATGATTCAAAATTAAATTTTATTTTAACAAGGCATGAGCAAGCTGCTGCACATATGGCAGATGGATATGCGCGTTCAAGCGGTAAAACTGGAGTATGCATAGTAACTTCAGGTCCTGGAGCTACCAATATAGTTACAGGTCTTGCTACAGCTTATATGGATTCTGTTCCTATGGTGGCAATTTGCGGGCAAGTTGCCACAAATGTTATTGGTCAAGATGCTTTTCAAGAAGCCGATACAACAGGAATTACGCGGCCTATAACAAAGCATAATTTTTTAGTTAAAGATGTTAAAGATTTAGCAAGAACTATAAAAGAAGCTTTTTATATT
>JAITSO010000033.1 GCA_031287735.1 Elusimicrobiota bacterium | reverse complement strand
ATGATATACTCCAAAAACAATGCCAAACTATTTAAACATACAAAATGAAGAAACCTTAAAAGCACAAGTTTTTCAAGATTATTTTGATAAAACAAAATTTTCTTATGAGCCAAACATCGGAAATATTGATTTTATCGTAACAGACTCAAAGCTTGCTAAAGACGGGTTATCAAAAATGCATTATCTTTGGGCTGAAGCAAAAAAAGGCGAAGCAGACGAAGCTTCTATGATGACGCAGTTGGTTTTAACCTGCAAAAAAACCTACGATTCTGGCGAGTTTTTGCCTCCGCCATATCTCGGTTGTTTTGATGGCAAAAAAATCGGCTTTTTGCCATTTTATGACATACTTTCTATTTTTTCAGAAAATGACATTAATTGGAACACGGCCCCAAGCAATTACCTTTCCGATGATTTTATCAAGACAAAAAAAAAGATAGCAAAACTGCTTGCAAAAAATTTTGTTGTGTATAATTTTGATGCTGACCGTGTAGAGATAAAAGAATTTATCAAAATGCATTTTACCAATAACGCTACAGCATCTATTAAAAGTCCCATAACTAAAAATAATTTTCCTCATATTTACAACAGATGGGTTACAGAGGTTAAACCCGCTATAAATATCACACCTGAACGTTGGCAAAAATATAAAAAAGAAGGCGTGCTTGATTTAGATTTCTTCCTTGCAGACATTATGAGTCGTGATGGACAAACGATTACTCAAAAACTAAATATTGTTCTTGAAAATGACAATTATAGACTACGAAGAGACATTGAAGGTGAATTATTTAAAACCGACATTAATTTCACCGATGCAGGCACTGCTTATAAGCGATTTTGGAATAAATATGAGCGACCACCTGCAGAAGAATATCAACAATACATTATAGGACGGCGTGATTTGCTTGTTCCACAAAACATTCGTGAAATAAAAGGTTCATTTTTTACACCAAAGATTTGGTCGGATAAATCAAAAGAATACATCGCAAAATCCCTTGGCGAAAGCTGGCAGAAAGAATACGCCATTTGGGACTGTGCCGCAGGAACAGGAAACCTGCTCGCAGGTCTAAAAAATAAATATAATATTTGGGCATCCACAATAGATCAACCTGATGTTGACGCAATGAAAGCCCAAGCTGATGAAAAACTTAATTTACTGACAGATCATATATTTCAGTTTGATTTTTTAAATGACTCTTTTGACAAATTACCCGAAGGTCTGCGAAATATTATCGATGACCCAGAAAAACGAAAAAAACTGATTGTGTACATCAATCCGCCGTATGCGGAAGCTACAAGCGCCACGACAATAACAGGGACAAGAACGAACAAGTCGCAGGTTTCCACAAGACACAGCGTGCATGCCGAATATAAAGAGTCTCTGGGAAAAGCTGGAAACGAGATTTACGCACTATTTTTTATGCGGGTTATACATAAACTGGGCGGTGCATACTTAGCGGCGTTTTCAACTCCAAAATATATTAACTCAGAAAATTTTAAGAAATTTCGTGCTTTATTTTCGGCAAAATTTCAGAACGGCTTTATCTGCCGCGCCGATACATTTGATAACGTTGTCGGGAAATTTCCTATAGTGTTTATAATTTGGCAATTATCTCATAATGGGTATGATTTTAAGTTTCCCAAAACACTCAAACTGGATGTGCTTGATAATGCCGGAAAGCACATCGAAAAAAAACTTTTTTATAACGGTGAGAAATCCATAAACAAATGGATAAAAGAATTTGACTGCACAGCACGCGACCCGATAGGATTCATGAGTAATCCCGGGACAGATTTTCTTTCAACGAATCAGCCTTATATTGCTGTAACGCGGGGAACGCGACACTTTAATTATTTTACAATTACAGAAAAAAATTTAATTGAAGGGTGTATATACTTTGCCGTCAGACTTTGTATTGCATCTTCATGGCTTAATAACCGGGATCAATTCTTATGCCCAGCTAATGACAATTATAAAAATGACATTGAATTTCAGCATGATTGCCTTGCATTTACGCTCTTTTGTGGGCAAAACCGAATCTCATCACAGCACGGTGTCAACCACTGGATTCCTTTTACCGAGCAAGCTGTAAACTCAAAAGAAAGATTTGAATCCAATTTTATGAGTAATTACCTGAAAAACAAAACTTTCACTCCACGGTCCCAATCAGTCTTTGATGCAGGTCTTGACCTATGGAAATATTTTCACGCCAAAATCAAAAACAATAAAACCGCTTCTGTAGACGCTTCTTTTTACGACATCCGAGAGTTTTTCCAAGGACGTTTACCCAACGGTAAGATGAACAGCAAATCTACCGATGAAACATACAGCAAACTTATTAAAACTCTCAGAGAAAACTTGAAGTTACTGTCCCAAAAAATAGAACCTAAAGTTTACGAATACGGTTTCTTAAGGTAACCAAAAACTACTTTTCTAGTGGATAAGCCAGTATTCTGCCGTTAATTTTCTATTTTTAAAAGACTGGACGAGCTGTCCCCTTCGTCTTTAATTCAGCATTTTTAAAGACTGGCATAGTCCGCAATCCTTTGTCTTTAATTCAGTGCTTTTTAAAGACCGACCGAGCTGGGCCTTCGTCTTTAATTCCACCTTTATTAAAGGGGGTGCGCTTGCAAAAGCGCGGGGGTTTTCTATCGTCAGGATTTGCTTTTAGGTAAGTGTCTAACGAGTATACTTTATATTTTAGATTTTAAAACCCCCGGCCGTGCGTAGCCCACCCCCTTTAAAAAAGGTGGAATTTCCGGCAAGCTGTGTATCACATGAAAAAGTGGGAATTAAAGGCAACGACGTGACTGACACAAGGGAAAGTGTGAATTTTTGGCAAGCTGTTCGCACCCATCTTGCAAAAGGTGGAATTGCAACCACCTCTTTGTAATAGTTCCTCAATCTTTTGTTTTTAATCCAGCATTTTTAAAGACTGGTATAGTCACAATCCTTTGTCTTTAATTCCACCTTTATTAAAGGGGGTGTGCTTGCAAAAGCGCGGGGGTTTTCTATCGTCAGGATTTGCTTTTAGGTAAGTGTCTAACGAGTATACTTTATATTTTAGGTTTTAAAACCCCCGGCCGCCGTTGTCGCCCACCCCCTTTAAAAAAGTGGGAATTAAAGGCAAACTGTGCATTACCCACGTGCTATTTATAGCAAAACATACGCAGTAAGATTGAAGTTTAATTACATTTGGATTATAATGACCATAAAACAGTGCGTTTTAGGAGATTTTATGATAGAAAGATATACAAAACCTGAAATGAAAAAAATTTGGTCTGATGAAAACAGATTTCAAAAAATGCTTGATGTTGAAATTTTTGCTGCAGAAGCTATGGCAAAAGCTGGGTCAATTCCTAAAAAATCACTCGAAATAATTAAGAAGAAAGCTAGCATTGACGTCAATGAAATTAATGAAATAGAAAAAACTGTTAAGCATGATGTGATTGCATTTGTGAGTGCGGTGGTCAAAGGTATTGGCGAGGATGGTAGGTTTTTGCATCTAGGTCTTACGTCGTCGGATGTTTTAGACACGGCTACGGGTGCTCAGATGCGCGAAAGCGTTTTGCTTTTAATTTCGGAAATTAAAAAACTTTTACCTGTGACTGTAAAACTTGCAAAAAAGCATAAAATGACGCCGGTTATGGGAAGAACGCATGGAGTTCATGCAGAACCTATGACGTTTGGTCTTAAAGCTGCTTCCTGGTATTGTGAAATTAAAAGATGTTTAGAAAGGCTTTATTTTGCACTTGAAAATGTTAGTTATGGTGCTATATCAGGAGCTGTAGGAACTTTCGCTCATTTAGACCCTAAAATTGAAATTTATGTTTGCAAAAAGATGCATCTAAAACCTGAACCTGTATCTACGCAAATTATTCCGCGCGATAGACATTCAATGTATTTGTCAATGCTTGCTCATACAGGAGCATCATTAGAAAGGATTGCGGTAGAAATCAGGCATTTACAAAGAACGGAAGTTGCTGAAGTTGAAGAACCATTTACAAAAGGTCAAAAAGGTTCATCTGCAATGCCGCATAAAAGAAACCCAATAATATCAGAAAATATTTGCGGACTTGCAAGACTTTTAAGAGGATATTCTATGACAGCTTTAGAAAATATCGCTCTTTGGCATGAAAGAGATATTAGCCATTCTTCAACAGAAAGAATTATGCTGCCGGACGCTTCTATAGTTTTGCATTATATGATTTTGAGAATGCAGTATTTGCTATCCGGGTTAAACGTCTATCCTGAAAATATGCAAGCCAATTTAAACAAAACAAAAGATGCATTTTTTTCAGGAACTGTGCTTTTGTCGCTTGTTGATAAGGGAATGTCAAGAGAAAGTGCTTATGCTGCAGCTCAAGAAGCTGCATTTTATGCACGAGAAAATAAAATTTCTTTTGAGCAAGCCTGCATTAGAAATGAAACTATAAAAAAACACTTGTCTGAAAGAGAAATAAAAAGAGATTGTGACATAAAAACTCAATTCAAAAACATAGACCATATTTTCAAAAAAATTTTTTGAGGTTGTTTTTTTTGAGCAAATAGTTATATAACAGCTTAATTTTGAAAAATAAATTTGCTTGGTTTGTTCTATTTTTTGCATAAGGATTAATTTTTGAATTTAGATAAAAATATGAAATTTTTAAAAAGCATTTTAAACGTTTTGTTGATATTTGTAGTTTCTTTCATTTTTTGTGCATATAGCAAAGATTTGCCTCGTCAAAGAGTTAAAGTTACTGTAAATGGAAGTCCGCATCCCAGCATTTATCTCTATAAAGTAGGCGAAAAAACAAGCTATTTTTCAGTAAAAGAACTGTCAAAAATTTTTGACGCTTCTTTGGAATGGCACATGGTGAGTTTTCTAGCTATAATGAATATAAACAATACAAAGATTGAGATTAAGGCAAATTCCAATAAAGTGATATATGGCAAGAATACAATGCAGCTTTATTCGCCTACATTATTTAAAAACAATGATATTTATGTACCAACAGAATTTGCGACTTCAAAAAATTTTTTAGATGTGTCAGGAATTGATTGCCTGTGGAATGCAGATAAAAATGTGTTATCTATAACTCGGCAATCAAACATATCGTCAGTCGAACACTTCACAGAAAAACATCAAACGAAGGTCGTTATAGAGCTTGAAAAATCATTACCATATGATATTTTAAAAGGAACAAACTCTGTAACTTTAGAGATTTTAGGTGGACTGGTCAATAAAAATTCTGTTTCTGTAAATGATGGAATTATTGAAAATATAGTTTATGAAACTATCGGACGAAAAGCCATGGTAAAAATAAACCTTGATGTTCTCACGTTTTCTGTTGAAGTTAAAAAACTTAAAAACCCTGAAAGAATTTCAGTAGGTATTGCTTGCAACCAGGATAAGGATACCGTAATAAATAATTTGCAAGAAGAAACTTTTGCCAAAGAGATTGTTAAAGAAACTGGCAAAGAAGTGGTCAAAGAAATCGCTAATGAGACAGTTAAAGAAGCTAAAAGCACACAAGAAAATGATTTTGCTGACCGACAAAAGCACGATGCAGACATTCAGTTAGAAATTGATGCTATGAGAAATTTAGGACAAGCAAAACTTTTGGAAATGCCAGAAATCGTTGAAAATGAAGATGATACTAAAGAACTTGCTAAAACCACTGTTAAGTACAGCGATGAAAATATTGTAGATGACAGCTACACTATAATAAAAGACGAAATTGCTAGCAGCAATGACGTTAAACCTGAAAAAAAAGAAAAGGAAAAAGAGAAAGAGAAAAATGACGAAGACGAAAACGAAAAGGTACTTGTTAGTAACCTTTCAGTATCTTCGCACAAAAAACTTATTGTTCTTGATGCTGGACATGGCGGTAAAGACCCGGGAGCGATAGGACCTAATGGGATAAAAGAGAAAGATATTAACCTTGCAATAGTTAAAGAGTTAAAAATTTTATTTGATCGCAATAAAAATTTTGAAACTTTGCTAACAAGGAGTGGTGATTATTTCGTAGCACTTGCCGAAAGAACAAATTTAGCTAATGAAAAAAAGGCCGATTTATTTGTATCAGTTCATTGCAATTCAAACCTCAACAGAAACGCCAATGGGTTTGAAATTTATTTTCTTTCCGAAAATGCCTCTGATACGCAGGCAGCTGCTACTGCTGCTCTTGAAAATGCTGTTGTAGAACTTGAAGGAAAACCCACAAAAAAGCTCGCCTTAATTCAGAAGATGCTGTGGTCTATGGTGGCAAATGAGTTTTTAAATGAATCTTCGCAACTTTGCGGTTTTATAGCTTCTGAAGCTCCCAAAAGAACTAAAATAAAAAATAATGGTGTAAAGCAGGCCAATTTCTTTGTTTTACGCGGAACGCAAATGCCTTCGACGCTTGTAGAAAGTGCTTTTATTAGCAATTATTCTCAAGAAACAATGCTTAATTCGAAAAAATTTCAAGTTGCTATTGCAGACACAGTGTATGAAGGAGTTGTTCGTTATTATGATAGAAAAGATAAGCAGCAAAAAGGTAAAAAATAACCCGATAGGAATTTTTGACTCAGGATTTGGCGGACTAACTGTTATGTCTGCAATAAATAAAATTTTGCCTGGCGAAAACCTTATTTATTTTGGCGACACTGCTCATGTTCCTTATGGCTCAAAGTCAAAAGATGCTGTAATAAAGCTATCAAAAGAAATTGCTTATTTTTTAATAAAAAACAAAGTTAAAACAATTGTTGTAGCTTGCAATACTGCATCGGCATTTGCGTTAAGGTTTTTGCAAAAAAACTCTAATGTGCCGGTTATAGGAGTTATAGAACCAGGTGCAAAAGAAGCGGTTTTAAAATCAAACAACAAAGCAATCGGGGTGATAGCCACAGAGGGAACTGTATTAAGCGGTTCGTACCCATCAGAAATAAGGAAAATTTCTAAAGCAAAAGTTTATCAGCAGGAGTGTCCTTTGCTTGTTCCACTTGTTGAGGAAGGTTGGATCAAAGGCGAGATTACAAATGCTGTGATAAAAAAGTACATGAAACGACTTTTAGAAAAAAAAATAGATGTTTTGGTTTTAGGTTGTACGCATTATCCACTTATTAAAAAAGCATTGGCAGAAAGCATTGGACAGGAAATAGCTATTGTAGATTCGGCTCAAGCCACGGCTTTGGAAGTAAAAAAAAATTTAGCTCAAAAACAAATTTTATCAAATAGAAAAGAAGGGAATTTTAAGTTTTTTGTGAGCGATAACCCTAAAAAGTTTGAAAAAATCGGAAAACTATTCTTTGAAAAAAGGATTTCAAACGTAAAAAAGCAAGAATTGTGGGGGTAATAAGTATGAGGTATAAAGTTTCTGTAACAAAAAGTTTTGCAGGTGCTCATTTCTTAAGAAATTATAAAGGTAAATGTGAAAATTTACACGGGCACAATTGGAAGGTAAAAGTAGTTTTTGGTGGCGATATTTTGCAAGAAAACGGCATGCTTATTGATTTTACAGATGTAAAAAAAGAATTGGAGAAAATAACGTCATGTTTAGATCATAAATTTTTAAACGAAACTGTTCCTTTTGACAAGTTAAATCCTACAGCTGAAAATATAGCAGAATTTATCTTTGAAAAGTTAAAAAAGTGTGAAACCGCTTTTGCAAAAATTTGCCAAACGGAAGTATGGGAAAACGAAACGTCGTCTGCACTGTTTTGTCTTTAAGCTTTTTACAAACACTGCATATATAAAATTTATACGATGAGAATATGAATAATTTTGAATCCGAAATAGAAAAACTTTTAAACATTATAAAAAAACCTGCAAGATACACTGGTATGGAATTAAATTCTGAAATTCCTTCTGTAGATTGTGGGTTTTCTATTTGTTTGTGCTTTCCAGATATTTATGAAGTTGGTGCTTCTAATTTGGGTTTGGAAATTCTTTATCATTTAATAAATGAAAAAAAACTAGCTAATTGCCAAAGAGCTTTTGCGCCAGATGATGATCTAGAAAAGCTTTTGGTAGAAAAAAAAATAGACCTGTTTTCTATAGAAACTAGAACTCCTCTAAAAAATTTTGATATGGTTGGTTTTACAATTCAATGCGAACTTGCCGCTACGAACATAGTAAATATGCTTAATTTGTCTGGTATTACTATTTTTTCTCGAAACAGAGAGGAAAAAGAACCACTAATTATAGGCGGTGGTCCTGCACTTACAAATCCTGAACCTTTTTGTGATTTTTTTGATCTTTTTGTTTTAGGTGATGGCGAGGAAGCTATTGAAGATATTATAAATCTTTGCAAAAAATTGAAGAACAAAAACCTTTTGCGTCAAGAAATGCTATTGCGTTTGTCGTTAATAGAAGGCGTTTATGTTCCGTCTTTGTATGATGTTACTTATAATGCTGATAAAACTGTAAAAGGAATTTCTCCTAAATATTGCGGTGTAAAAGCTGTTGTAAAAAAAAGAACTCTAAATTTGGAAAATGCTTATTTTCCGGGTAGAAAAATTGTTCCGTTTGTCGAAACAGTGCATAATAGGTTAAACATAGAAGTTGCAAGAGGTTGTCCGGGCAAATGTAGGTTTTGTCAAGCTTCAAAATATTACCGTCCTTGGCGGCAAAGACCGCTTACAAAACTTTTAGAACTTACAAAAAAAGGCATAGAATCTACAGGTTTTGAGGAAGTTTCTTTTTCATCTTTGTCTTGCAGCGATTATTCTAATTTGGATAAATTGCTAATTGAAACGAATAATTTATATCGAGATTCAAAACTAAATATATCTTTGCCATCTTTGAGATGCAATGAACGCTCATTGCAAGCCGCTCTGTACATAAATAGAAGTAAAAGACCTACGCTCACGTTTGCACCAGAAGCAGGTACAGATAGGCTTAGAAATGTTATTGGAAAATATTTGTCTGAAAAACAGATAATTCAAACGTTAATTTCTGCAAATTCTCTTGGTTGGAAAGTTATAAAACTTTACTTTATGATAGGTTTGCCTACAGAAACTGATGACGATATAGCAGGAATTGCAAAACTTGTGCAAGATATTAAAAAGCTCGTTAAATTAAATTTTACTGTCACGGTTTCACCTTTTGTTCCAAAAGCACAAACGCCTTTTCAGTGGTCGTCAATGAAAAAAGCGGATGAAATAGAAAAGAGTATTAGAGTTTTAAAAAAGCTCATGCCTGCTAACGTTAAAGCACATAACCACAAATCGAGTATTTTGGAAGCTTTCATTGCCAAAGGCGATAGGCGTCAATCGCAGGTAATTTTTAAAGCTTGGCAAAAAGGATCACGTTTTGAACAATGGACTGATAGATTTAATTATGAAATTTGGGAATCCGCTATTGCTGAAAGCAAATTAGATTTAGATTTTTACGTTTATAGGAAAATAGATGAAAACGAAACACTTCCCTGGCAACATTTGGATTTTGGAATGTCAAAAGAAATGCTTTACGCTGATTTCGTTAAAGGAATAAACGAAACGTCTGAACCTGCAGATAGTGGTTTTAATAAAGCGAGTTACGATTTGCCTAAAAATTACGAAGATCCAAAAATTCAGACCACGCCATCGGTTATGAGGTTAAAAATGCGCTTTTCAAAAACTGGAAATGCACGGTTCGTTTCTCATTTAGAGCAAATTGAAGTTTTAAGACGTACTTTTAGGCGTTCAAAGTTGCCAGTTGCTTTTAGTGCGGGATTTAGCCCTCAGATAAAATGTTCTTTTGGTCCACCTTTGTCTATGGGTTATGAAAGTTACAGCGAATTTGCGGAATTGTATTTTGTACAAGATATGCTTATAGATGAAGTTAAAGAAAAGGTTTCAAAAGCTTTGCCGGCAGGGTTTGGTTTGTTAGATATTCAAAAAGTTCCACAAAATTTTCCAACAGTAGATGCTTTAGCTAATGTTGTTGAATATAAAATTAAAGGAATAGAAATTGCACAAAAAACATTGGATGAATTTTTAAAGCAACCTGAAATTATTATTGAAATGATAAAAAAAGAAAAAGTAATCAAACTAGATGCTAAACCATTAATTAAAGAATTGAAAAACCAAAATGGAGATTTTAATATAACTTTGAGAATACAAAAAGCTAAATCTATAAAACCAGATATTTTGCTAGCTAAAGTGATAAATAGTGGAAAATATGGTATAATAAACAGGATAATAAGAACAAAACTAATGGTAGAAATCAAAGATAATGTTTTTGAGCTATAACATTCCAAAAAGCAAACATAAAACTGTAAGTTTAATTGTGAGGTGGGGGTAAATAAATGAAAGCGAAAAATGTAAGTTTAATTCTTGCCTTTTTCTATCTTTTGTCTTTTTCTGGGGATTTATTTTCGCAAAGCAGAAACGACATAACTAAATGTGAAGTATTTTATTTCGGCGATAATGCTGTTTTAGGAACCAGAAAAACTAATGATTATGTAGCTGAACTTCAAAAAAATCTTTCTGCTAAATTTAGTAGTGAAAAGATTTCTGTGATAAATTGTGCATATTTAAATTTTAGTACTTCTCAAATATACGAAGCAGCACTAACTTTCCTAAACAATGAAAGCGATAGCAAAAATAAAGTCTATGCAATTTTTATGGGCGGAGCTTCTAATTTTTATAATCTTACAGGGTACTCTAGCTATCTTCAAAAAATTGGTAAATATAAGCCGCAAGCTTCAAAATCTGATTTTGCAAACAATCGCTCTACAAAAAAGCTTGCAAAGTTGATAGCTAAAGAATACAACGATAATTTTTTAGCTAAAACTAAAGAAGGAAATGGTCTTAACCAAATATTTAGCACAGCAACTCATTTTTTATCCAATAAGAAACATTCCAATGAAGTAGATTCGCAAGCACAATTTGCTCAAATAACTCCAAGATTTACAATTTTAAGCATAAATAACATTGACAGAAGCTCAATTATTCCAGATTCTCAATATAGCAAAATTTGGGATGCAATCAATTTGGGAGATTTTAACTCTGCAGATAGAATGTTAAATGAATCTTTGGTGAAATATCCGTCTGATTCAAAACTTTATTACAGCAAAGGAACTTTACTGCTTTTTCAAAACAAAGAAAGTGAAGCTTTGCGTTTTTTTGAAGATGGCATCTTGGTAGATCCATTTAATGCTGCCAATCTTTGCTATAAAGGTCTTGGCGTTGTATTCATTTCTTATGAAGGCGATATTTCAGATTCAGCTTTAACTTTTTCTTTGTTCTTAAAAGAGTATATAGGTGAGCAAAATGGGCAAATTTCTTCTATAGCAGCAATGAAGGGGCTAGATCATTCTGATAAAATTGCATCTATTAAAGAATGGATTTTATACGATGTAAACAGACTGTACGCTTTATGTAAAAGAAAAAATATAGAATTTATAATTTCAGACTATCCACGCTCGCAAGATTTCGGAAAATTATTAGAAGAGTTTAAAAGGATAAGTAACAATATTTTGATTGCTGATAATTCTAATGTGCAAATTGATGACAATGTTTCTAAAAATTTAGCACAAAATATTGCAAAAATTATAAGGTAATTAGGGAGTTAGTTTAAAAAAGGTGAAAAAAGAAATAATAATTAACAGGACACTTGAAGAAACAAAAATAGCGGTTCTTGAGGATGGGAGGTTGTTTGATTTATTTATTGAAAGACGCGAATCTGGGAAAATTTTAAACGATATTTATAGAGCAAAAGTTCAAAATGTTGTTCCGGCTTTGGGTGCTGCTTTTGTAGATATTGGTTTTGGCAAAAGTGCTTATTTGGATATTGATGATATAATAGAGGCACGTGGTGAGAAAAATATAGAAAATGTGCTGAAGCAGTCGCAAGATGTTATGGTTCAAGTTTACAAAGAGCCAATAAACACAAAAGGACCTAAGGTCACAACAGATATTTCGCTACCTGGTAGGTTATTGGTTTACATGCCTTTGGGAAATGGCAATATTGGTGTTTCAAGAAACATAGAAAGCAAGGAAGAGAGCGAAAGGTTAAAATCTATAATTTCAGATTGTAAGCAAGACATTGCTGGTGGAGTAATAGCCAGAACCGAAGCCGAAGGTGTTACAGAAGCGGATATAAAAAACGAAATAATTTCTTTGACAAGGCTTTGGGAATCAATAATTAAAAAATTCAATGCCGCTAAGAATGTCTGTTGTGTTTATAAGGATCATGGTGTTGTTTTTCAAACTATAAGAGATTATCTTTCTGATGACGTAAGATCAGTTCATATAGATTCAAAAAAAGAATTTAAAGACACTTTAGAGTATGTAAAAAACATTTCTCCAAGCTTTCGCGACAGAATAGTTCTCTACAATGGCAAATTGCCTATTTTCAAAGCTTATAAAATTGAAGAAGAAGTAAAAAAAACAAATTCCAACAAAGTAAAACTGTCTTCAGGTGGTTGCTTAATCATACAAGAAGCCGAGTCGCTTTGTGCGATAGATGTTAATAGTGGAAAATTTACAGTTAAAAGCAGTCAAGAAGATACTGCCTACATTACAAATCTTGAAGCAGCACAAGAAATTGCAAGACAACTTAGGTTGAGAAATATTGGCGGAATTGTTGTAATAGATTTTATTGATATGCGTAAAAGTTCAAATAAGCAAAAGCTTTTAGATAGGCTTAGAGAAGCAACAAAAGGTGATAAAGCAAAAATTAAAATTTGGCCTATAACAAGCCTTGGACTTATCGAAATGTCTAGAGAAAGAAAACGAGAGTCTCTGTCTTCGTTACTTGGAGACACTTGTCCACTTTGCAAAGGTGTTGGTAAAATCCTTTCGAAAGAGACAATTTTTATACGTATTTGTGATGAGATAGATCGATTGATCGCAGGTGGATACAATGGAAAGATAAAAATTAAGCTAAACCCTGATGTTATAGATTATTTTAGAGATAGAAAAATTAGGTTAAAAGAACTATTCAAAATAGATTTTGATATCAAACCGGCAACCAATATTTTGTGTAATGATTATCAACTTGTTTTTGAGTAAAACGTTTTTGCGATAGGTTTTAGATAACAGAGTTTTTTTTAATCTTTTAAAGAGATCGTCTATATGTCAAAAATAGAAATCAAGAATTTTAACCTTTACTATTCTGATTTTCACGCTTTAAAAAACGTAAATCTATCTATCAAAGAAAAATGTATTACTGCTATGATTGGTCCTTCGGGTTGTGGAAAATCTACTCTTTTAAGGTCAATAAATAGAATTAACGATATTATTGAAGGTGTCTCTGTAAATGGTCAGATAAATATTGATGGGAAAAACATATACGATGAAAATACAGATGTTGATTTTCTCAGGCGAAACGTCGGAATGGTTTTCCAGCGTCCAAACCCTTTTCCAATTTCAATTTACGAAAATGTAGCTTTTGGGTTAAAAGTTAACAGAATAACTCAAAACAAAAAAGAAATTTCATTCACTGTAGAAAAAAGCTTAAGAGATGTTTGGCTTTGGGATGCTGTTAAAGACAAGCTTAAAAAATCAGCTTTGATGCTTTCATTAGAAGAGCAGCAAAGACTTTGCATAGCAAGAGTTATTGCTATAGCACCTCATATTATACTTCTTGATGAACCTTGCTCTTCATTAGATCCTGCGGCTACTCATAAAATTGAAGAATTGACAATGCAGTTAAGCAAAAATTACACCATTGTTATTGTTACTCATAACATGCAACAAGCTGCTAGAATTTCACAAGATGCCGCTTTTATGTTGTTGGGAGATTTAATAGAGTTTGATAAAACTGAAAAGATATTTACAAATCCATCAAAGAAGTCAACAGAAGATTATGTAAGTGGAAAATATGGATAACTTTTGTCATTACTTAAGTAAAGGAATGAAGATTTAAAAAATGATAGATCTTGGAATAAAAAAACCTATTACCACCTTGATGTTAGTGTGTGCTTTGGTAATGTTTTCAGGGCTTATGGTTGGTCGTATCCCTGTAGAATTAAACCCGAATACTTCAACTGGAAGCGTAAGCGTAGTTACGCGTTTGCGTGGTGGCGTTGCTGCAAGCGAAGTTGAGAAATACGTTACAAAACCAATGGAAAATGTTCTTATGGAACTTGGTGGGCTCAAAGAGATGACTTCAGCTTCAAAAGAATCAGAATCAAATATTCGAATGTCTTTTCATCATGGTATTAATACAGATTTTATTATTATAGATATCAGAGAAAAAATTGCTCTTATAAAGCATCTCCTTCCTAAAGAGAGCGAAAAACCGATTATAGCACGTTTTGAACAATCTGATGCTCCAATAATGATACTTGCTTTAAGTTCTCACAAATTTACAGTTGAAGAATTGAGACAAATTGCAGAAGAGCAAATTAAAGAACAAATAATGCGTGTTAGTGGAGTTGCAAATGTTGAAATCGGTGGTGGCAGAGAAAGAAAAATATTGATAGAAATAGATGAATCTAAAATTATTGCATATAGCATTCCGGTATTAGATGTTATTCAAAAAATAAATCTTGCAAATATTTCAATATCTGCTGGCAATATTCAAGAAGGTGGGAAAAACTATGTGATAAGAGCTACAGGTGAATATAACAACATAGAAGAAGTTGCAAATACTGCTATTGCTACTACAGAAACCGGGTCAATTGTTACAATAGGTGATATTGCTACTGTCAAAGATTCTTTCAACGATCCGGTTTCTTTTTCAAGACTCAATTCGCAAGCCGTGTGTTCTTTGTATGTTCAAAGGGAAAATACAGCAAATACTATGAATGTTGCATCAAAAGTTTCAAAAATTATAGATAAATTGAGAACAACTTTAGATGAAAACATAGTTGTAACATTGGTGCAAAATGATGCTGAATACATCGGAAAAGCAATAGTTTCTCTTTGCCGTTCGCTTTTAGAAGCTTGTATTTTGCTTGCCGGAATTCTGTTTTTGTTTATCAGGAATGTCAAAAATATATTTATAGTTGTTACTACTTTGCCATTGAGTCTTTTTATGTCAATTCTGCTGATGTATTTTACGGATCAAACTTTTAATGTGATGACCTTAAGTGGTTTGGCGATGGGTATGGCAAATGTTATGGATAATGCAATTGTTGTTATAGAAAACATAATTTTTCATAAAAACAGGAATACATTTAAAACAAAAGAAGAGCTTGTGGTTAAAGGAACTGCAGAATTGTGGCAGCCTATTTTTGCCTCCACAGTCACAACAATAGTAGTGTTTTTGCCTTTAGTATTTTTAGAACCTGAAATAAGAATGCTCTATATGCCTTTCGGGATGACTATAACTTTTGCTTTAGTCGCTTCTTTAATAAGCACAATGCTTTTTGTACCTCCTCAAATTTATAGATGGCAGAATGATTTTTCTTTGGAATTCCAAGGTTGGTATATGAAAATAAGATATTGGTATGGTTGCATGTTAAAATTTGTTTTTAAACGGCAGATTTTTGTGTATATCGTCGTTTTTGCTCTTTTTGCGGCTTCAGTAAGAATTTTTATGACAAGAGACTCAGAGTTTATGGATGCTGGCGATGCCAATACTTTCAGAATAGGTGTTCAATGTCCGCCTGCAACGCGTATAGAAGTTTCTAATGAAATTGTTAAAAAGATGGAAAAAAAACTATTGTCTTTCAAGGAAAATGTTGAAAGAGTATCGTCAAAGGTTGAAAAACTGCATACATTTTTGGAAGTAAGAGTTTACAAAGATGCTGAAAAATTCAAAGAATCATTTAGAAAGTTCTTTCCAGATTATGCTCCAGCTTTTGTTTATTATCAAGATTCTGGCGCAAGTGGCTCTAAAGAAATGTTTGTAGATTTTTATGGTAACGATTATGACACTCTTAAGCAGCTTGCCTTTTCTTCATCTGGAAAGCTCCAACAAATCAGTGGTCTCAATGACGTAAAGATAAGAATACGCGAGGATGAGCCTGAAATTCATCTTTCTGTAGATAAATTAAAACTTGCTCAATTTGGCATAACGGCTTATTATTTTGGCAATAGTCTTCATGCGATGATAAGAGGATTGATAGCTACGCAATACAGAACTGAAGGAAAAGAAGTTGAGTCTATAGCGAAGCTAAAAAAAGGTTCAGTGAAAAACATTAGTGATGTTATGTTTTTGTCAATTTTAAATCAGCAGTCTAAATTGAGAACGCGTGTAACGCAGGTTGCAACAGCTTCAGAAGTAAAATCTAATCAGGAAATATGGCATAAAAATAAGAAACGTTTTATCCAGATAAGTGCAAATAGAAGCAAAATAGGTTTGGGTAAGGCGGCTATTGCTATAAATATGGCTTTAAAAACAATTTCTTTTCCAAGGGATTATAGTTTCAATTTATCGGGAGACTATGAAAAAACTGTAGAAAGTCGCGGTCAATTTATGCTAGCAATAGCCCTTACAGTTATTTTGATATTTTTTGTTTTGGCATCAATTTTTGAAAGTTACAAACAACCTTTTTTGGTAATGTTTGCTTTGCCTTTAAGTGTTATTGGAGTTGCTTTGGCATTGTGGATTTTTAAAAAACCAATTAGCTTAGGTGTTTATATCGGAATTATGATTTTGTTTGGTTCAATAGTTTATGGTTCGATTATTATTGTTGATAAAATAAATTCAAGACGTATCGGCAGAATAAATTTAATACGTGTTATTTTTGAAAGCTGCAAAGAAAGACTTCGTCCTGAGCTTATAACATTTCTTATGAAAACTATTGGTCTTTTGCCAATGGTTTTAAGCGGCGACGAAGCAGCATCTATGTGGCGTTCTATGTCTTTGGTTGTGCTTTGCGGTACAGTTACAGGAACAATGCTTACACTGCTAATAATTCCAACCGCGTATTATCTTTTAGATGATACTAAAAAAAGCCTCAAAGGAATTTTTAATAATTTACCTTTTTTAAAAACTTTGCTTCTTGGAATAAAATTAAGGTTTAATAGAGTAAAAAAGTGGTTTTTTAAAGATATTGAACCTGTGGAGACAAAATAAAATGTCATTGATGAGATTATCTGTTGACAGACCTGTCACAACAATAATGTTGTTTTTATCTATCGGTCTTTTGGGTTTAATATCATACACAAGAATTCCGCAAGAATTGTTTCCATCTATTGAATATCCGCAACTTACCATAATTACAAAATACGAGGGAGCAGGACCTGAAGAAGCCGAAAAACTTATCAGCAAAATGGTTGAAGAAACGGCCGGAACTATTAAAGACATAAAAAGAGTTTCGTCTGTTTCAAAAGAAGGATTGTCCATAGTTACTTGCGAGTTTCGTTGGGGAGTAAAGATGGATTTTGCAGCTATGGACGCACGTGAAAAAATAGATCTTGTAAAGGGAAGGTTGCCAAAAGATGCTTTGGAACCTGTTGTTTTGAAATATAATCCAACTCAAGTTGAATCTATAATGCTTTCAATAAGTTATAAAAATGGAAGTTCATCGCCATTAAGAATGGCAGATCTTAGAAAACTAGCGAAAAAAAACGTGAAAGATGAAATTGAGAGAATTGAAGGAGTTGCAAAGGTTGAGTTAAGAGGTGGTGAAGAAAGAGAAATTCTTGTTGAGATTGACAAGGGTAGACTGCTTGCGAATCAAATTTCTATTACAGACGTTGTAAACGCTTTAGAAGCTTCAAACGTAACTTATCCTGCTGGAACAATAAAAGAAGGAAAACATGAGTATTTGGTAAAAACTGTAGGTGAATTTAAAAATATTGATGACATTAGAAGCCTCGCATTTTCAAAAGTTGATTACAATATAAAGCGTTACGGGAGCTCTAAAAGAGTAAAAAATCAAGAACAAGAATCTAATGAAAAAGTTGTTTATTTAAGAGATATTGCAAATGTAAAAGAGTCATTGAAAGACAGAAAAGGTTATTCAAGGTACAACAAAAACGAAAACATATCTGCAGGTATTTACCAACAGTCTGGTTCAAATTTAATTACACTATCAAACAATATAAAGAAGAAATTAAAAGATATTAAAGAAAAAATGCCAGAAGATGTAGAGGTTATGATAACTTCAGATCAATCAGATTTTATTAAGGAATCACTTGCAAATCTCTACTCAAGCGGTATTCAGGGTATTTTGCTTTCTTTTATTCTCCTGTATTTTTTTATGAAGAGTTTTATGGCGTCGTCTATTATTAACGTCGCAATTCCTGTGGCAATGTGTTCTACTCTAAGCCTTATGTATTTCCAAGGAATATCTTTAAACACAATGTCTTTAGGTGGATTGACAGTAGGTATTGGTATGGTTGTAGATAACTCTAATATGGTGTTAGAAAATATTTTGATGTCTTATTATAGATTGAAAGACAAAGTTCCAAAAAGAGAAGCGATTTACGAGGCCACAAAAAGCTTACTTGCTCCTATTATGAGTTCCACTTTGACATCTGTAGCGATATTTATTCCTTTTGTTTTTGTTATGGGAATGATTGGTCAGCTTTTTAAACAACTTTCTTTGACGATAACATTTTCTCTTATATCTTCTATTTTTGCTGCGATATTTCTTGTTCCGCGTCTTGCACTTACAGCAGATTTGACCAAGCAATCAATCACAGCGGGAATGGATGTTATCAACAAACACTTCACACCAATTTTTAAAAAAATTCTTGATATGACTATGGGCAAAATTATGTCTGTAGTCTTTATTTATAGCTTTTTAGGTATTGTCTGTCTTATGTTTATTCCTAAAGGATTTATGCCTAAAATTGATGAAAGACGTTTTGTTATGAATTTGTCTTTACCTCCTGATACTCCTCTTGAGGTAACTAATTATGTTTCTACAAGAGTAGAAAACCTTCTTGTTGGTTATCCTGAAATTAAGGATTTGTCTGTAAGTGTTGGTTCTACAGGCGATAGTTCTGGCATAGCTTCGATAGAATCTTTAGGTGAATATCAATCAAGAATTATAGGAAGGCTACACAAAGAAGGCATATCTACCGATGAACTTACCGCCAATGCGGCAGCAGAAATTAAAAAGTGGGATATAAAAGATTTAAGTTTGGAGTTTATTACTCAGCAAGGATTGTTTGGTTCAGGAGTAGGTGGTGGCTCTGGACTTGTCATTGAAATAAGAGGAGCGGATTTGAGCATTATAAAAAACGCTGCCGATAGAATACGGACTTTAATGAACGAAATGCCAGAATTTTATGGAATAAAGCTTGATCCGCCAGATACTGTGCCTGAATTGAAACTAGTTATAAATCGCGAAAGAGCATCAATGTTTGGACTTTCAATTCAAGACATTTCAGCTATGACTTTATCTTCAATTAAAGGTTTTGTTGCAACCACGCTTAAAGGTCAAGAAGACGAAATTGACATAAAAGTGCGAATGAAAGAAACGGACAGAAACGAACTAAGCAAAGCTATGGAAATGACGGCTTATTCATCTTGGGGGATGACAATTCAACTAAAGCAAATTGCTGAAGCAGAGTTTGTGAAATCTCTTCCTGCAATTAAAAGAATAGAAGGAGAAAGAACATACCTGCTTTCTTCTAATGTTGATGGAGATTTCGCAAGTGCAACTGCTAAAATAAAAGAAATTTTAGATAGAGATTTCAACAATCCAGATGTTCATTGTGTGATTTCAGGTGAGAGTTTAGCGATGAAAGAAGCATTAATGGAAGTTTCATTTGCTCTGCTTTTTGGCGTGATAATTATTTTTATGATTTTAGCTTCTGAATTTGAATCTTTATTCCAACCGATATTGGTCATGACTGCTATTCCATTAGGTCTTTTTGGTGGTGTTTTGGTTTTATTCATCACAGGTCAAAGCGTAAATGCAATGTCAATGTTGGGGTTTATTATGCTTGTAGGAAACGTTGTCAATATATCTATTTTGCTTATAGATAGATTTAATATAGTTTTTGCGAAAGAAAAAAAGTTGGCTGGTGATGATAAAATAGATATTTTAACTCTAAAAACTAAAGTTCTTGAGACTACTGTAAACCACTTAAGACCTATTGTAATGACAACTCTCACAACAGTTACTGGCATGATACCTCTAGCGTTAGGTTTTGGCGGTGCATCTACAAATCAACCTATGGCTATTGCAGTTTGTGGTGGACTGTCTTTTGCACTCGTGCTTGCTACAGTGTTTACACCCTATATTTATCTTTTCACAAAAGGTATGAGAAACAGAAAAAGCATAGAACTTTTCAATAATAATAATAATGGCTAAAAATCACTTATTGTAGAGCTTTTTTCTGTTGATAGAAGCAATTCGGTGTCTTTTACGTTTTCCATTAGTTTATTTGCGTTTTGAATTTCATTAAATAAGAGCGAATCTTTAATGTCAAAATTACCAATCTTTTCTCGCCTTAGTGATTTTACAACAGCTCCGCATCCCAGATCATTTCCTAAATCTTGAGCTAAACTTCTTATGTACGTTCCACTTGAACATTTAATTTTTGCTTCGGCTATACCGTCGTTATAAGATGTTATAGAAAAATAATGCACCGTAATTTTTCTTGGGGTACGTTTTACTTCAATTCCTTTTCTTGCAAGTTCGTAGAGTTTTTTTCCTTTATATTTTAAAGCTGAAAACATAGGCGGAATTTGCAAAATTTCACCAGTAAATTTTAAAGCAGATTTTTGAACATCTTTTAAAGTTATATGCGAAAAGCTTTTTTGTGAAGTGGTTTTTCCGTCTAAATCTCCACTGTTGGTTGTAGTTCCAAGCAAAAAAGAGCAGGAATAGACTTTGTCTTTTTTCATAAAGCTATCTTGCAATTTTACAGATTTTCCGATAAGAACAATCAAAAGACCTGTAGCCAAAGGGTCTAATGTCCCACAATGTCCACATTTTTTGACATTTAAAATTTTCCTGATTTTACTAACGGTTTGAAACGAAGTAATTCCAAAAGGTTTATCTATAAGAATAGCACCAGAGATTTCATTATAAACTTTTTGCATTTAGTTTTTCTCTGATGGTTTTAGAAATTTCTTTTATAGTATCGTCAATATTTCTATTCACGCAACAGCCAGCAGCATTTTTATGGCCGCCACCGCCGTATTTTTGAGCAATTTCTAAAGCATTGAAACTTTTGACAGATCGAAAACTTATTTTAGTACTCTTTTTGTCTACTTCTTTAAAAAGACAGCCAATTTTTGCGCCTTCGATTCTTAAAGTATAATTTACTATTCCTTCTGAAGCTTCAGACTTAACGCCACTTTTTTTCAGCATTTTTTTAGTCAAAATAGTATAGACGAATTGGTTTTTGTAAAGCGTCTTAATTTTTTCTAAAGCAAGACCTTGAAGCTTTAAGGCTTCGACAGATGAACTCTCATAAACTTTTTTATAAATTTCATTGACATCTGCACCATAAGATATAAGTTTTGCAGCGGCGATATGAGAATTTGGCGTGGTGTTTGATTGCTGAAAGCGACCAGTGTCGGTTAAAATCCCTGTATAAATTGATTGAGCACAAGATTTTGAAATTTTAACTTTCATATATTCAACAATATTTAAGATTAGTTCTGCTGTAGAGGAGGAATCCGGAACTACGTAATTTGCATCGCCAAATTCGCCATAAGACAAATGATGGTCTATATTGATTATTTTTCCAGCTTGCTTGGGAGAAATTATATTGCCTATTCTTTCAAAATTCATAGATTCTAAAATAATTGCACAGTCAAATTTCTCATATTCTTTAGTATTTTTTTTTATCAAATTAGAATTTTTTAAAAATTTTAAATTTTCTGGTACATCGTCTATGCAATAAACGCAAGCTTTTTTACCCATGATTTCTAAGGCTTCAGCTAATCCTAAAGACGAACCAAGACTGTCTCCGTCAGGTTTTATATGTCCTGCTATAAAAAAAGTTTTAGAACTTCTAATTATTTGTGCTATTTTTGATAATGTTTTTTTGTGCGAGTTAGAACTATTCATAACTTCACCTTTTTATTTAATATAAAATCAACGATAACGAAGTTTTATGTTCTCGCTGTTGTTTGCCTGAACAACTGTCGGCTCCACAAAAAGCTTAAGGGTAATTAATAGAGAATTTTAAAATATACTATAATCTGGCAAATTTTAGCTGTTTTTTATAAAAATTTCTATAGAAAAAGTGTTAAATGAAAAAAGTCAGAACTACAACAAGAATAATTTACAAAAATTCGGCTGAATACGAATTCAAAAGACCGCCGTTATTTACAGACAGAACCTCAATTGTAAAATGGTGTGTAATTGTATTATTCGCTGGGCTGTTTGCTCGGCTTATATATATACAATGCTTTCTACATACAAAAATATCTCCTATTGTTGATAGAATGGTTGAACGCGAAAGAGTTGAAACATCCAAAAGAGGAGGTATTTTTGATACAAAAAACAAACCACTTGCTTTAAGTGTCAAAAGACATAACATTTTTCTTGATGCTAAAGAAATAAAAGATTTTGACGAAGTAAAAAAAGCTCTTTCAAAAAATGGAATAAAAATCAAAGAGACAAAATTGTCGCAACTAAAAGGAAAACGCTATGTTCCATTAAACCAAGAAGTTACAAATATAGAACAAATTAGAAACGAAAATTTAAAAGGTGTTGGAGATGAATTCAGATATGTACGCAAATACCCTGAAGGTAGGTTGCTTGCCCAAACTATAGGAATAACTAGCGTGTCTGGCTCTGGAATTGGCGGAATAGAAAAATCTTTTGATAGATACCTTCGTGGGAAGGTTGTAAAAGTAAAAGCATATAAAAAAGCTGTTGGAATATCGATACCCGAAGAATTTATAAATAAAACTAAATTGCGAGCCAGCGATGTTATATTGCATGTAGACAAAAGAATGCAGTTTATAGTTGAGGAAGAATTGCGTGAAGCGTTCATTAAAAATGGTGCAAGAAAAGCTATGTGTGTGGTTCAAAATCCAAAGACTGGTGCAATTCTTGCTATTGCTTCTTTTCCAGATTTCGATTTTTTAGACAAAAAGAAACAAATAGAAAATTTAAAAAATCCTATCATAAGTGATTATTATGAACCCGGCTCTACTTTTAAAATTATTGCTGCAGCGGCAGCTTTAGAGGAGAAAAAAGTTGGGTTGGATGATATGTTTTATCTTGAAAATGGTAGATATAAAATAGGAAATAGTGCAATAAAAGATGATCATAAATTTAAAGGTTCTATGAATGTAGCTAAAATTATAGAGCAGTCCTCAAATATAGGAATAGCAAAAGTTGCCCAAAAGCTTGGTAAAGAAAAACTCTATGAGTATATAAGAAAATTTGGATTTTACTCTTTTACAGACATAGATTTGCCAGGTGAGATAAGGGGCAATTTGCCGGAAGTTTCAAGCTGGGACAATCTATCTTTAGCTAATATTGCTTTTGGCCAAGGTGTGGGAGTGACCGCTTTGCAGTTGATAAATGCTTTTTGTGTTATCGCAAATGACGGAGTGTTAATGAAACCGTCTATTATAAAGTCTATAGAAAACCCTTATGATAAAAGTGGAAATAAAACATTTGAACCAAAAGAAGTTAGAAGAGTAATTTCTGCCGAAACTGCAAAAACAATGCGTACTTTCTTAAAAAATGCCGTAGAATTTGGAACTGGCAGAAGTGCAAAAACTTCTGGCTGGACAGCAGGTGGTAAAACTGGAACAGCCCAAAAATTCGATGTAAAAGAAAAAAAGTATTCAGACAAATATTATGTTGCTTCTT
This sequence comes from Elusimicrobiota bacterium, assembly GCA_031287735.1. Lineage (GTDB taxonomy): Bacteria > Elusimicrobiota > Endomicrobiia > Endomicrobiales > Endomicrobiaceae > JAITSO01. The sequence continues at coordinate 1,527 of JAITSO010000033.1, read as the reverse complement.
TTTGCGGTATGCTTCCGGCTTTAGAACCAAAAATTGTGATTCTTGTAATTATTGATGAACCAAAAGGTAATTATTATGCAACGTCTGCTGCATCACCAGTTTTTTCAAAGATAGCTGAGAGGTTGTCAATGTATTTAGAAATACCACGTGATATTACAGAAAACGAAAATGATGGCAAAAACGAGATAGCATAGGTTTTTTAGTTCCAAAAAATTTTGGTCAGAGGGTAAATTGTGAAAAATCAATCATTTTCAGCATTTAAAATCACCATATTTATTGTATTTGTTTTAATTATGAGTTGCAATAAAAGTCCAAAAGAAGAAACCCATACACAGATGGAATTGCTTAAAAAATATATGCCTGCACAAATGGCAGATGATGTGGTAAAAGTTGCTGTAGTTAGCAATATTGGCGACAACGCTGACGAGCGTTCATTCATAAATGGTTGCGTTTTGGAAGGAGAATCACTAGGTTTTATTGTGGATGTTTTTCCAACAAATGCAGATCCTTTAAAATGTCAGGAAGTAGTAGACCGTATAGTTAAAAGCGGTTACGACGGGCTTATTCTCTCACATGGCGGACCAGGATATACTTACAATTTTTTAAAAAAAGTAACAGATAATGGTATAAAAGTCGTAACGTTTAATTCTTATCCTTACTTTGTCAGTTTAGGTGTGAAAAGAGGAGATATTTTGTGGGGTGTAACAAGCACATTACAACAAGATGAAGAATTAGCGTTTCTATCTTTACAATCATTGATTGATAGTTTTCCAAAAGAAAAACGACCAATTAAGGTAATACGAGCATGGATTGGTCCAGGAATTTTATCTTTTGAAAAATATCAAAAAATATACAACCAATTTGTAAAAGAAGGAAAAATAGAGGAAGTGGGGTCAATTAGTCAGGTTGCTGGTTCTAACACCATGTTTGATGATGCTAAAAATGCTTTAAATGAGCTTTTAAAAACACTTCCAGAAAATTCTATTGATGCCATCTGGGCATCTTATAACGAACTTGCTAAAGGTTGTTTAAAAACTCTTGATTTAACAAGACAAGCCAATATTAAAATGAGTTCCATTGGTGGTATTTCTGATGACGATATAGAATTAATGCGTTCGCATCCGAACAGTTGGTTATCTACAGCATCTACTAACTTAAGTTTAATAGGAGCTGTAAATATGAGGTTGCTCGCAGCAAAATTTGTGGGCGAGGAAACTCCAAAAGAATTTTATTTTAGATGTTTTTTAATAGAAACATTTCGTTTAAATGAAAGTAATATGGATATGTCAAATATATCTTTGATTTACCCAGAGTGGACGCAAATAAAAGGTATGTATAATCATTATCCTTGGATGGACGACATTAAATCAACCAAGTCGCAGTAAGCTGGGAGTCAAAACCATACACTTTTTGCAAAAATTATTTGTATATTTTAGGAGCTTGTATAAATGATTCCAAAATTCGATAAACTAAATTTCGAAAAACTTTTTTCAAATCCGGATTTTAAAGAAGACAGCGTTCGTGAAG
>JAITSO010000059.1 GCA_031287735.1 Elusimicrobiota bacterium | reverse complement strand
GGTTGGCGGGTTGTGGGGTTTTATTCCACATTTTTTAATTCCCACTTTATTAAAGGGGGTGGGCGCGATAGCGGCCGGGGGTTTTAAGAACTATAGATTTAACGTTTACTTATAAAATTATATGAAAAGCTGGAAATTTAGGTTTGAAAACCCCCGTCCTATCGGACACCCCCTTTAAAAAAGGTGGAATTTATGTCGAGGGTTTCCCCCTTTAAAAAAGGTGGAATTAAAGTCGAGGGTTTCCCCCTTTAAGAAAGGTGGAATTAAAGGCTTACGGCTTCCCTTTGGGAAAGGGAATTAAAGGCGGGGTGTGGGGTTTTATTCCACATTTTTTAATTCCCACTTTATTAAAGGGGGTGGGCGCGATAGCGGCCGGGGGTTTTAAGACCTATCGATTTAACGTTTAGTTATAAATTAAAATTTAGGTTTGAAAACCCCCGTCCTATCGGACACCCCCTTTAAAAAAGGTGGAATTTATGTCGAGGGTTTCCCCCTTTAAGGAAGGGTGAGAATTAAAGGCTTGCGGGTTTCATTCAGGGAATGGGAAATTAAAGGCGAAAGAGCGGCTTACTTTGGGGAAGGGTGAATTGAAGTAGTGGTAGAACTGCTTGGCTGAGGCGGCAAGACGCTCAAGTTAAAAGAATTTTGTATCAAAATGTTTTATCACAAAACATTTTTGCGGCTTCTGACGGGTTTGTAGATTCTATTATAGGTCTTCCCACTACTAGAAAATCTGCTCCATCGTTAAGTGCTGCTTGCGGGGTTGCAATTCTTTTTTGGTCATCGTTGGCGTTTGAAAACCTAATACCTGGAGTTACAACTTGAAAGCATTTTCCACATTCTTTTTTTATTGAAGATATTTCAAGCGGCGACGCTATCACTCCATCTACACCGCAAGATTTTGCAAAATTAGCTTTTTTTGTTACTTCATCAAGCGTGGCAGCTTGGCTTGTTAAAACAGTAACTGCCCAGATTTTTGGCCTATTTTCAACTTCAACTGCAGCTTTTAGCATATCGTGACCACCTAAAGAATGAACTGTCAAACTGTAAACTCCAAGTTCACGTGCAGCTTCTACAGACCGCTTAACAGTTGCTGGAATATCGTGAAATTTCAAATCCAAAAAAATCTTTTTGCCATTATCTTTTAGTATTTTTATTATCTCTTTTGCATATTGCAAGAAGAGGATAGGTCCAACCTTAAAAATATCAATATAAGGACTTGTAGCTTCAATAAGTTTTTCAGCTTTTTTTAAATCATAAACATCAAGTGCAAGAATTAGATTTTTCATTTTAATACTCCAATTGAATTTAAATATTTACTACTTATTATCTTAAAAATCCGACTATTTTTTTTACTGAATTTATCTTTTTTTCTGTCAAAATGCTTTCAAGTTCATTGATAATGTTTATGAGATTTTTTGGAGAGATTAGGCTTGACGTTCCCACGCTTACAGCACTAGCACCTGCAAGCATGAATTCTATGGCATCTTCTCCAGTCATTATCCCACCACAGCCTATTATTGGGATTTTTACCTTTTGGAAAGCGTCATAAACACAACGGATAGAAAGCGGCTTTATGCAAGCACCCGACAAACCACCTTTTATTGTTGAAAGTTTTGGTTTGAAAGTTTTGACATCTATTGCCATTGCCGGGTATGTGTTTGTAAGAGTTAAAGCGTCTGCACCTAAGTTTTGAACGCACAAAGCAAGTTCGGCAATGTCTGTAATGAGCGGCGATAATTTCGCAATAATGGCAACGTTAGAAAATTTTTTTACACCTTTTATAATTTCTTTCATCAAAGGCAAGTCATGACAAATTATTTTCTTTTTTAAATTAGGACAAGATAAGTTTAACTCTATTGCAGATATAGGTTTTTGATTTCTTAAAATTTTTACAATTTCAATATATTCTTTCGCAGTAGACCCGGCGATACTTACAAAAACAGGTGTTTTAATTTTAGAAAGCTTACTCAACGGTTGTTCTACAAAAGCTTTTACACCTATATTTTGCAAACCGATTGTGTTTAGCATTGCGTTTCCGGCTTCTGCAATTCGTGGTTGCGGGTTACCAATGCGGGGTTGGAGAGTTATTGTTTTTGTGATAATTGCACCAAGCTTTTCTAATGGAATTATATCGGCAACTTCATATCCGTAACCAAAAGTTCCAGATGCTGTTAGAATAGGATTTTTTAATTTTATTCCTGCAAAATTTACACTTAGTTTTGTTTTCATTATAAATATTAGTTACTTTAAAATTTTGATGGCAGAAATTTACATAGAAATTGCTTCTTTTAAGGCACGCAAGTCTTGATAAGAATCAAAAGCTCTTAAATAAGCGATAGCTTTTTCTAAGTTCGTAAGGATTGAACAGCCACAGCGAACTGCAGTTTTTCTGATTTCAGAATTGTGTTTCAACTCTTCAACACTTAAATCTTTATTTATATTGATAACAAAATCGACTTTTCCTTCTATTATTGTATCTACAGCTCGTGGAAAAGAATTCCAATGAACCATGAGTGCTTTGTAACCTTTTTCTTCAAGATATTTTGCAGTTCCTTTAGTTGCATACACCGGAACATTTAATTTGTAAATATTGTCTATAACTTCCATAAATTTCACTTTATCTTTTTCCCTTCCGGTGCTTAGTAAAATTCCTTTTGAAGGTTTTGTAACTTTTGTAGCAGACATAGCCAAAAGCATCGCTTCATTAAAATTTCTGCCAAGACAACCAACCTCACCTGTAGAAGACATTTCAACACCTGTGATTGGGTCAGCACCATCTAGACGTTGAAAACTAAACATTGAAGCTTTTACACCAACATAACGAATTTCACTTTCGTCTATAACTATTTTTTTTATTTTTTCATTGTTCATAACTTTGCAAGCAAGCTCTGCCAAATTTACCCCAGAAACTTTTGAAATGAATGGAAAAGACCTAGACGCACGTGCATTACACTCTATAACTTTCACGTCATTTTCTTTTGCGATAAATTGTATATTAAAAGGTCCATTTAAATTTAGACCTCGTACAATTTTTCTGACCATGTCTTTGATAACATTGACAGTTCGTACGTAAATTTTTTGTGCTGGAAAAACCATCGTAGCATCGCCAGAATGAATACCGGCATTTTCAATATGCTCGCTGATCAAAGACAAAATAACTTCTCCATTTTTTGCTATTCCATCACATTCTATTTCTTTAGCATCAAGAATAAATTTTGAAATTACAACCGGAAAATCAGCAGAAATGTCTTTTGTAAGAGAGAGGTAATAATCTAGACTTTTCGTGTCATTTGCAACATTCATAAGCGTTCCAGATAGCACAAAACTTGGACGAATTAATACAGGAAACCCTAATCTTTTTACAAAATTATTTACCTCATCTATGGAAGTTGCTGAAACCCATTCGGGTTGATCTATTCTAAATTTATCAAGCATTGCTGAAAATTTAATTCTATCTTCGGCGCCATCAACGCTTTTTTGGCTATGTCCTAAAATTTTAACTTTAGCCTCGCTTAGCGGTGCTATCAAATTATTTGGATTTTGCCCACCCATACAAGCTACAACACCTTTAGGTTTTTCAATATCTATAATATCTAAAACTCGCTCAAAAGAAAGTTCTTCAAAATAAAGTCTGTCTGATGTGCTGTAATCAGTTGAAACAGTTTCGGGATTGCAGTTTATAATAATGCTGTCGTTTTTCTTATTCTTAAAATAAGAGCTCGTCATTACTGAACACCAATCAAATTCAAGACTGCTTCCGATGCGGTAACTTCCACTTCCCAAAGTAATAATGCTGTTCCTATTTTTTTTAGATTCTACATCGCTTTTAATTCCATCATAGGTTAAATAAAGATAATTGGATTTTGTGGGATATTCTGAAGATGTTGTGTCAATTTGTTTTACAATAGGTTTTATTTTCAACTTTTTCCTTAAGCTTCTTAGTGCAAGCGAAAAATTTCTTATCTCTTTTGTTGAAAAATTTAAATCTTTTGCAAAAGACTGCAAAAACAATTTTGTAAGCTGAAAGTCTGAAAAACCTCTGGATTTAAGATGAAGCAAATACTCTTTTGAAATATTTTTAAACGCTTTAAAAACATCTTCTCTGGATACGCTTTTTTTGCTAGATTTTTTGGCGGCAAAAAATTCTATCAATTCTTTTTCGCAAGCTGCAATGTAACATATGTGTGTTAAAAACCATTGCGATATTTTTGTTTTATCGCAAACATATTCAATAGTTTTACCTCGTCTAAAACTTTCGTAAATGGCAAAAAGTCTTAAATTTGTAGGGTTTGTAAGTTCTTTTTCCAGCTCATCCTCACTTGCTTTTTGAAAAATACCAGACGTAATTCCAGACTCATTTTCGTTTACCATTCTAACGGCTTTTTGTAAAACTTCACAAAAATTTCTACCTATTGACATAACTTCACCAACTGATTTCATTTGAGTTCCCAGATATTTTGAAACTCCGGAAAATTTATTCAAATCCCAACGTGGAACTTTCAAAGTTACATAATCCAAAGATGGTTCATAAAATGCAGAAGTCGTAGCTGTAACAGGGTTTTTCAATTCAAGTAAGTCAAAACCTAAAACTATTTTTGCAGCAATATAAGCTATAGGATAACCAGTAGCTTTGCTTGCAAGCGCCGACGAACGCGAAAGTCTTGCGTTTATTTCTATGACATAAAAACTGTAATCAGATGGATTTAAAGCATACTGCACATTGCATTCACCTACAATGCCGATATTTTGTGCAATTTTAATAGCAGTATCACGCAGCATGTTGTTTTCTATGTTATTGATTGTTTGACAAGGTGCTATAACTATAGAATCACCTGTGTGGATGCCCATTGGGTCAAAATTTTCCATATTGCAAATAGTTATGCAATTGCCACTTTTGTCTCTCATAACTTCGTATTCAATTTCTTTCCAGCCATATAATGATTTTTCAATTAAAACTTGAGGACAAGACATTAAAGCTGACATTGTGAGCTTTTTTAGCTCGCTTTCATTTTTTGCAAGACCAGAGCCTAATCCACCCAAAGCAAAAGCTGAACGCGTAATCACAGGATATCCTATTTCCTCGGCAACTTTTAAAGCTTCTACCACCGTGTTTGCCGGATGACTCTTTGCAATAGGCGCATTTATTTTTTGCATTAGTTTTGCAAAAAGCGCTCTGTCTTCAGAAACTTCAAGTGCTTCAACTTGAGTTCCCAACACTTTCACATTGTGTTTTTTCAAAATGCCGCTTTTTTCAAGCTCTATAACGCAATTTAAAGACGTTTGCCCGCCAAAACTTGAAATAATTGCTACAGGTTTTTCTATTTCAATAACTTTCTCAACCCAAAAAGTAGTTATCGGATACAAATAAACTTTTTTATCTTTTCCTTTATTGGTTTGAACAGAAGCGATATTAGGATTTATAACTATAACTTCAACATTTTCTTCCTCTAAAGCCTTTACTGCTTGAGATCCTGAATAATCAAATTCTCCCGCTTGACCTATAGACAAAGCACCAGAACCAAGTAAAATCACTTTTTGTTTTTTCCCATTTTTGTACTGCAAAAAACTTAATACTGGCATATTCAAATACCTCTATTCATTTATTTAAAATAAAATTTTATCACCATCAAAAAACAGTTTAATACCAAATTGTAAAAACGTAAGCAGCAAATACGATTATGTAAGAAAAGACCGTCCAAAGTGTCCAAATAGCTGGAAAAACCGCTCTTGCTTTGGTGTGTAACTGTTCGGCTGAATTTCTTTTCAATTTAGCCAATAAAAATATTGTGGTTTTTGCAAAAATGGAAATTATTAAGGATAACATCAAAGACAGAATAAAGCTGATAATTAAAGCGATAGCGCAAATTAAAAAAGAGTAGTAAACAAAATTTAAATGAACTCCTGTAAGGCTAATACGAGCGTCTATAAAGTAATAAAGCACACAACTAAAACCATATATTAGTACAAAAAATACCCACTTGTTTTTACAAAACATTTGCCAACCTCAAGACCAAACATCCAACATTTTTTTTATTGGAAATATGGCTTTTTGGCGAATTTCTTCTGAAATTGAAACCACGTTGGTTTCGTTTGTAAGCACGTCTAAAACTTTTTCAATGGTGATTTTTTTCATGTTTGGACACACCGATTCTTTGATAGCAGGGTAAAATTGCTTATCCGGATTATCTTTTTTGAGTTTATGCAAAATACCGGTTTCTGTTCCAATGATAAATTCTTTATTATCACTTTTTTTAACATAACGACACATCATTCCTGTAGACATTACTTCGTCTGCTAATTCAATAGTTTTGTACCTACATTCAGGGTGAACTAAAACTTTTGCTGCCGGGTGTTCAGTTTTTGCCTTTAAAATAACTTCCGGCAAAATAAAATTGTTATGAGTTGGGCAAAATCCATTCCAAATATTTAGCTCAACCCCAGATTTTTTTTGAACATAATCGCCCAAATTTCTATCTGGTACAAAAATAATATCACCTTCCTGTGCTATACTTTTAACAACATTTACAGCATTGGCAGAAGTACAGCAAATATAACTTTCCGCTTTTACAAGTGCTGTTGTATTGACATAAGAAACTACTACAGGGTTTTTAAATTTGTTTTTAAATTTTATTAAATCATCTACATTTACCATATCTGCCATAGGACAGCCGGCATTTAAATCTGGAAGCAAAACTTTTTTTTGAGGGTTTAAAATAGAAGCAGTTTCAGCCATAAAATGAACACCGCAAAAAACTATTATGCTGCTTTCAGTATTTGCCGCTTTTTTACTTAAATCTAAAGAATCACCTACAAAATCTGCAATATCTTGAATTTCAGGAAGTTGATAAGTATGCGCCAACACAATAGCGTTTTTTTTCTTTTTTAAATATTCAATTTTTTCTATTATTTCTCTCATTATTTTATACCGATGCATTGCATCTTAAAATTACTAAAATTTTATAGTTTCAATAATTATATCATCTACAGGTTTATCTGAGAAATCTGCTGCGGCGCGAGCTATTGTTTTTACTATGTCAAGACCATCTTCTACAATACCAAAAATTGTATGATTGCCGTTGAGCCAAGACGTTTCAACTTCAGTTATAAAAAATTGAGAGCCGTTGGTATCTATACCGCAATTTGCCATAGCTAAAATGCCGGGTTTATCAAATTTCAATGTATCGTCTATTTCATCTTTAAAAGTATACCCGGGTCCGCCTGTTCCTGTACCTAAAGGACAACCACTTTGTATCATAAATTCAGGTATCACTCTGTGAAAAATCAAACCGTCATAGAATTTTCTTTTAACCTTTTTACCTGTTTTTATGTCCGTAAATTCTTTTTTACCTTGCGCAAGACCTATAAAATTTGCAACTGTTGCAGGTGCTTTGTCTTCAAAAAAATTTATTTTGATGTTTCCTAAACTTGTTTCTATGGTAGCATTCATTTTTTATCCTTTTTATTTATTTTCTAAAACTTGCTTTACAACCGCTGAAACTTTTTTTCCATCGGCTTTTCCGTTAACTGCAGATATTGCGGACTTCATAACAGTTCCAAAACTTTTATCAGATGATGTTTCTACAACAACTTTGACGATTTTTAGCAATTCCTCGTCTGAAAGTTCTGCCGGCAGATATTTTTCTATAACGCAAATTTCTGCACTTTCTTTTTCTATTAAATCCTGGCGTTTGGCTTTTTCAAAAATTTCAATAGATTCTTTGCGTTTTTTTATTTCACTTCTCAAAACTTTTACAATTTCATCTTCGGTAATTTTAATATTTTTCATATCTCTAATATTTATTTCATTTAAAATTCCTCTGATAACGTTTAGCTTATCCAAATCTTTTGCTTTCATAAAAGCAGTAAGGTCATTTTTCAAAATTTTAATAGTTTTAAGACTTTCCATTTTACCTCCTTTATTGCACTAATAGTTTTAGTTTTCCGCCTGTTTTTAATTTTAACTTTTTAGCACGTCCCGCATTTAGTTCTATTACTATATCGACTTTTTGCGGCGATGGATATAATTTTAACTCAGAGTCGTCATCTACTTTTTGGGTTGGAATATTTTCTGTAATACCAATAATTTCATCACCTGTGATCCAAACCATATCTAAAGGAAAATTCATATCTTTCATCCAAAAAACACGAGGTTTGATATCGTCAAAAAAGAATATCATTCCATCTTGTGGAATTTTTTTAAAACCCGAAAGACCACTTTCATGTGCTTTTGGGGTTTTGGCTGTAACCAAAGTTAAATCTTTAGCACACAAATTAACTTTTACATTTTGCCCATCTTCATAATCAAAAGCAAAAGAAGTGTTTGAAAACATAAGTGTAATGGAAATAATAAAAACGATTTTTATGGAAAGTTTTTTCATTTTAATTTAATTTTTAGCTTGCTTTATCACTACTTTTATTCCAAGTTCTTTCAATTGCTTTTCATTAACTTGAGAAGGAGCATTTGAAAGTGGATCGACAGCTTTTTGCGTCTTTGGAAAAGCGATAACCTCTCTTATTGATTCTTCGCCAGCAATTAAAGCACAAAGTCTGTCAAAACCTAACGCTAACCCTCCATGCGGCGGTGCTCCATAAGCCAAAGCGTCAAGAAGAAATCCAAATTTCTCTTTTGCACTATCTTGCGATATACTTAAAATATCAAAAACTTTTTGCTGTATTTGGCTTTTATGAATTCTTATAGAACCTCCGCCGAGTTCTGTACCGTTTAAGACAACATCGTAAGCACGTGCTTTTGCAGTTCCTGCATTTTCTTTGTTTAGTTCGTCAGGATTTTTAGGAGATGTGAAAGGATGGTGTAAAGCCTGCCAACGTTGCTCCTCTTTATCCCATTCCATAAGCGGAAAATCTATGACCCATAAAAAATTAAATTTATTTTTATCAATAAGACCTTGCTCTTTTGCAATTTTTAACCTCAAAGCCCCAAGACCTTGTGCAACTATTTTTTCCTCATCAGCTAAGAAAACTACTAAATCGCCGGGAGCAGCTTTAAGTTTAGAAATTATAATTTTGATTTCATCGTCTTTAAAATACTTAACTATGTTTGATTCTGCACCGTTGTCTGTAATTTTCATATACGCTAAACCTTTTGCACCAAATTCTCCTACAAATTTAGTAAATCCGTCAATTTCAGAACGTGAAAATTGTGATCCATTAGGAAGACATAAACCTCGCACAATCCCTCCTTTTGAAATGACAGAAGAAAAAACGCTAAACCCGCAAAGCTTTAACTCTTGCGTAAAATCTTTTATTTCCATTTCAAACCTTGTATCAGGTTTGTCTGAACCGTATTTGAGCATAGCATCTGCATAAGAAATTCTTTCAAACGGTGTTTTTATATCTAAATTTAGAGCAGCTTTGAAAACCCGCTTAAGCATTCTCTCAGTTACGTCAATAATATCTTCTTCATCTATAAAAGACATTTCAAGGTCAATTTGAGTAAATTCCAGTTGTCTATCTGCACGCAGATCTTCATCTCTGAAACATCTCGCTATTTGATAGTATTTGTCAAAACCAGCAACCATTAAAATTTGCTTAAAAATTTGCGGAGACTGCGGCAATGCAAAAAAAGCACCGTGATGAATTCTTGAAGGCACTAAAAAATCTCTTGCACCTTCAGGTGTAGATTTTGTAAGAAAAGGTGTTTCTATTTCTAAAAAACCTTCTTCGTTTAGAAAATTTCTTATTTCATTTGAAACTTTATGACGCATTAGGAAATTTTTTTGGAAATTTGGACGGCGCAAGTCAAGATACCTATATTTTAATCTCAATTCTTCTGAAACATCAACATGTTCAGAAATTTCAAAAGGAAGAGTTAGAGATGAATTTAAAACTTCAAGCTCTTCAACAACAAGTTCTACTTTTCCTGTAACCATGTTTGGGTTTACGGTTCCTTCGGGTCTGTTTCTTATCAAACCTTTAACGCAAAGAACGAATTCACTTCTTATATGTTCTGCAACTTTAAAAATTTCTTGTTTTTCGGGTTCAAAAACAATCTGTAAAATTCCTTCTCTGTCTCTTAAATCTATAAAAATAACCCCACCGTGATCCCTGCGGGAATGAGACCAACCACAAACTGTGAGTTTTTGACCAATATGCTCCTCTGTAACATTTGCACAATAAAAATTTCTTTTCATAAGTTTTTCCTTTTATTTGGATATTTTGGATAGCGTTGCATTTTTATGCAAAGATAAAGCAATGATTGTTTTTGAATCTAAAATTTTACCTGATTTTACCATTTCAAAAGCAGTTTTAAAAGATATTATTTCTTTTGAGACAAACTCATCATCATCAGGATTGGCATTACCTTTTTCAATGTCAAAAGAAATAAAAATGTGCAGAATTTCATTTGAAAATGCAGTGGAAGGACAAAACGAAATTAATTTTTCCAAAGTTTTAGGTTTGTAGCCGGTTTCCTCTTCGAGTTCTCTTTTGGCACAAATTTCAGGTCTTTCACCTTTGTCCATTTTTCCAGCTGGAATTTCATAAGTAATTTGTCCCACAGGATATCTATATTGTTTTACCATAACAATATTTTCCGTGTCAATAAAAGCAAGTACTGCCGCAGCTCCCGGATGATTTAAATACTCCCTTCTTGCTTTTTTTCCGTTTGGTAGTTCCACTTCATCGCAATAAAACTCTGCAGCTGTTCCTGAATAAATTTTATTTTTCTTTATCAACTTTTCTATCATAATTTAGTCCTAAATTTAATTTTAGTTGCTTTGCGTCTGTAAATATAACAAGCGGTGGACGAATAAGTCAAATGTATGTAGTAGCAGCGAATGCTTTGATGGTGTGGTTTGGCTTATCGCTTTGAAATCTAAAAAATTAGGTTTAGTCAAATAGCTTATTTAAAAAAATTAATCTGAATGTTTTAAAACCCCCGGCCGTGCGAAGCCCGCCCACCCCCTTTAGAAAAGTGGGAATTAAAGGCAAACTGCCCGATATTATTTTGAAAAAGTGGGAATTAAAGGCAACAACATGACTGTCGCAAGGGAAAGGTGGAATTTACGGCAAGCTGCATACCACATGAAAAAGGGTGAATTAAAGGCAACGATGTGACTGAGATAAGGGAAAGGGTGAGTTAAAAACAAGTCCGCAGATTACCTGCAAGAAAATGTGTAATAACTACCAAGTCTGCAAAACAACCGGACTTTAAAAATTGTCTTTAATTCCATATCTTCTAAAGGGTGTGCGGACTTGCCGTAAATTCCCACTTTTTTAAAGGGGGTGGGCGCCAACGGCGGCCGGGGGTTTTAAAACCTAAAAATTCACCCAATATCAATAAAGCTAGCGACGCTAATCGAAATAAACAAAAATCCACTAAAAAACTACCGGCTCTGTTCTACAACACCATTTATTTTTAGCTTTACTGTTTCTATATTTTCCAACCCATCATTATCAACAACTTTCACAGCTATATTATGCGTTCCAGTTTTTAGAGAAACCGTTTGCTTTCCGTCATCCGAACGCTTTAGCTGTATCGCGGTGTTCCGTCGGCTGTTTTTCCGTTATTGGATGATGCTTTGATGATACGTTCAAGCAAGGCTTCGGGTTTTTGGGTTGGGTAACCGATGCGTTCTTTGGACATTGCGTTTTTGAGAAAAACGGTGGGCAAGATAGATTAAATCTACTGTTTCGCTATCTAATTTTTTAGGATTTCAAGATTGTCTCCAAGAATAAGTTTGTTTACCATAATGAAATTGACTCCTTTAATTTATTTTCCCAAATTCAAAAATGCATCTTGTCCTTTAATTCCACCTTTTTTAAAGGGGGTGTACGGGGGTTTTAAAATGTCAGGATTTGCTTTTAGGTAAGTGTCTAATGAGTATACTTTATGTTTTAGGTTTTAAAACCCCCGGCCGTGCGAAGCCCGCCCACCCCCTTTAAAAAAGGTGGAATTTCCGGCAAACTGCGTACCACGTGAAAAAGGTGGAATTTCTATCGCTGTCCACCCACTTTAAGAAAGGGGAATTTCCGGCAAACTGCGTACCACGTGAAAAAGGTGGAATTTCTATCGCTGTCCACCCACTTTAAGAAAGGGGAATTTCCGGAAAACTGCGTACCACGTGAAAAAGGTGGAATTTCTATCGCTGTCTACCCACTTTAAGAAAGGGTGAATTTCCGGCAAGCTGCATACCACATGAAAAAAGTGGAATTTCTATCGCTGTCTACCCACTTTAAGAAAGGGGAATTTCCGGAAAACTGCATACCACATGAAAAGGGTGAATTGAAGGCAAGCTGTGTGACAACTGAAAAAGTGCTGTTTTTAGAATTTACATTTGCGATTATTGGTTTGAGAAATGATTTTACCTTCGGGGTTTACTAGCCTTGCAGACAAAACATGATATCCATATGAAAAATTCACCCAGTCAAACCACCAATAGCCATCGTTAAATCTACAACGAAACCATTCACCACCATCTAAAGCAACTTCTGCGTACCCATCATTTGAAGTACTTATACGTATCGCATAATGGTGATTGCTGAGCAAAGTTTCATTTTCAAAAGGATAGTCTATAGCTATATAAGAATTGTTGCTATTTTGGGTGCTTTCTACTACAACTTCTGCAATTTCAGGGCTTTTTTCTAGCTTTTTTTTGGATATTGTTTTTAATTTAATAACTTTTGAAGTTTTTGATTTTGCTGCAGTTTTTGGTTTTTTTGGTGCCGTTTTTGTTACTTTTCTTGTTTTTACTGCTTTTTTAACCGTCTTTTTCACTTTTTGTTCAGGCATTGCCCCTCCGATTTAGTTAGAACGCCAAAAAATTTAAATAATTTTATTTTTTCGCTTTTCCCTGATTTGCTACAGATTCCATAGCGTTTTTTATAGCTTGCGGATCTCCCAAGTAATAGTTTTTATTTGGTTTTAAATCAGAATCCAGCTCATATACAAGCGGCATAGCTGTTGGAATATTTAAATTTATTATATTTTCATCGCTGATATTATCAAGAAATTTCACTAAAGCTCTTAAACTGTTTCCATGTGCTGCAATAATTATTTTCCTGCCAGATTTGATTTGAGGTGCAATTTCATTTTCCCAATAAGGAACAACTCTCGCAACGGTATCTTTTAAACATTCCGACAACGGCAATCCATCTTTGTCTATAGCCGCATATCTTAAATCTTTACCAGGGTAACGATCGTCAGTTTCTTGCAAAGGTAAAGGTGCAATATCATAACTTCTTCTCCAAATTTTTACTTGTTCGTCACCATATTTTTGAGCAGTTTCCGATTTATTTAAACCTTGCAAAGAACCATAATGTCTTTCATTTAATTTCCAACTTTTTATTACCGGTATCCAAACCAAATCTAACTCACTTAAAACACTCCAAAGAGTTTTTATAGCTCTTTTTAATACAGAAGTATAAGCTAAATCAAAAGAAAAACCCTCTTTTTTTAATATTTCACCAGCTTTTAATGCCTCTTCTTTCCCTTTTTCAGATAAGTCTACGTCAGTCCAACCTGTAAATCTATTTTCCATATTCCAAATACTTTCACCATGTCTAATTAAAACAATTTTATACATTTAAAAAGCCTCCTAATTTATAAATAACCCGACAATTGCGCCCAAGAGGAGTTGAACCTCTAGCCTCTTGATTCGTAGTCAAACGCTCTATCCAATTGAGCTATGGGCGCAAAATACTCCATAAGTTTAATTGATTTTTCCGCTTGAGTCAATTTTTTTATTTACAACTAAAATACACACGTTAAGCAGCTTGAGCTATAGCACGAATTTTCTTAAGACTCATTAACGGTGTCTTAAGTTTGTTCTTTTTGCCTCTTCTACCTCTTACAATTAAGTTTAACAGATCAGCATTATTTTCACTAGATACGCTACCGCTGTTGCTTTCTTTACTTTCAAAAGCTTTCTTGATTTTAGCAGCATCAATGTTAAACACTGCTGAAGCAGCTCTGTTATTATCAATAAAGCTAATGTCAATATAATCTTTTAGATTTGTTATAAAGACATTATTGTTAACTTTATAGTCTTTTCCAAGCATATTTTGAATAGTGCTGATATCTGATTGTGTAAGTTTATCTTTGTTTATCAATGTTTTTAGTTCTTCACCCTTTGTTTTATCTATAGCTGCTATCAGTACATTTGAAACCATCCGGATAATTTCACTTTCACGTTTGAGCTGTTCTTCGGTCATTTCTCCACGGCTAAATTCTGTTACGCACAAAGCATAAGTTTCAAAAGCTTTACTTACAATATCTTTTTCAGCATACGAACCACTCAAACCTAAATATCCTTCCATTTCTGTTATGTTGTTAAAATGCACTAAAACTCTTAATAACGCAGTGTTGTATTCTTCAGGACCTGTAAACCCTATCATAGAATTCAGTAATCTCTGAGTTGCACCATTGCCAATAGAAGCGTCTATTAATCTTTGGGCATTTTCTAAAGGTGCAATTTTGTTGAAAAAGCTTTCTGAAAGAGTTGTTTCAAAAGCTTTGTTGCTTATAGAATCTTTAATATAATCTCTGTATTTAACTATTCCGATGTTTAATTTGCTAATAGTTTCTGCAGCTGCAGATTTTAAAAGCTCTAAATCATGATCCATTGAAAACGCATGTCCAATTCCAAACTCAGCACTTGCTCTGTTTAGATATTTTACAAGTCTTTTTTTGTCTCCTTTAGCAATAGCTTTTGCGAGAGCGTCTCTAATTTCTGTAGCTCTGTCAAGTTTTTGTTGGGTAGATAAGTGTTCAGATGTTAAAACATTATTAATTGATGCTTCTATGCCTCTTTGTAGCGCATCTTTACCAATAATATCGTTTATTTGGTCATTGCGAAGCTGTATCAAATTAGTAAATGTGGTCGGCTCAAATTGCGTAGCATCTTGTATAAAACCTTTTTCTACAAGTTTTTGCACAACTTTGTCTTGTTCTTCTGGATTGATAAGAATTGTCGCTTCATTATATTCTTGTTTAAGTGCATATAATGTTTGTACATCATTTAATAGTGTTTCTGTTGTGTGTTCTGTTGTGTTTTCTGCTCCAGGAATTGAATTGTATTTTTTTATTATCGCATTGATATAAAACTGCTTTTCGTCTCCTGTTCCATCATACACTGGGATATTCTCATCATTTTCTCCAAAAATCTGGGTAACAATTTTTTTGAGGTCAGCTGCTGGCATACCTTTTAGTGTCGTTTCAAGTTTTGTTTTGGCTTTATTCACTTTTTCAATAACATCAGCATAAATTTTCGCTTCTACACCGTTTTTCTTATGTTCAGCATCATAAACTATATTTTTAAGATTTGTCCAAACATCTACGTTTTGTGGGGTTTGGTCTGCCAAGTCAGGGTTATCTGCATCAGAGTCAGGTGCTGGTAGCAAATCTGCAAGCACAGGAAATTCAGAAATTAATGCTTCAACCAACGAGTTTACTACATCGTATTGTGCTCCACTTATTGATAACAGTAAATTTTCTATTATTTGCTCATTTGTAGTGTCGCTAGTAATATTTATTATGTCATTTTCAGTAATTCCCAATGCCTGTGCAGTTAATTTAAGCATTTTCAAGATTTTGGTACGCGTTGCAGCTTCGTCACCTGCAACAATGAGTGCTTTTATGACATCATCTCTTAAACCCTTAATATCTTCAATTTTTTGGTTTTTTATTTCTTTAATTCCACTATCAATTTGATCTGGCACTTCTTTTAAAGATTTTTCAACTACATGTCTAAATTCTTTAAGTGCATCTTTTGCTTGAATGTAAGTATCGTTCTTAAATGTGAAGCCATTTTCTACTACAACCCAGTTGGAATTGTTAGATATTTCACTTAAAGGTAATTCGTCGTATGATGACACAAGGTTTGAATCAGGTATTGACTTTAACGATTGCACTCTTGAATATGCAACCGTGGGATCTGTTCCAGGTAGCAATGCTGCCAAAGTTACTTGTTGTTCAGCTACAGAATACATACTTAAATGATCTAACACAGCAAAGTAATCACCAATGCTGTATTTGAATTTTTTCTCTGCTTCATCAAGATATGGCTTATCATGTATTTTTTGGAATTTTTTGTTCTCAGAATCTTTTTTATTAGGGTCAGGTTTATATACGTCGTTTTTCTTTTCCATCTCTTTTTTAGCATTTCCTTCAATTTGGTCTTTTTTAAATTTATCCACTTTCTTATGCTTTTTACGACCCAAAATAAATTCACTTTCATTGATTCCACCTCGTACCACTTGTTTGACATCCTTTGACCATGCAAATGTAGAAGTATGTCCACCTCTTGCAACTGGGCTTTGGCTGGCAACAGCTCCACTTCCTATTAGATTGGTATAATTATTAATTCTTGTGAAATTGTTTGTATCATTTACCCTAAATTCACGATAATTATCATCATTTGTGAGCATCCGCCAACGGAGATCTGCATAAACAGTATTAAACAGTATAAGGTTAAACACATCTACAATATTCATTAGTTTAAGCCCCACTAAAATTGTCGGAATACCTATAAATATCCCTATAGCAATAGGTATAACAAAAGGCAACGAAGCAACAAAAGCAAAAATCGTTGCAGCAATTATTACAGCAAGTATTGCACTAATTAACAATACAGCTCCAACATAAGCGGCAATTGTTAAAATTTTTAGTGCAGTATTTCCCGCAAATGCTGCTGCTCCTGTTGCTATGTAAAGTTTTATCATATTGTCTATTGCTGTTTGGTTTATTTCTGGAGCGTCAAATCGTAAAGAGTTTTGTTTCATGATTTGCTCTCTAGCTGCACTAGAAAAGTTAGATTCCCAAGTTTTATTGTCTTGAGCTATTGCAGCAAATGTGAGGTATAGCTCTTGTTGACCAGCTTGTGGTTGCAAATTGACTGCATTTTGCTCATTATCACCTGCTCCAAAACCAGGACCAGATGCTGTTATGTTATAGTTGATATTTACGAAAACACTAACAATGTCAGGATTTGCTATATCGTTAACTGCACCTGCTGTAAAGGTAAACCATCCTTTTATCTTAAGACCATCAGAAATGTTTGAAATCATCCGCACAAACTTGCTGAATTCTTGACCAAATTTCAAAAATAAATGACTTATACCCTCAGTCCAAAATTCAAGAACTGTGCCATCAAGCGATGATTTTTCCCGCATAAATACGCCCATCATTCTTTCGCCTCTCTCCAATAATTCTAAGTACGTATTATCTAAAAACTCGCTTTCAGTCATAGTATACTCATATGAACCAAATGACTGAGACATGGCACTTGCACCTTCAGTGAAGAAACTTATCCACCATGCAAAAAGCCTTGGTATAAGGTCAGGATTTAATGTTATAAGAGAGAATAATGACCCAAGTACCATAGCTGCCAATCCAACAGTTGCTGCTATTAACCACTCGCTAATACCAGCAAAGAATGTTCTGATTCTGGATTTTATCTCGCCATATTCACCATAACTCTTCCCATTGTTTTTAAATATTCCACCCAACACAAGACCCATCACACGAGCAGACACAAAATTCTTATGATTGTCTTTGTTGTATTGTTGTTTTATAAATTCTTTCATGCTACCGCTATATTCAAAACCTGCTGCCATTAAAAGTGCAGAAACATGGCTTTCTACAGCAGATGGGATTTCAACAGGATTTTCCAAAGATGATAAAAAGTTATATTGCTCAGTTCCGAGGTTATTTAATATTTCTGTTCTTGCGGCATAGCTCATAGCTTTCCACTGCTCAATTATCATCTCATCACTAATCTGTTCATTAACCAAATGAGCACCTCTATAAAGAGCGACAACTTGCTCATAATATTTTTTGCTCATATCTTCCAACTTGTCTATATCTATGTTGTCTGATAAATCCATAAGTTCGCTAAAAGATTTAGAATCTTTAAACCCGGTTTTTTGCAAAGCATCAACAGCAAGTATCAAATTTGGTGCAATGTCTAATGGTTTTACAGCTAATAACTTTTCAAAATCAATACCGAGTGCTTTAAATAACAATATCAACAATGCAAGCGTTTTTTCATCAGGCATTGCTATTTTAGCAGACAAACGAGCAAGCATTTTGCCTTTATCTGTTAAAACTATATCGCCGTTCGGGTTTGTATAAGCTAAACCATTCCATTGTGATGTTCCATAATCTTTAGCGTCTTGTTCATAAGTTCCTTTTAACGATATCTTCACATCTTCTATTTTTCCTTTATTAACCTCAAGCATATCTTGTGTAGATATAAAATTTAGCTGCACAGCTTGGTTGTAAGTTAACTTATCGCCCTGATACTCTCCTTGTGAAGGCAAAATTTGATTTTCTAAAGCAATTAAAACTTTTGCTACATCTCTTGCTGGCGAGTTACCATTCAATGCTGTCCTTGATGCAGAAGTGAATGTGTATTGAGAAGACTGATTACCTGCCGCTTTTTCACTTGAAAATTCAGACCTAACACTATCAAATGCTCCTTCTTTCTGCATATTTTCTACATCTTTAAACCTTGCCTGAAAATCAGCTGCAAGTGTTGGGTCATATGCTTTTATAATTTTTTGCGCCTCCACTATAAATTCCTTGGCATTTGCCAATATGGTATGAAATGTGCTTTGCAATTGTTCTGAAGGAGACTTGCGTTCTGTATCGTTATCACCACTTCCTTTTGAAAATAAAGACCCTTCTTTACTTTGTATAGATTTTTCGTAAAGTTTTGTTAACTCATCAGCTAGTTTTGTAAAACCTTTTTTCCTAAGCTGCGATATTGCTTCAGCAAGCGGTTCTTTAATTAAAATATTATTAGCCTCTTGATTTGCCTTAAATAATATAGATTCTGATTTTAACTGCATAGACCGATAAACTGTAATGAATTCCAGTAATGTCTGATTAAGTGTGTTGTTTATCCTTTCCATGTTGTTTTTGGCTAAATCCATAATTTCATTTGAGCGTGCTAAAACTTCTTCAGCAGAAAGATTTAGTTTTTCCTTAAGAGTTTTTTCTATTCCTTTCCAATCAGAACCATACACTTTTGCAAGTATCATGTTTTGCAGTTCTCTAGGTAGGTTTGCTATTTCAGCACCGTCTATAAAGTTAAATACTGACCCTCCAGTAAACAGTGTAAATGGATCAGATTTGTAGCTTATACATGTGACAAGCGAATTCATCCAAGCGTTTACCCCATCAAATAACGGTATTCCAAAAGTCTTGTAAAAATTGTAATCGCCAATTATCGCATTATACGTCACCTTTATCGACTGACTTTTGCTGTCAAAATAAATGTAGACAGAGGCAAATTCTTTACTCCAATCAGCATTTCTGCCAGCTCTACCTATTGATTGTAGAAGCTCAGAGCTAGGAAAATTACCGCCATCAACAATCACCATATTTATGCTTTTAAAATCTACACCTCTTAATGAATTGATATTGCTAATTGTTACTTTACCTCTAATATCTGCCATTTGTGCTATTTTCTCTGGATCTTTACCAGCCAAGTTTGCATCCATTATCTGTATATTGCCTAATGCACTAAACGCGAGCGTTTTTGCATCATCAGTCCATTTATCTTTATTGGCATTATCTGAATTGCCAGCATCAGTTATATATTTCTTCACATAATCAATTCTTGTCTGCAAGTTTTCTGTGCTACTGGCATCTATTTCTTTTATTATTTTTTCTATTGCTTCTTTGTCACCTTCTCCAATTTCACGACCATTTTCTATGTAAAATATGTACATCGCTAAAGCTCTAGTTAAAATTGCAGCGTTTACAGACATATCCATAGCTCCAAATAGTAAGCCAACTAATGCTCCACTTCCATCTATCATCAATTCTCCACCTTTTGCTATTTGACCATTTTTCATTTTTTGACCAGCTTTATAGGTTTCACCACCATTTTTGAAAAAATCAAATAAACGCTGAGCACCATTCACCACGGCATCAGAATCTATAATTTTAAATTTATCGCCAAGTTCTCGCTTACTCTGGCTATACGATGATGCCATAATATTCACTGACATTCCGCCAAATACAACCGTAGATACTTCTTTTGCTACGTCAAGTGTTGCTGAACCTCCGCAATTTAATGTTCTGCCTTTACCTCTAGAAAATATCTGAGAAATTGTACTTTCGCCATTACTTACAGACTTTTTCACATTAAATGGATTTAAGTTCTTATATTTCACACCTAAACTAGCAGCAGCTACCTCTTCATCGTTATAACCGTCTCTTTCCATAAGAACTTGCAATTCAAATATTACAGCTGCCACATTGTAAGTAGACGATTGATCTGTTGTGTTTTCTTGCACAGCTCCGTTTTCAACGCTAACAGGCTGGCCTTGTTCTGTAAAATACAAACTTTCTTTATCAGAATGCATAGCCTCAACAGTATACATTGCTCTAAAAATCTGGCTTATTGCAGCTACATCTTTTAATTCACTTAGCTTTTGACCTTCTGTGCCAAATGTCAGTATTATCGCGTTTTCAAGTTCTGAACCAAGTACAACCTGACCATCTATCATCGTATATTCCCAAGCTGCTAAATCATCCTTACTTTTAGCATTGACATTTGCAATTGCCGCCATTCGTACCTTTTTGGCGTACACATGGTTCCAACCTATTTTGGTTTCTATGCTTTTAACTTCCCGTCCTTGATTGCCATCTGGAGATTGAATACCTTGGATTTTGGCAAAAATCTTTGTTATATCATAAACAGCTCTAATAGAAACTACTTCATTGCTAGTAGGACCACTACCTCCGCCTTGTATAAATGCTGTTCTTGATAATGCAGCCACGTCTGCTTCATCTACAATTTTCAAATCTGTTTTTTCAAATAACGCATTCATTCTATCGTTTTGTCTGGATGTAAGCTCTACAAAACCTCTATTTCCCAATGCGTACGCCACAACACGACCTTTAGCAGCAGCTGAAATATTGTTTCTATCATGAGCATTTGATAATTTGTCATAATCATGACTACTATAAATATCACCACCATCTACAGTTTCTATGCCAAGCATTTTCCACATAAATCTATTATTTGGGCTGTTTATTGCACCTTTTGTATCACCGTCTTTTGCTCCGAAGTATTCGCCCATACCTTTCTCTGACATTTGCGAAAATTTAGCATCGTAAGTCCACATATTTACAAATGTTTTACCTCCACCAGCAGATACCGCACTAACTCTTCCTAATAAATTCTGTAAAAACATCAA
>JAITSO010000025.1 GCA_031287735.1 Elusimicrobiota bacterium | reverse complement strand
ACGGTGCATAAAAAGCAAAACAGAATTTTCAATCATCGCTAAACTTTTGACCAAGAATATGTTTTTCTAGCAAATCTTGCTAAATAATGTCTAAGTAATTAATTCATTTGCTAAACAGGTATGAGCTTTTCTGATAATAT
The DNA here is from genome assembly GCA_031287735.1 of Elusimicrobiota bacterium. Lineage (GTDB taxonomy): Bacteria > Elusimicrobiota > Endomicrobiia > Endomicrobiales > Endomicrobiaceae > JAITSO01. The sequence goes on along the minus strand of JAITSO010000025.1, from coordinate 3,767 downwards.
GTTTGTTTAATCAAATTGTACGATTTCCGATAATATGTTGCGTATATTTTTACATCAATATGAGCAATTTCTTGAAATATTTAGTTTCCCGAGTGCCGACTTAAAAGTCTTTGTGTTTTGCGGTCTACGAGATTGCGAAAATTTACAAACAGGTATAAAAACGTTCTAATCCAACAATTGCCACCATTATAACAGTTTCAGTTGCTCTAATCTATTTACGCCAAACAGCAATTATTAGAATATTTATTATCTTGTATTTAGAGCGCTATTCGGCTTGCAAAAGAAGCAGTGTGCCGTAGATAAATTCTGTGTTTTGTCTGTGTGAAGCAGGTTTCTTTTTAATTTTAACAAACTTTAGAAACCAAAACACACTCTAGCACGTTGTTCTGCGACATGCCAGAATGCAAAAAGTTTGATTTGATGAATATGTGTGTATCCGGCAGCTCTAATCGTAAAAACATATTTTCTTAGCACTAATGATTATGGATCTAATATTTAAAAAAAAGTCAGCCATATCTTAGAGTTATAAATTTTATTTAGAAGTTACCAAAGCTGTTTTAAATACTTTGTCCAAATTGTCTGCCATAACAAAATTTATAGCTTTTTTAACACTAGAATCCACTTTCAGCAAATCACTTTCATTTCCAGATGGAATTATCACAGTCTTTACACCTGCACGATATGCAGCCATAGTTTTTTCTTTAAGACCACCGATCGGTAAAACATGCCCCTTTAGGGTTATCTCACCTGTCATAGCAACATCCTGACGTGCAGGTATTGAACTCAAAGCCGAAACAAGTGCAGTTGTCATAGTAACCCCCGCAGAAGGCCCATCTTTTGGGACAGCGCCTTCTGGAGCATGTATGTGAATATCTGTAGTGATATAAAAGTCGCTTTTTATGCCAAGCTTTTCTGAATTACTTCTTATATAACTTACCGCAAGCTTGGCTGATTCCTTCATTACTTCACCAAGCGAGCCAGTTACGTGTACTTTGCCTTTGCCTTTCATAAGTGAAACTTCGATCGGCATAGTCTCACCACCGACAGCGGTCCAAGCAAGACCACGAACTACTCCGACTTCGCTTTTATTCTTATTCTTATTTTCTTTTTTAAATTTTTTTGGGCCCAACATTTTTTCAAGAGTTTTTTCGTCGACTTTGATTTTTTTTTCTTTTTCTGTAACCAACAATTTGGCAGTTTTCCTCATCAGTGAAGTTATTTTTCGTTCAAGCTCACGAATTCCTGCTTCATGTGTATAGCCATCGATAAGTGTGTGCAATGCCGGCTTTTGTATGACAAAATTACGGCTTGTAAGACCACTCTTTTTTAATTGTTTAGGTACAAGATGTTTGATTGCTATATTAAACTTTTCCTCGTGTGTATAACTGTAAAGGTTTATAATTTCCAAACGGTCAGCCAGAGGTTCCGGTATTTTAGTCCTATCGTTTGCTGTCGCAACAAAAAAGACTTCGCTGAGATCAAAATCTAAATCTACAAAATGGTCACAAAAGGCCTTATTTTGTTCAGGATCTAGAGTTTCAAGAAGAGCAGAGCCAGGGTCACCATGGTAATCTTTGGAAAGCTTATCAATTTCATCAAGAAGTATAAGCGGATTTTTTACTCCGACCTTTTTTATAGTTGAAATAATACGACCTGGCATTGCGCCGACATAAGTTTTGCGATGTCCTCTAATTTCAGCCTCGTCTCTAAGCCCACCCAACGAAATCCTGGCGTATTTTTTTCCAATAGCGCGTGCTAAAGATTCCGAAACAGAAGTTTTCCCAACACCGGGCGGGCCAACAAGACATAGTATTTGACTACTAGATACTTTAGAAAGCTTACGTGCAGCAAGAAACTCAATTATTCGTTCCTTAACATCTTCCAAACCGTAGTGATCTTCGGCCAAAATAGATTCAGCTTTTTTAATATCACAGTTTTCTTTTGAACGTTTGTTCCACGGCAATGATATACAAAAATCCAAATAATTCTTGATCGTGCCAGATTCGCTTGAAGCAACAGGCATATGTGAAAACCTTTCAACTTCTTCGTAAAGTTTTTCGGTGCTCGCCTTACCTAACTTGAGCATTTTTATTTTCTTCTTATATTTCTCAGCATCCAGACGCGGGTCGTCCTCTTCACCTAATTCTTCAGAAATTACTTTCATTTGTTCGCGGAGAAAATACTCCTTTTGTCGTCTATCAATGCTATCTTTCAGTTGATTTGCCAAATCGTTTTCAATTTTCAGTATGTCAAACTCTTTCGCCAAGTAAACAATGGTTTTTTCCAGACGAGAGTCTTCATTAAAATCTTCTAAAATTTTTTGCTTTTCTTCAAAATCCAAAGGAATGTTCGATACAATAAAGTCTGCCAATTGTCCGGAGTCTTTGATAGCATGAACGCCTATAACTAAATCTGGAGGCATCCTCGGTGATAAATTTAAATATTCAACAAACATATCTTTCGTTTTTCGACTTAGAGCCTTACATGGTACAGTTTTTTTACTAGATATTTCTTGAATTGGTTTGATTTTTGCCCTAATAAAGGGTTTAACCGTAACGATTTCTTCGATTTTGGCGCGATGACAACCCTCCACAAGCGCACGAGCCATTCCACCGGGCTGATGAATTATTTGTCTGACTTTTGCACTTACACCAATGCTGTAGATCCCATCTGAATTTGGTTCATCAAGCTTTACATCTTTTTGTGCTGTAACAAAAACATTTTGACCATTCTTCATTGCTTCTTCCAAAGCCAAAATTGATTGTTTTCTTCCAATATCAAAATGAAGCAACATGCTTGGAAACATGACCATGCCTCTTAAAGCCACCACAGGAACCGTTAGTTCTGAGTATATCTCGCAATCTTTTGCTTTTTCTGTTATTTCCATATAGAGCAACCTCCACTGTTAGAACGAAAAACCACAACAAAACAATACCAAAAAGCTACCTATGACCATTCTATTATATTTTATAGAGGAAATTCAAATAACGTGAACCAATACAATTTTTATAGTATAAAGTATCAAGGAAATCCGTCTAATAATCAGCAAAGGCAAACGTTTTTTAAAAAACAATCCACAGGTAAACCAACACACAAAACAATATAACAACCTCTAACTCTTGCTATGCAGTTCTTCATAAAAATAAAAAAGTATCAGAGCAATTATTTTTTAGAATACCCTATAAGAAATTGTTACACGTAATCTAGCTGATTGGACCATAGTATAGCGAAAAATCACAATTTGCAAAAATACAAAAAACCAGAACGATAACGCTAAATATATCAACTTAAAAACATGACTGTGTGGTCATTGTTAATAAAATTAATCAGCAAATTGTTTCGTACATCAAATATCATAATAAACAAACGTGCAGAGGCATAGGTTCAGATGATTTACTTTAAAATTATTTTGTTTTAGAATGAATTGGAATGATTTGGTTATAGATTCAAGAGGTATCTGAAATAAAGAAATATGTAAAAAACCACTTTTCTTTAGAAAAGCTTTACTCCAAAATTATTTTGTTTTAAAACGGACTGGAATGATTTTGATTATAGATTCAAGAGGTATCTAAAAAAAAAACATGTAAAAACTATTGACTATTAAAAAACAAATAAGTAGAATGTCAGAGATATCCCTTTTAGAGAAAAGAATGAAATATTAAAAAATATGTGAGGTCACTAACTATGAAAATAAACAAAGAAAACAAATCTAAAATAGCAAGAACAAAAACTCAAAACAAAATAAAACAAGAATATTTATACAAATC
>JAITSO010000057.1 GCA_031287735.1 Elusimicrobiota bacterium | reverse complement strand
GTTGTTGATAATGATGGGTTAGAAAATATAGAAACGGTAAAATTAAAAATAAATGGTGTTGTAGAACAGAGCCGGTAGTTTTTTAGTGGATTTTTGTTTATTTCGATTAGCGTCGCTGGTTTTATTGATATTTGGTGAATTTTTAGGTTTTAAACCCCCCGGCCGCCGTTGGCGCCCACCCCCTTTAAAAAAGTGGAAATTAAAGACAATTCAGCTGCTAGACTGGTCTTTAAAAAGGTGGAATTAAAGCTAACTTTTCTTTCCTAAAGCAGGTCAACTGCAAAAAGGAGGTTGCAATTCCACCTTTTTTAAATGGGGTGGCAAGCACCAGCTGGCCGGGGGTTTTAAAACTTTAAAATTTACCCAACTCGCATATAAATTTACTTAAAAATTAAATCCAGACGTCTTAAACCCCCGACGGCTTTCAGCCGACACCCCCTTTAAAAAAGTGGGAATTTACGGCAACACCGTGTACACCCTTTAGAAAAGCTGGAATTTACAGCAAACCAGCACACCACCTAAGAAGTGGGAATTACAAACACCGGCTCCAAAGCTGGAATTAAAAGCAACTCACCGTCATTCGTAGGCAAACGTTGGAATTTTAGTGGTCATCTTTATTAGAGTCTTTGTTGTTGATTCCAATTTTTGTAGGTAGACGTTATCCGATATATACTAAAGAGAGTTGTGAACTGTAAATTACTTTTTTCCAGTTGGCGTGATCGTACTTAATTCCTCCATTTTTAAAGCGAGTCGTTTGCAAATAGGAGGTTGCAATTCCCACTTTTCTAAAGTATAAGTGCAGTAGCTTTAAAACCTAAAAAATTACTCAATTTTTTGATGCAAACTAAAAATAAAGCAGGTCAAGAATTCTCGTTTTTCAGTAAGCCGGAACATTTGTGTTCGGTAACTGTGGAGTAAGATATAAAATATATTTGGTAAATATCTACGTAATAAGTAAAATTTTGTCTGTTTGAGATTTCAATTTGCTACCAAGTTTTAAAAAGGAGATGTGTCCATGTCAAAAAAAGCATTTGTATTTTTAGCTGATGGGTTTGAAGAAGTAGAGGCACTTACGCCTGTAGACTACTTGCGCCGTGCTGATATAGAAACTATTACAGTTTCTATAAACGGTAAAGAAGCAGTGCATGGTTCTCATAAAATCACAGTTTTGGCAGATAGAATTCTTGAGCAAATTGATCGAAAAGAATTTCAAGCTGCTGACGTTTTTGTTTTGCCAGGCGGAATGAAAGGTGCACAAAATTTATCGCAAAATGGAATTTTAGACGATGTTTTAAAAGAAGCGAACCTTTCAGGGAAGCTTATTGCTGCTATTTGTGCTTCGCCAGCTGTGGTTCTTGATGCTAAAGGCATTTTGGACGGGAAAATTTTTACTTGTTACCCTGAGATGGAAAAGTCAGTCAAAAAGGCAAGTTATAGTTTGAAAAGAGTTGTGGCAGATGGGAATTTAATTACGGCTCGTGCTGCAGGAACCAGCGCTGAGTTTGCCATCGCCATCGTAGAAAAACTTTCAGGAAAGGAAGTTGCAGATAAAATATCTCAAGCTGTCTTGCTCAAATAGTGGTAAAAAAATGGAAAATTTTATTGAATTTAAGAATATTTCCGTCATAAGAAGCGAACGGAAAATTTTAGACGACATCTCGCTTAATATAAAATTTTGCGAAAATACCGCCATACTTGGTGCTAATGGTTCTGGAAAATCCACTCTAATAAAACTAATTATGCGTAAAATTTACCCGTCATGGGTAAGTAATAAATCAATTTATCGTTTGTTTGATAAAGATAGATGGGATATTTGGCAATTGAGAAGCATGCTTGGGATTGTAACTAATGAACTGCAGTATGAATTTTACAATGAAATAAGTGGGTTTGAAACTGTTCTTTCAGGGTTTTTTTCAAGTATTGGAATATCAAGAAACCACATAATTTCTGAATGCATGTTGAAAAAGTCAGAAGAAGTTATAAAATTTTTAGATGTTTGGCATTTAAAAGATAGGGTTATTCCGACTATGTCTTCAGGTGAAGTTCGTAGGTTTTTGATAGCCCGTGCTCTTGTAAACAACCCAAAAATTTTGCTTTTAGATGAACCTTCGAACAGTTTAGATATTGCTGCTCAAATAAAATTGCATAACACTATGCGGCAAATTGCCGCAAAAGGCACAAAAATAATTCTTGTCACACATTTTGTCTCAGACATTATTCCTGAAATAGACAGATTCGTGTTTTTTAAAAATGGGAGAATAATTAAAGATGGAAATAGAAAAGAAATATGGACAAGTAAAAATTTATCTGAACTTTTTGAACTCAATTTAACCCTAAAAGAAAATAGTGATTTCTGTGAAATTTCTGTTACTTGATAATAAGGTAAATGAGCGGGAATAAAGAAAATGTGGAAGGTGTTTTTATGCAAAATTTAATAGTGGCTGTAGACGATGAAGAGGATATATTAAAAGGTTTGGCGATAACTCTTAAAAAAGAAGGCTATAATTTCAAAGGTTTTACTGGTGCAAACGATATGTTTAAGTTTCTAAAAAAAAGCACACCAGATTTCTTCATATTAGATATTATGCTTCCAGACATGAACGGATTTGACATATCTAAAGAGCTTAGAAAAACTAAAAAATTTGAATACACGCCTATAATTTTTCTAAGTGCTAAATCAGACGAAATTGATAAACTTTTAGGATTGGAGCTTGGGGCTGATGATTACATTACAAAGCCGTTTTCTTTAAAAGAACTTGCTGTGAGAATTAAAGTTATTTTTAGACGACAAATAAAGCACTCCAAAATTCAAGATAATGTTAATGACAAAGACATCAGCATTGACAAAGAAGCAATGGAAGTTTTTGCATACAGGAAAAAAATAGACTTTACGATTACAGAATTCAAGCTGTTCGAGTTGTTGTTCAAAAATAAAAATAAAGTTTTTTCAAGGGATTCTATTTTGAATTATCTTTGGGGAGAAGATAAAATTGTAACAGATAGAACTATAGATTTGCATATAAAAAATATCAGGGAAAAATTAGGCAAAGCTGGGAAATTTATTAAGAATATACGAACAATCGGATATAAATTTGAAAAGTAGAAAAAGTTTATTCGTGAAGCTATTTTTTACATATCTTTTAAAAACTATTCTTGCAGGAATTTTGATTGTCATTTTGGCAAACCACAACGTAAAAACAAATAATTTAAAAATTTTTACAGACATGCTTACGTTAAATGCCAAAACTCTTTCACATCATATCACGCAAAATTATGTAGATAAAAATTTTTCAGAAATTGATAAATTTGCAAAAGAAAGCATTAAAAAAAGTGGGATTCGGATAACTTTAATCAACAAAGATGGATCAGTATTAGCTGATTCTTTTAAAAATCCTTTGGAAATGGAAAATCATTTAAATAGAGACGAAGTGCTAATCGCTTTAGAAAATAATTACGGTGCTTCTGTGCGAAAAAGTGAAAGTTTAAATGAAATTTTATTGTATACGGCTTTGCCGATTTACGAAAACAATGATAAAGCCGCCGTCTTAAGACTTAGTATGCCGGTAAAAAATGTTTCAGTTTTTTCTTACGAATTTATATCAAAAAATTATTTTATTTTGTTTATCATCTTTCTCATTTCCATTGCAATCTCATTTATACTTGCACGTTCTGTCGGTAAAAAAACGCTTGAATTGACAAATGCTTTTAAAGAATTGTCGTTAGGCAACTTCAATATAAAAACGCACGTAACGTCAGAAGACGAGTTGGGCGAATTGTCTGATACTTTTAATGATATGTCTGACCAAATGCAAAAATTATTTCATCAAATTAGCTCTGGAAAAGAGGAATTAAATGAAATAATAGCTTCTGTTTCAGACGCGATTATGGTTATTGAAAAACAAGGAATGATAGTGTTGACGAACAAGACTTTTGATAAACAGTTTGATTTTGACGGAAATAAAAAAACTCATTATAAGTTGATTTTTAAAGATGAAACTTTAGCAAATCGCATTGAAAACTACTCGCAGGAAGAATCTTTTTTATATGAAAATGCAAGCAAGTATTTCTCTTGCACAATTGCGTATTTAAAAGAAAACGGCGGACACGTTGTGGTTTTCCACGATATAACCGATATAAAAATATTGGAAAACTTTAAAAAAGATCTAATAGGCAATGTTTCTCATGAGCTCAAAACTCCGTTGTCGTTAATAAAAATATATTTGGAACTTTTAGAAAACGAACAAGATAAAAAAGAATTTAAAGCTCACCTTGAAACGGTAAATAGAAATGTGGAGCGGCTCTCAAACATAATAGATGACCTACTGACATTGTCTGAGTTAGAAGCTAAAAAGATTTTAGATATAAGCGAATTTAATATCTCAGATTTATTTGATGAAATGAAAATTTTGTTTAAAGAAAAAGCTGCAAATAAAAATATCGCGCTTGAATTTAAAACAGAAAAAAATATAAGTTTAAAAGCGGATAAGTTTAGACTTGAACAAGCGTTATCTAATGTGATAAGCAATTCGTTGAGATATACAGAAAAAGGAAATGTGCGAGTTTGTGCAAGAATTTCAGGTAATAATTTAGTAATTGAAGTCAAAGACAGCGGAATAGGTATCCCTAAAAAACATCTTGCACATGTTTTCAAACGCTTTTACGTAGTAGACAAATCACGTTCGCGCAAAACAGGCGGAACAGGACTTGGACTTTCAATAGTAAAGCATATAGTTGCACTGCATAGTGGCATTGTAAAAATAGAAAGCGTAGTCGCAAAAGGAACAGAGGTTTCTATTAGAATTCCTTTCGGTTAAACAAATTGTATATTTGTGTGTTGTCCTGCCGCAATATGTGAATATTCATAGCGTTTTGATGCAGAAAAAATTTATTGTATAATCGGTGGACGTTGTTGTTTAAAACTATAATATTAAAGTTGTTTAGTGAAGAGAGAATGAAATAAAATGGCTCAAAACCTGCAGCAATTAAAAAAAAGAATCAAAACATCACAAAGCATCGCGCAAATTTCAAAGGCTATGGAAATGATAGCAGCTTCCAAAATAAAGAAAGCACAAAATGCTGTAGAAAAGCACAACCCGTACGCTATTAAAATTAAAAAGATGCTTCACAGAATTCTTGCCGACAGAGACTGTTTTTCAAAAAATAGCGAAAAATTTATACGACATGTTGATGGACGAAAGCTGGTGTATGTAATTTCTCCAGATAAAGGTCTTTGCGGGGGACTTGTAGTAAATTTATTAAAAAAAGCAATTGGTTTTATAGAAGAAAAGGATTATGTTGTTGTTGTTGGAAAAAAAGCTATTTCAAGTGTGGTAAAGCATAATTACGACGTTTTGGCTTCTTTTGCTATGGGAACGAATTTTCCAAAATATGAAGATATGTACCCAATGATAGATATTGCTAAAAAAATTTATGTTTCTACAAGTGAAGTTACAAAAGTTGCTGTTGTTTATACCGAGTTTAGGAATATGCTTTCTCAAGAAGCTGTTATTAATGAAATATTCCCAGTGCGTGACTCTGTAGATGCCAAAGAAAAGCAAGTAGATTATCTTTTTGAACCAAATCCCGAACAAGTTTTGAAAGATTTGCTTCCATATTATTTTGAAGTTGAGCTTTATGCTGCATTAATGAACGCTTACGCTTCAGAACAGGCTTCCAGAATGATGTCTATGAAAAATGCAAAAGATAGTGCCAATGACATAACTGCTGCTTTAACAAACGTTTACAACAAATCTAGACAAGAAAAAATCACTAATGAATTATTAGATCTTTCCAATGGTCAACAGCTAAAATAAGAGTTGCAATCAAAAGCCAATTTTGTCGCTTACGAAATCTGCTATTTTATTCAAGAAAGTAGTGCAGAATCGTCAATAGGATTCGTCAAAAATGCAAGCAAAATTAAACGGAAAAAGAGTGGTAATAACAGGCATGGGAACAGTCTCGCCTTTTGGTAGCGGAGCAGATGTATTGACGGAAAGCATTCTTGATGGCAAATCGGGCGTTAGCGTTGACAATGAGTTAAAAGATAGAAAAGATATCGCAAGCTTTGTTTCTTCTAGAGTTCCGCAAATAGATTTTACTTCCATTCCAAGACAATATTTGCGAACAATGTCTGATATGTCAAAATTTGCTTATTTTGCGGCAAAAGAAGCTTTAGAAACTGCCGGATTTGAAACGGCAACTGACGATACAGCTTTGTTCTTAGGCTCTACTACTTCTTCATATGCTGCTTGGGTAGATGGTGTTGGAAAATATAAAAACGAAAATATGGGTACGATACCAAGTGAAAATGTTTTTCAGACGATGAATCATTCACTGCTTTTAAATATATCCCAAAGTCTTGGGTTAAAAATAGATTGTTTTGGATTAAATACTGCTTGTTCAACTGGAATAATAAACGCAGGTCTTGCATATCTTGCAATCAGCAATGGATTAATGCAAAAAGTTTTATGTGGCGGAGCTGATGAATGGCACCCGTTGCTTACGGGTCAATTTTTCACTTTAAACGCTGCTGTTACAAAGTTTAATGATGAGCCGCAAAAAGCATCACGACCATTTGATAAAAACAGAGGCGGTATAGTTTGCGGAGAAGGTGCGGGAATTTTATTTATAGAGAGTTTAGAAAGCGCTTTAAAAAGAAATGCAAAAATTTACGGTGAGATTATAGGTTTTGCAAACAGCACGGAGACAAGAAGTATTTCTGTCTCGTCAAGAGAAAGCATAAAACGTTGCATGTCAGCAGCTTTGGAAAACGCCAAAATTTTACCAGACAAAGTGGATTTTATAAGTGCACACGCGACAAGCACTGTTATTGGAGACATCGAGGAAAGCGAAGCTATAAAGCAAATTTTTGGCGATAAAGTTTTAGTGAGTAGTTTTAAGGGACATTTAGGCCATACTATGGCGGCAAGCGGAATTATTGAATTGGTAGCAGCTCTAAAAATGATGGAAAAAGAAAATTTTGCCGGAACTTTAAATCTTGAAAATGTAGACGAAAAATGCGGAGGCGTAAATCATTTTTCGGGCGTTAAAAAATTAGAAGTAAATATTTTTATAAAGAACAGTTTTGGACTTGGCGGTTCAAACTCTTCTTTAATTATAAGGAGATACAAATGACAAAAGAAGAAATCATTTCGAAAACAAATTCCGCATTGATAGCAAAGTTCAATTTAAGTCATGAACTCATGAAACCTGAAAGTTCTTTTGTGCAAGATTTAAAATTAGACAGTCTTGATATTGTCAATGTTATTATCTGTTTAGAAGAAGCGTTTGATGTCAAGCTGCGTTCAAATTATGACGTAGATAAAATTAAAAATTTGGGTAGTCTTTATGATTTTATAAAAGAACAGTTGAACTAGATACTTCTACCGGAATTAATGGTAGAACTTGCTGAAGTTGTAAAATTTACAAAAACTGTAACCCGGAGTGATCATTTTGGAATTTTTAGACAGAAAAGAACTTCCTGCATTGTACTTTGCCAGGCAAGTGACAGTTAAAAACAAAGATGCTCTGCCTATTGCAGGGCATTTTTTTAATTAAAATTTAAGTGTATTGCAAAATGAGTCAATAAACTAATGTGCAGACAAAGGTTTTATTAAGACTGGTTTATTAGATATTGTTTTTGAAGGAGCAATTTATGACTGTCTTTCAAAATTAAAAAAATAATAGTATTGATGTTTTTTATTGGAATGATGTTGCAGAATATATAGTAATTTAAGACGACAAACGCCGTTGCGGTGTTGCTTGGATCAAAGAATTAATTTCAAAAATTTTTCATTTTCACGAGCATATTTTTATAGAGTGGATGTCTTTATATGAAAAATTTGGTTTAAGAAGTTGCTTTGGAATTTGGCTTTGTTTAGCGATTGTTTACGTAAAGTTTATTACGTTTTGCCTTTTTTGTTGATGGCATTAGATAAGTTCTTGAAATGGCAATTGTAAAAATTACTTGGTCAGCAAGGAAATTATTATTGGCTTATTCTGCTTGGCATGTAAGCGTAGTAAAGAAAACAAGGTGTCAACATACCAAACGTTTTTTATACAGTTTATACAAGAGTATAAAATATATATGATATTTTCTAATTTCAAAAAACTTATTAAAAGCTTATCCACCAAATCAACATTTGATTTTTCTGCAAACAAGCTGCATAAAATTATTTTTTCATTAGATAAAAAGAAAATCATACCGTTGATAAGTGAAATCGGTACAATACCAGAAGATATAGAGATAGATTCGTCTGAAGAAAAACTATATGCAAAAGTTTCAGACATTTTATTTGCCAAAACATTAGAGGAGCTTGGACTGATAACAAAGGTATTTAAGGAACGGTCTGGAACTGCCGATATTTTCGCGAAAAGTAAGTTGCATAGGTATACTCTAGTTGGCGACGCAAAAATTTTTAGATTAAGCAGAACTGCAAAAAACCAAAAAGATTTTAAAGTGGAATCTATGACAAAATGGTCGCAAGAAAGCGATTTTTCTGTGCTATGCTGCCCTTATTACCAGTATCCCCAAAATAAAAGTCAAATATATAGACAAGCATTAGAAGGGAATATAGCTTTATTTTCTTGGGAATATCTTTATATTTTGCTAGATAAAGATGTAAAAGAAACATCTGAATTTTCTCTTGCAAGTTGTTGGAATCAAAGTGCTTTTATTGCTAAAACAACGTCTGTTGCACAAGGATGCGTTAATTTTTTAAATAAGCAAAATAAATTCTTAAAAAAATTATTGAGCTTGAATGATAAAAGCTTTGAAAGCTATTTCAATGAATTTGAAAAACAGCTCTGTCTACGAGGTAAAAAAGAAATATCCTACTGGGAAAATGAAATAACTAGAATAAAATCTCTCAGTAAAACTGAAGCCATAGAAGAATTGCTAAAAGCGCTGAAGTTAAACAATAAAATAAAAACTATTCAAAAATTTATAGAACAGGTAACAAAACAAAATGATAGATTTAAATAAACTGTATTTAGCCGATTGTTTAGAATTAATGAAAGATATTGATGATAACTCTATAGATTTAATTCTAAGTGATATTCCTTACGGCATAAGTTACGATAAATGGGATGTTATACACAATAACAAAAACGTTGCTTTGTTGGGACGAAGCAAAGCGCAGTTAAAAGCTGGGAATATATTTAAAGCAAGAGGAAAACCATTAAATGGATGGTCGGAAGATGACAAAAAAATACCATTAGAATACTATATTTGGTGTTGTAGTTGGGCAAAGGATTGGCTTCGGGTATTAAAACCAGGAGCGAGTTCTTTTGTATTTGCCGGTCGCAGAATGGCGCATAGGTGTATAAGTGCTTTTGAAGATTGTGGATTTATATTTAAGGATATGCTCGCATGGAATAAAAACAAAGCTGCTCATCGTGCACAGAGAATTAGTTGTGTTTTTGGAAGAAGGGAAGATGAAGCAAATTGTGAAAAATGGGACGGTTGGAAAGTTGGAAATTTGCGACCAATTTTTGAGCCGATTTTATGGTTTATGAAACCTTATAAAATAGGCGGAACTCTTACGGATAATTTATTGGATAATAATGTGGGAGCATGGAACGAAAACGTTTTCAAGAAATATGGGCAAATGCCGAATAATTTAATATCTATTGCAGGGAACAAAAACGATACCGGACTACATCCAACACAAAAACCACTATCTCTAATGAAATTGCTAATAGAATTAACTACTTTGCCAAATCAAATTGTTTTAGACCCATTTGCAGGAAGCGGAACTACGCTTGTTGGGGCAAAAGAGTTGGGCAGAAAATATATCGGCATTGAAAAGAAAGATGAATACTACAATGTTGCTAGCAATAGGATAAATCGTATAGAGCATACTTTGTTTTTTAATTGTGAAAGTACATGATGGAATATTTTCAAAAAACACTTTTCTCAATATATTTTAAGAGATTTATTCAGACGTTTAATAGCTACAACGGAGGGACATAGTTTTATCGCGGTTGTTTTATTGGTTGGCGTGTCAAGGAAAACTAAAAGAGTAATTTATAGAATAAAAATGCAGGAAAAGCAGCTAATTTATAGAAATTAAGATAGAGGAAATTTGCAAATATATGGGTATACTAAATAAAGTCCATTGTGACAATGCTTTATTTTTTTTAAAAAGATTGTCAGATAATAGTATAGATTTGGTGATAACCTCACCGCCTTATTTTCAACAACGTGATTATGGTTATGGTGGGATTGGTAATGAAGCCACAGAAGAAGAATATATAAATAATTTGGTGCTTATATTTAACGAATGCTTACGTGTAGTTAAACCAACAGGTGCAATGGTTTTTAATTTAGGTGATAAATATTCAAATGGTAATTTATTGCTAATTCCATACAAGTTTGCACTTAAAGTTTTGGAAGAAAAAAAAGTTTTTTTAATTAATCAACTTACTTGGGCTAAAGCAAACCCTACCCCAAGACAAGAACATAGAAAATTAATACAATCCACAGAACCCTTTTTTATATTTGCTAAAGCAAAAGATTATTGTTTTAAATTAGGCGAATATTTAAGCCATTTAGACAGAAAAAATAAAAAAATGGAAAACTCTTCCTCAAAAATAGGAGAGAAATATTTTGAGATTATTAATCAATCAAATTTAACTACAGAAGAAAAAGAAAATGCAAAACGCGAGTTGGAAAAAGTTATAATAGAAGTTAAACTTGGCAAGATGGAAAGTTTTAGAATGAAAATTCGTGGTATTCATAAAGATGCATACGGCGGTATGGAAGGTGGTAGAAACAACCAAATTAGAAGAAATGGATTTACAATTATTAAAATAACAGGTAGTGCTATGAAAAAAGACTTGATAGAAAGTCCTGTTGAAATAACGAAAGGGAATAAGCATACGGCAGTGTACCCATTGTATATAATTCAAGAACTAGTAAAATTATTATCTAACAATGGCGATACGGTATTAGACCCATTTTGTGGAAGTGGAACCACTTGTATCGCCGCTAAAAACCTTGGAAGAAATTATGTAGGCATTGAAATAAATCCTGAATACGTCTTATTGTCGCAAAAGAGAATAAAAGAAGCAGATTATTGTGAGGAATTTTTCTTATGAAGGAAAGAAATATATTAGATAAAGTTTATGCTAAATCTACTCATTTGAAGGTTTCCAGCGTTTCAGAAAAATATTAAAAAAGATATAGATATTTTGATTAACAATATAGAAAGCAATAAATCTTTGGTTTCCGCTTTAACTACAAGTCTATTAAAGAAAATAACAACTTCTCAACAAGATGTTCGTTTGCATAGAACAGATTTTATTAATGGTTATTCTGCAAGGTCGTTAGATACGCGTATAGCTTCTCCTTTTTTCAAAGATAAATTTCCAAAATACGCAAATAAAGAAAGTGCATTTTTAACCTTGGCTACAAGAGAAGATATCAAATGGACTAAGGAAGACGGTAAAAATTTAAAGATAAGAAATAGAAAACTTAAAGAGTCGTTCATAAATATATTTGACCAAACAGAAACTTTTAAACAATCACCAGAAGAATATCTTGTCTATTTGTTTTTCTGTTTGATAAAGCTATCAGAAAAAAATAAAAATTTATTTTATAAAACTGCTCATCAGCAAACATGCGGTATTGAAAACTTAAATATCAATATCATTCTTTCAATGCTTGATAGACATTTTCAGACAAAGAAAAGTTCGCGATTGCCCGTAATTGCGATATATTCAATTTATGAAGTTCTTTTTGATAAACTTGACCGATATAAAAGCAAAAACCTAATTCCTTTACAAGTTCATACTTCTTCAGATAAGCATGGTTTTGGAGATATAGAAATATATACAAAAGGCATAAAACCTTTTGAGATAGTAGAAATTAAGCATAATATCCCAATTGACGAATATTTAATTTTTGATGTGATAAAAAAGATAAGTAAAGTTGATTTAGACAGATATTACATTCTTACGACTTTTCAAAACAGCTTCAGAACCGACATTGAAGAAAAGAAAATATCAGATATTATTTTGAATATCAAAAAAGAAAAAGGCATAGATATAATAGCAAATGGTGTTTTAACGACGCTTAAATATTATTTGAGATTTGTAGATAATTGTACCGATTTCTTGCGGCAGTATACAGAAAATTTAATCAGAGACGCAGAAATATCTACTGAAATTAAGGGTTTTCATATAGAAGAATGGAATAAAATTAGAAATAATTTACAATATATGGTTTAACTAAAAAATTTTTTAGGAGCATAAATGTCAAACTACAGTCATTTTGAAGTAGGAAAAAAGTGACAGCAAGAATGGAAAAATGCCATGATTTTTTAAAATAAGGAAATTTTCTTATGAGATATGATAAAAACTTGAATGGTTTGATAAAGTTAACTTTTTACCAGCGAAAAGTTATGCTTTTAAATCGGCTCAAAAGTGGGGTGAAATACAAACGTTATACTGGCACGCCTCTGCGTTATGCAGGTGGCAAAACGCTTGCTGTCGGCTACATTGCTGAATTGTTGCCAGATAAATTAGAGTGCATTGTTTCGCCGTTTTTTGGCGGCGGATCTTTTGAAATTGCCTGTGCAAAAGAGCTTGGTCTTGAAGTGAAAGGTTTTGACATTTTTGATTTGCTTATAAATTATTGGAAACACCAAATTTTAGTTCCTGAAAAAATGTATGAGTATATGAAAAATTACGTTCCTACTAGAGAAGGTTTTCAAGAAATTAAGTCTATAATGAAAGCACATTGGACGGGCGAGAAAAAAATTAAAAACAAAACGGAGCTTGCTGCTCTTTTTTATTTTAACCACAACACTTCGTATGGACCGCATTTTTTAGGATGGCCATCATCAGTTTATTTGAATGAATGTCGTTACAGCACGATGATAGAAAAAATGAGAACTTGCAAACTGCATAATATAAGCGTCAAATGCGATAGTTTTGAAAATGTGTTTAAAAAATATCCAAATGATTTTTTTTATTGCGACCCGCCTTATTACTTAGATGGCGACAGCAAAACATTTGTTGGCTTGTACCCTCACAGAAATTTTCCGATATATCACAAAGGCTTTAAGCATGAATTGTTACGCGATTTGCTGTTGAATCACAAAGGCGGCTTTATCCTTTCATATAACGATTGCAGCATTATCCGCAAGTGGTATAAAGACATTCCATTTAAAACTCCATCATGGCAGTACACATTGAGCCAGGGCGATACGCGAATAGGCGAAAATCGTGCTCGCAATAATAATGGCAATTACATAAAAAAATCACATGAACTCTTATTTTACAAGATGCCAGAAAAAACTGGAGAATGAAATGGCAAAAAGAGGTTTGACAAGCAGCAAAGCACGGGAAGTTCGGCAAAAGGGACATGATGACGCGTTGGAATTTGCGTTGCTTATTGGATTGCAGCATGATTACAAAAATGATCCAACTGCAAAAAAAGATGTTATTGATATTGCTGGCGACGCTCATTCGGTAAAAAGCGGTCACAAGAAATGGCAGTTATTTTTGTATGGAGTTAACCGCTTTAAACATGACGATTTCTTTCAAACAATGAATGGTGTCGGACAGTTATTGGTTCAATGCATTGAAGCGTTCCCTGAAAATTTTGAAGATTATCTAAAAGATAAACTGTCCGCAAAAGAAAAACTACGCATCCATATGAGATGCCTTGCGAAACTATTGCAAGAAAAACGACGAGTACGGACGTTTATCGACAAATCAATGTTTAATGGTGGTGAGGTAAATTATCTAACTGTAAAGCATCATGACGTGTTCCATGTGTTTTTGAACAAAGATGTTGTCCAAGTTTTTGCAGACAACGTTGCGGTTTGCAATTCGCAGGCACGTTCAGCATGTCAAGTTCCTGAGCAAAAAGTGCTTTTTAGGTACGAAAATCTCAATTTAGCAGAATTAGAAATGTGCAACGATATCGCACGCAATTCATTACCGACAAATACGTTTCAATATGATAAAACCGCGTATGATGAAATTGCTGTTTTCAAAAATACCATTAACCAAACAATGCAATGAGAGAATTTTTGTTCATGGCGGAGCTGTAAAAAAATTTGGAAGACAGCTTTAGAATAATTCTATTTGAAATACTAATCGATTTAAAATGGCATTGCAGTAAGTGTGAACTAAAATCTGGACAAGCTAAAACTTGGCAAGCTTGGAGACAAAGAGAAATACAATTAGATACTAATGAAAAAGGTAATTTTAAAAAAATTTTTGTGATAAATGTTCAAGTAATACTGTTCATAGAAAATTAGAGTCCTTAAATATTTTGAAAGATACAAAAATAAGATTTGCTATTGCGGGCAAATTGTCTTCCAAAATTAAAGCTATATACAGCTATCAAGAAGTCATGTTATTGAGGAAGATGTTACCTAACGAACTTGAAAATCGATCATAAATTTCCTCAAATTAGATGGGGAAAGAATGAAAATGAAAATAATGAGAATATGACGCAGGAATATATAAAAAATAAATTTATTTTGCTTACAAGAACCAATAATTTACTTAAATCAAGATATTGTGAAAAATGTGTAAAAACACATATTTGAACTGATGCGAGCTTGCCGATTTTTTCAAGTTTCTCCATTAGAACTAATAAAAAACGTAGAGGGAAAACAATGAATTATATTGGTTCAAAATTTAAATTATCATCGTTTATCAAAGATACAATTTGTTCAATTGTCGGGCAAAATTTATCTGATAAAATATTTTGCGATTTGTTTGCCGGCACGGGGATAATCGGTAGAATTTTTAAAAAAGATGTAAAAAAAGTAATTAGTAATGATATTGAATATTACAGTTACGTATTGAATAAAAATTATATTGAAAATCACAGATATTTCGATGTTTCTAATTTGCTGGATATGTTAAATAATTTGCCTTTAATTGAAGATGGTTTTATTTATAAAAATTATTGTTTAGGCAGCGGCAGCAACCGTCAATATTTTACAGATGAAAATGGGCAAAAAATAGATGCTATAAGACGACAAATAGAAGTATGGTTTAAAAATAAGATAATAAATGGCAACGTATATTATTCTTTACTTGTATCTTTGATTGAATCTGCCGATAAAGTTGCAAATACAGCTTCTGTTTATGGAGCATTTTTGAAAAACATAAAAAAGACCGCTGCTAAAAAAATTTTTTTAGAACCTGCTTTGTTTGAAATCAACGATAACTCACACGAAGTTTACAATGAAGACAGCAATAAGTTAATAAAACAAATTTCAGGGGATATTTTATATTTAGACCCGCCTTATAATGAAAGGCAATATGGTGCTAATTACCATTTGTTAAATACCGTCGCAAAATATGATAATTTTATTCCAAAAGGTAAGACAGGTTTAAGAAAATATTTTCGCTCAAATTATTGCACTAAAAATAATGTGCTTAAAAGTTTTCAAGATATTATTGAGGACGCAAAGTTTAAATATATTTTTTTGAGCTATAATAATGAAGGTCTTATGAGTTTAGACGATATTAAATCTGTTATGAAGCGGTATGGCAAATATAATGTTGTTAAATGCAAATATCAAAGATTCAAATCAGACAAAACTGAAAATAGAAACCACAAAGCGTTTTTTACTTATGAATATTTGCATATTTTAGATAAAAAATATAATCATTTTCAGTGATGTTGTGCTTAGAATTTTTGCGACGTAAGCAATAGAAATCATTCTTTTATTTTTTCAAATACTGCATTCAACAAAACATTTAAGTATGAGTCTTAAATTGCAACATACAGAATTTTAGGAGCATAAAATGTCAGACTACAATCATTTGGAAGTAGAAAAAAAGTGGCAGAAAAAATGGGAAGATGACAAGGTTTTTGAAAATTTTGAAACGACTGGAGAGGAAAAATATTATTGTCTTGTGATGCTGCCTTACCCGTCTGGAAATCTTCACATGGGTCATGTTCGAAATTATGGCATAGGAGATGTTTTTGCACGTTTTCATAAAATGAAAGGCAAAAATGTAATACACCCTATAGGTTGGGACGCATTTGGACTGCCTGCCGAAAATGCCGCCATAAAAAATAAAATTCATCCTGCAAAATGGACTAAACAAAATATAGCAAGAATGAAACAGCAGTTTAAAGGACTTGGCATTTCATATGATTGGAACAGAGAATTTGCTACTTGCGAACCTCAATATTATAAATGGAATCAATGGTATTTTATAAAAATGTGGGAAAAAGGTTTGGTTTTTAGAAAAAAATCAAATGTAAATTGGTGCCCTTCTTGCAATACTGTTTTGGCAAATGAACAAGTTTCAGACGGAAAATGTTGGAGATGCTCAAGTGCTGTGGAACGTAGGGATATGGAGCAGTGGTTTATAAAAATCACAAATTACGCCGACGAACTTTTGGAAGCACATAAAGAACTTTCAGGTTGGTCTGGGCAAGTTTTATCAATGCAAAAAAATTGGATAGGCAAATCTTTTGGTGCAGAGGTTGACTTTAAAATTGATGAAAGCGATAAAATTTTAAAAATATTTACCACAAGACCGGATACAATTTTTGGAGCAACTTTTATGGCAGTAGCACCTGAACACGAGATTATTTCCGATATAAAATCTAAAATTACAAACTACAATGAAGTTGAAAAATACATTTCTGAAAGTGCAAAAAAATCAAATATTGAAAGATCCCAAAGCAAAGAAAAAACAGGTGTTGAACTTAAAGGAATAAGTGCGGTAAACCCTGCAAATGGAAAGAAAATCCCAATATTTGCAGCAGATTACGTCTTAACAGGTTATGGCACCGGCGCGATTATGGCTGTGCCGGCTCATGACCAAAGAGATTGGGAGTTTGCAAAAAAATACGGCACTTCCATTATAGAAGTTATAAAGGGCGAAAATTCTTCAGTTGAAAAATCAGCTTATGAGGGTGAAGGCGTTCTAGTGAATTCAGAAATTTTTGATGGAATTAAGTCGTCACAAGCTTTTGAAAAAATATCTTCATGGGTTGAAGCACAAGGTTTTGGCAAAAAAACAATAAATTTTAAACTCAAAGATTGGCTCATATCAAGGCAAAGATACTGGGGAACTCCTATTCCTATGATTCATTGTTCAAAATGCGGTATCGTCGCTGCAAATGAAAAAGATTTGCCGATTACTCTTCCTGAAGACGTAGAATTTACAGGTGAAGGCGAGTCGCCATTAAAATCAAGCGAAAGTTTTGTAAATACAAAATGTCCAAAATGCGGTGCAGCTGCAAAAAGAGAAACGGATACCATGGATACTTTTGTAGACTCATCTTGGTATTTCTTGCGCTATTGCGACGCACATAATGACAAAGTGCCTTTTGACGTAGAAAAAGTAAATTATTGGATGCCGGTAGAGCAGTATATCGGCGGAATAGAACACGCCTGCATGCATTTAATTTATTCAAGATTTTGGCATAAAGTTATGAGAGATTTAGGACTTGTAAAAAGCAATGAGCCTTTCACAAATCTTTTAACTCAAGGGATGGTAACTTTAGGCGGAAGTGCAATGTCTAAATCAAAAGGAAATATTGTAAGTCCTGATGAGATAGTTGTAAAATACGGTGCAGATACTGCAAGGCTTTTCATTCTTTTTGCAGCTCCTGTTCAAAAGCAACTTGAATGGTCGGACGATGGAGTTGAAGGTTGTTGGAGATTTATAAATAGAGTTTGGCGTCTTTATGATTTAATTTTTACAAAATCTCAAAAACCCGCTGAAGAAAAAGACAAAAATGATATTTTAAGAATAATGCATCAGACGATAAAAAAAGTCACAAACGATATAGAAAAAGAATCACAATTTAACACAGCAATATCTTCTATTATGGAGCTTGTCAATGCGTTGTATTCTTATAAATATCACTCAAATGATGATGGAGTTTCGCTTGAAGTTTACAAAAACGTTGTTTTGCTTATGACACCTTTTACGCCGCATCTTTGTGAAGAAATTTGGGAAAATTTAGGGAATAAAAATTTCATTTCGTCTTACAAATGGCCTAACTATGATGAAAGCAAAATCAAGTTTGACACTATAGAAATTCCCATACAAATAAATGGAAAAGTTAGAGGCAAAATCAACATCATTCCAGACAGCAACGAACAATCCGTCAAAGAAGCAGTTCTTGCAGACGAAAAAATTGCACTGCATCTAAAAAATAAGCAAATTATAAAATTCATATACATTCAAAATAAAATTTTTACTGTTGTCGCTTTGTGAGTAGCCGAAAAGTGGTTGAAAAAGAGGGTTGTTGTAATGAGAATATGTATAAAAATAGGTACTAGTTCGCTGACTTTGCCAGATGGTTCTGTTAACCAAAAATATATCCTTAATTTATCTGAACAAATCTCGAAACTTAGAAGCAAGAAAAACGAAATACTTGTTGTTAGTTCAGGCGCCATAGGCGCCGGATTGCAATGTTTAAAACTAAAAATTAAACCGAAAAGTTTAAACGCAAAACAAGCACTTGCCGCAATAGGACAACCCTTAGTTATAAACGCTTATTCCAAAAATTTTGCAAAATATTCAATGGCTGTTGCTCAAATTCTTTTAACGAGAGACGATTTCGAAAAAAGACAGAGTTATATAAATTTGCGAAACACTTTAAATTATTTAATTTCCAATGGAGTAGTTCCTATTGTAAACGAGAACGATACAGTAGCTGTGGATGAAATAAAATTTGGCGACAACGACACACTTGCTGCATTAGTAAGCTCTGCTGTTAATGCCGATAAGCTTATTATTTTCACAGACGTTGATGGTTTTTATGCTGGACACCCGTCGAAAGCAAGCCTTATAAAAGTTATAGATGAAATTACCGATGAAATTGAAAGCTTTGCAGGTAGCGATTCTACAAGTGAAAAAGGAACCGGCGGTATGAAAACAAAAATAGCTGCCGCCAAAATAGCATCTGGTAGTGCCATAGAGACAATAATTGCGAATTCTTCGAAAGTGCAATTTTTAGAAGAAATAATGGAAGGTAAAATTGGTACCGTAATAAAAGCAAGTCAAAACCGGATTAGAGCAAAAAAAAGCTGGATAGCTTTTAGCAAGAAACCTAAAGGTTTTGTTTTTGTAGATGCAAAAGCTGCAAAAATTATATGCGAAAGAGGAAAAAGCTTGCTTTCTGCCGGCGTAGTAAAAATAAGCGGAAATTTCAAAAGAGGCGATACTATCAATATCAGAGTTTTAAATTCTTCAAAAGACTTCGCAAGAGGTTTAACTAATTACGATAACGAAAGTCTTGAAAAAATCAAGGGTAAAAATACAGCTGCTGTAAACAAAATTTTTCCAACCAGTGATGACGAAATTGTGAATCGTGATAATTTGGTTTTACTATAAAATGGAGACAGCAAGTGGTAGCTTTGTTTGTAAATTTATTTTCCCAAGCAGGTTCAAAAGTCAACATAAATCCTTTATTCCTTGAGGTAGCTTCTATTATTGTTTTTGTTTTAATTGTATTTATAGCGACCAAATTGTCGGCTTTGTTAATCACGTCTATCATCTCAAAAAGGTTCAAAAATTCAAATACTATATGGAAAATTGTGTTTACGGAAAGCACTTTTTTCTCTCGGTGCTTACGTATAATCCCTGCTGTTGCCGCTTATGTGCTGTTGCTTTTGTTTTATCCGCATAACAACGTATATCTTTTTTTTCAGCGTCTAATTCTTTCATGCATTGCACTTATGACGGCGAGTATTTGCTGTGCTTTTATTGACGGTGTCCATATTTTTTATCAACGCAGATATACAGAGCGTTCCAAACGAAAACCTCTTAAAAGCTATGCTCAGATAATCAAAATTTTTTTCTATGTTGTTGGCGTGATATTATCCATAACCACAATCGTAAAGGTTTCTCCGGTAGGGATTTTAAGTGGGCTTGGGGCAGCAAGTGCCGTTCTCCTTTTAGTTTTCAAAGATTCTATTCTTGGTTTTGTGTCAAATATTCAGCTATCCGAAAATGATCTGGTTAGAATCGGCGATTGGATTGAAATGCCCAAATATAATGCCGACGGTTTGATAGTAGATATTACTTTGCAAATTGTAAAAGTACAAAATTGGGACAACACAATTATTACAGTTCCAATTTACTCTTTAATTTCCGACAGTTTTAAGAATTGGCGAGGAATGTCTGAATCGGGCGGCAGACGTATTAAACGTTCTTTGTACATTGATGCACGGACAGTTCGTTTCTTGTCAAAAGAAGAAGTTAAAAAGCTCTCTAAAATTTCACTTATTGCAGATTACATGAATAAAAAAATAGATGAAACTTCAGCACACAACAAAAAACTAGACTTTTCCAAGTATAATTATATTTCAGGTAGGTATTTGACAAATTTAGGAACTTATCGTACCTACGCCGAAAAATACATTGCTTCTTTGCCGACCACAGCCAAAGATCTCACTACTATGGTTCGGTACTTAAAAAATGATCAAAATGGTTTAGAGATGGAATTTTATTTGTTTAGTTCAGATAAAAAGTGGAAAAACTACGAACACTTTCAAGCTGATATAATAGACCATTTGCTTGCAGTTATGCCAGAATTTGGTTTGAAAATTTTTCAAAACCCATCTGGTGCTGATTTAGAACTTATTGCAAAAAATTCAAAAAGGGAAAACTTATGAATAACTTGTCAATCATTAAGTTTGGAGGTAGTTTAATAAAAACCCCAAAAATTCAAAATAAATTTTTGAAAGAACTTGCTTCTGTTTCAAAAGAAGCAAAAAATATTTTGGTGCATGGTGGTGGTTCAGAAATAAATTTTTTACTTGATAAGTTTCAAATAAAAAGCAAATTCTTAAACGGTTTACGTTTAACTGATAAGCAAACATTAGAAATTGCAGAGCTTGCCTTAAGTGGCAAGGTCAACCGTATTATTGTCTCAAATTTGCTCAAATATGGTGCAAATCCCGTTGGTATTTCTGCAAAAGATGCAAAATCAATAATATGTAAAAAAATAAAAAAATTAGGATTTGTCGGAACACCTGTAAAAACAAATAGAAAACTTATTGAAACGCTCTTAAATTATAGTTTCGTTCCTGTAATTGCTTCCATAGCTTGCGATAAAAACGGGAACTCGTTAAATGTGAATGCCGACGAAGTAGCAAACGCTTTAGCCTGTGCATTTAAAGCAAAAAGGCTTATTTTTTTAACGGATGTCTGCGGTGTTTTAGATAAAAACAAAAAGCTTATTGAAAAAATTGAAATTAGAGAAATACCTAATTTAATTAAAAACCAAACTATCACTGGTGGCATGATACCTAAAATAAAATCTTGTCAACATGCCATATCAAAAGGTGTAAAAGAAGTATGGATTTGTAATGGAAGCGTGTCAATAAAAAATTTAAAAGGAACTATAATAAAAAGATAGACTTGCAGATTATATTTGAAAATTTTTGGGTTAAAGCAATTTTTTTGCAACAACTATATATTTTGGAAGTAAATATAATGAAAAAAAGTAATTGTTTTTGTTACCGTCAAAATACTGTAGAAGTAAATGTGGACGATTTTGCTTCAAATTTTAAGACTATTCGCAAAATGCTTTCGAAAAATACAAAGATCATGCCAATTCTGAAAAATAATGCGTATGGACACGGTGCTCTCGTTCTTGCCCAAGAGGCCGAGAAACTTAAAGTTACTTATATAGGTGTGGCTTGCATAGAAGAAGGAATTCAGCTTAGGCAGGGCGGAATAGGAACTAGTACAGATATTTTAGTTCTCGGTAATTGCTTTTCTGCTGCAATATTTGAAGTTGCTGCAAAAAATTCTTTAACGCTTTCTATTTATTCAGCTGATACTTTCAAGTCTTTGAAAAACATACTAAAATATTCAAGTAAGAAAATTTCTTTCCATTTAAAAGCAGAGCTTGGTATGGGTAGAATTGGTGTTGATAAAAATAGTGCTTATGAAATTTTGCGAGAGATTGCTAATGATAGTAGGTTGAATATGACAGGAATGTTTACTCATTTTCCGGTGGCTGATACAGATGCGGTGTCAACGCGTAACCAATTGAATGAATTTATGGAAATTGTTAATTTTGCACGCAAAAAATTAAATTTAAGGTTCTTGGCGCATTGTGCTAATTCGGCAGCTATTTTAAAATACAAAGAAACTCACTTAGATATGGTACGCCCCGGAATTGCCCTTTACGGCATTTTGCCGTTTAGCGATGCTGAAAAAACTTTAAAACTGAAGCCGGCCCTTTCATGGAAGACGAGAATAATACAGCTAAAAAAAGTTTATTCAGGGATTAGTGTAAGTTATGGTAAAGTTTGGGTGGCAAGAAAAAACTCCCTGATAGCTACGATTTCTGTCGGTTATGGAGATGGCTACAGTAGATCTTTGTCAAACAAAGCAAAGGTTTTGGTTAGCGGAAAGCATTGTCCTATTGTTGGAACAATTACTATGGACATGTCAATGGTAGATGTGAGTGATGTTAAAGATGTAGCGGTAGGAGATGAAGTTGTCTTGATAGGTAAACAAGGAAATAACATGATAACAGCTCAAGAGCTTGCAAAAATACAGGAAACAATAAGTTACGAGATAGTGTGTTCAATATCATCCCGGGTCCCAAGAAACTTTGTGTGAAATTGTTACGGTGTATTATGTGCAACAGGTTGCCAAAATAAATCAATTGCGTTTTTGCTTGTTAGTTGTGCTGCTGTTTCAAATGGGATATTTTTTAAGGTGGATAGTTCTCTTAAAGTTTCTAATAAATAAGACGGTTCGTTTCTTTCGCCTCTGTGTTCTTGAGGACTTAAATAGGGACAATCGGTTTCTATAAGCATGTTTTCAATATTTACTTCCTTGATGGTCTGTTTTAAAGCATCGGCGTTTTTGTAGGTGATAGGCCCATCTATTCCGAGATAAAAACCTAATTTTATGTATTCTTCGGCTTCGTGCAGCGTTCCTGAGAAGCAGTGAACTACACCTTTGTAGCCAGTTCTCGTATTTTTTAGGATATTTATCATATCTTCATGAGCGTCTCTGCAATGAATAATCAATGGTTTTTTGTATTGAAACGACAGCTCCAGTTGCTTTGCAAAAAGTTGCTTTTGAATGATTTTGTTCTCATTGCTGTTATCGTAATGGTAATCTAATCCGCATTCTCCAACAGCTACACATTTTGCGTTATTTATGAATACTTCAAGCTTTTTGCAATCTTGCCAATTAATTGACTTTGCGTTATTTGGATGTATCCCAAAAGCTGTCCAAATTTCATTTCTTTCCGAAAGTTTTAAAGCTTTTTCCCAGTAATGCGGCTCGCAAGAAATTTCAACAATTTTGAAAATACCATGCGACAACGACCTTTCAATGACCTCATTTCTGTCTTTATCAAATTTAGTATCGCAAATGTGTGCGTGAGTATCTATTATCATTTTTCCTCCACAGCATAGCTAAAAAACGTTCTGGTAGCATTTTTCAGTTTGTTTAAAATGCTTTAAAATGTAATGAAAAATTATGATGCACATGGTATGGCGTATTGCAGTTAATTATCACTATTGCCAGTGCAGAATTGACTGTACTAAACTGCTGTTGTCACGTATCATATTATTTGTTTTTTGCCAAAATTTAATAGAAATCATTTCTTTTCAGTGTGAAAATATTGCATGTGCAAACTAAGTAAAAAATTGTTTCTATGATTTGACGGTTGTAAGTGAAACTTTGTAGCATCGCAATCAGACGGGGGTATCTATGTTTTGGTGGTTGTGGCTTGTCTGTGCTTTTGTGTTTGTGGTTTTAGAAATTGCGATACCGTCTACGTTTTTCTTTTTTTGTCTCGCAATTGGAGCAGTTTTGTCGTCAATGACATCTGCTTTTAGAATATCCATTTGGCTTGATTTTTCTATTTTTGCGATATTTTCTTTACTTTCAGTTTTTGTGATAAAACCTTTGTTCAAAAATGTAACATCAAAAAGATCAGTATTTGCATCCAACGTAGATTCTCTTGTTGGCAAAATAGCAGTTGTGACGGAAAAAATTGCAGTTTCAAAAAGCGGCTTTATTAAAATTGATGGAGAAATATGGCTTGCAACTTCCAATACTTTTGGTTTTGAAGTTGGTGAAAAAGTTAAAATAGAGATTACAAATGGAAATGTAGCAGTAGTAGTAAAACATTTGGAATAAAAATGGAGGTGTGATGATAATTTTTATGGTTTTTGTTGTAATTTTTACGGTTTATTTTGTTGCTAGTGCTGTAAAAATTATCCGACAATACGAGAAAGGAGTTGTCGAAACCTTGGGCAAATATACAAGCACTAGAAACTCAGGTCCAAATATCATAATACCTGTTTTTCAAAGGATGATTAGGGTTGATATGAGAGAACGTGTGATAGATGTACCGCCACAAAGTGTTATCACAAAAGATAATGTTTCGGTTGTTGTAGATGCCATAATTTACTTTCAAGTGACAGATCCAGTAAGGGTGATTTACAACATAGAAAATTTTGCACTTGCTGCTTTAAAACTTGCTCAAACTAATTTAAGGAATGTTATTGGAGACATGGAACTTGACAGTACTCTTACTTCAAGGGAGAAAATAAATACTCAATTAAGGAATGTTATGGACGAAGCGACAGACAAATGGGGAGTGAAGGTAACTAGAGTTGAAATACAAAAAATAGATCCACCGAAGGATATTACAGATGCAATGTCAAAGCAAATGAAAGCTGAAAGGGAAAAAAGAGCTAATATTTTAGAAGCCGAGGGCTTAAGGCAATCTGCTATTTTAAAAGCTGAAGGCGCCAAGCAAGCTGTGATTCTCGAAGCACAAGCGACAAAAGAAAAACAGGTTTTAGAAGCAACAGGACAAGCTGAAGCTATAATGAAAGTAGCTGAAGCCGAGAAATATAAAGTGGAAGTTGTTTATAATGCGATACATAGTGGAAATCCAACAAGTGATCTTATAGCGATAAAGTATCTTGAAGCTCTTGAAAAAATTGCTGACGGAAGAGCTACAAAAGTTTTTTTACCGCTTGAGACCTCTGCTGTCACAGCATCTATTGGCTCAATAGCCGAACTTTTCAAAGACTTTCAACAAAACAAAAAAAGTGGCAATTAGCGAGCATATGTTTCTGCAGCTATTGAATCCATACGCTAAAACGTTCGCTTTGTGTATGCGGACTTTCTGTTGTGAGCAGCATTTAACGGATATGTCGCCACCCAACCACGCCATTTCTGTATGGATTGACTAGATTCCGTAATAATAAATTTTAAACAAATGTTTGGGTTATTGTTGCTGAAAATTTTGTAATTTTGATGTCGATTTGTGGTATGTATCCGTAAAGCTTTGCAGTGTTAATAGAATGAGTTTGCCCATTTATGATTAGAGTAGAAATATCAAATTTATAAGGCAAAAGGGTTGTAAAATGAAAGTATTGGCGAAATCTTTGCTGCTCCAAAAAATAGCTTTAAAGCATTTAAAAAATGGAGACGAAATTGGTCTTGTGCCAACAATGGGTGCTTTACACAGAGGACATGTTTCGTTGATTGATAAATCTGTAAAAAATAATGATGTGACGATAGTTTCTATTTTTGTAAATCCTACTCAATTTTCTCCCGGCGAAGATTTTTTGCAATATCCACGTTCACTTGAAAAAGATTTGTTTGTTTGCAAAAAATCTCATGTTGATTATGTTTTTGTTCCAAACGTTAATGAAATGTTTAGTGCAAACCATAAAACTTTTGTGGAAGTAAAAGAATTGCAAGATATTCTTTGCGGCAAATTTCGTACAGGACATTTTAGAGGAGTGGCTACGATGGTTGCAAAGCTATTTAATATTTCTTTTGCAGACAAAGCTTATTTTGGAATGAAAGATTTTCAACAACTAAAAATATTAGAAAAAATGGCAAAAGATTTGAATTTCAGAACAAAAATCATAGCTTGCCCAACAGTCAGAGAAAAAGACGGACTTGCTCTTTCTAGCAGAAATGCTTATCTTTCTTTTGAAGAAAGAGATTTGAGTGCTTGCATCAATAAAATTTTAAAACAAGCGGCATCAGAATTTAAAAATAAAGATTTAAATTCTATTTTAAAAGCAGCCGAAGTTAAATTGCAAAAAATTCCCAACTTAAAAATAGAATACATTCAGGCTGTCAATTCGAAAGACTTATCCTCAATAAATAAAAATTCAGAATTTTGTTGTCTTGTGCTTGCCGTTCGTCTTGGGAAAACAAGACTTATAGATAATGTTTTAATGAGGAAATAATGTTTAAGTCGGATTATTTAATTATAGGAAGCGGGATTAGTGGATTGAGTCTAGCATTGAAGGCAGCAAAAAACGGTTCTGTCTCTTTAATTACTAAAAGAGGACTTTCTGATTCTTCTACTGAAAAAGCACAAGGTGGAGTGGCTTGCGTGACAGATAAATCTGATTCTTTCGATGAGCATATAAAAGATACTATAGTTGCAGGTGCTGGTCTTTGCGATGAAAACGCTGTTGAAAATTTAGTAAAAGAAGCACCGAGCAGAATAAAAGAACTTATTTCATTAGGTTTAAAATTTGCAAAAAAAGATTATTCTTCGTCGGAATTTGAATTGGGTCTTGAGGGCGGGCACAGCAAAAGGAGAATTCTACATTGCGGTGACATTACGGGCAAAGAAATAGAAAATGTTTTAGTAAAAAATATATGCAAAAATAAAAACATATGTGTTTTTGAAAACCGCACAGCGATAGACTTAATTTTAAATGATAAAAATATTTGCTGCGGAGCATATGTTTTAAATTCGCAAAGCGGACGTGTTGAAATTTTTATTTCAAAAATTACGACAATTGCAACAGGCGGTGCCGGTAAAACTTATCTCTACACTTCAAATCCAGATATTGCTACGGGCGACGGAATGTCTATGGCTTACAGAGCAGGTGCTGAAATCGCTAACATGGAATTTGTTCAATTCCACCCAACTTGTCTTTATAATCCTATAGCAAAATCTTTTTTAATATCAGAAGCTGTTAGGGGTGAAGGTGCAATACTAAGACTAAAAAACGGCAATACTTTTATGGAAAAATATAGCTCGCAAAAAGAGCTTGCACCTCGTGATATTGTAGCAAGAGCGATAGACAATGAGCTTAAATCCAACGGAGAAAATTTTGTTTACTTAGATATTACTTCAAAAGATAGAGATTTTCTCGTAAAAAGATTTCCAAATATTTATGCAAAATGTCTTGAATTTGGAATGGATATTTCTAAAAATATGATACCTGTAGTTCCCGCTGCACACTTTTTTTGCGGAGGAGTAAAAACTGACGCAAATGGAAGCACTTCGATAAAAAAACTTTATTGTGCTGGGGAGGCTGCATGTTCAGGAGTTCACGGAGCTAACAGATTAGCGTCCAATTCTTTATTGGAAGGATTGGTTTATGCGGATAGAGTTTATAAAGATTCTTTGAAATTTTTAAAAGATTGTTTTGAAAATGTTGAGATTAAACCTTTAAATAATAAAGTAGAATCTCCTAGCAGTTCTAAAGTTTTTATTCAAGAATGGGAAGAAATTAGAAGGCTTTCATGGAATTATTTGGGGATTTTTCGTTCAAATGAAAGACTGCTAAAAGCTCAAAAAAGAATAGAACTTTTAAAAAATGAAATAGAAAAATCTTTTTTAGAAGAACCTTTAACTACAGAAAGAATTGAACTTAGAAACATAATTTTTGTCTCTGAAATGATAGCTTTTTCGGCTACGCAAAGAAAAGAAAGCAGAGGCGCTCATTTTAATACAGATTATCCTTTCATTTTGCCAAATCCCAAATATACCGTGATAAAAATAAATAAAAACTATGCTAATTAAAAAGAAAAGAATTTCAATATCAGACATTGCTACTTTAAAAAAAGAATTTGCTCTTAAAGGGTTAAATACAGTTTGCCAAAGCGCCAAATGCCCAAATATTGGAGAATGTTTTAAGAATAAGAGAGCGACATTTTTAATTTTAGGGAAAAACTGCACGAGAAATTGCCAATTTTGCGCCGTGGAAAAACAGAAACCCCAATCACTAGATCCAGTAGAACCTTTAAAAACAGCACAAGCAATTAAAGCTCTGAACCTCTCTTATGCTGTCATAACGTCTGTGACAAGAGATGATTTGCAAGATGGAGGCGCATACCATTTTGCAAAAACAATTTCGGCTGTTAGAAAAATTTGTCCGTACTGCAAAATTGAAGTTTTAGTTCCGGATTTTTTAGGCGATGTGAAAAACATAGATATCGTTTTAAAGGCGAAGCCTGATGTGTTTTCTCATAATTTAGAAATGCCTAAAAATTTTTATTCTAAATTAAGAACGTATTCAGATTATAATCGTTCTCTTTCTGTTTTACAATATGCAAAATCTTTTAATTTTAAAATTAAAACGGGTATAATGGTTGGTCTTGGAGAAAGCAAGAAAGAGATTTTTGAAACCGTTAACGATATAAAAAATTTAAAAACAGATGTTCTTACAATAGGACAATACCTTTCTCCGTCTAAGAAACATTATCCTGTTATTAAAGAATATTCTGACAGCGAGTTTGAGGAATTAGCTGATTTTGCAAAAACATTAGGTATTAAGGATGTAGTTGCCGGCAGATATGTGCGCAGTTCATATTTTCCAGCTTAAAGTTAGTATGCTTTTGCACTTTAGTATTAAAAAATTTTAAACTTTCAATTTTAGGTTAAATTGTTTTATGGAAATTTTTCTGTCATCTTTTTTTATTATATTTATTGCAGAGATGGGCGATAAAACACAGCTTTTGGCTTTGTCTTTTGCTTTGAGATTTAAAACCATTACAGTTATCTTAGCTATAATGGCAGCGACTTTGTTAAATCATTTTGCGGCAGTTCTTTTAGGGCATTGGACTTCTGGGTTTTTGCCTGTTAAGTTAATCAGTTTTATATCTGGAATTTTGTTTATATTTTTTGGATTATGGACTTTAAAAGGCGATTCTCTTGATGAAAAAGATGGAAAAAATGAAATTATTTTAAATCCTTTTTTTACAGTAGCAATTGCATTTTTCATTGCGGAAATGGGAGATAAAACTCAACTTGCAACGCTTACGCTTTCTATAAAACATCCATCTTTCATTTCAGTGTTAGCCGGCAGCTCTTTTGGAATGATTATTGCTGATGCTTTAGGGATTGCGGTAGGGATTATTTTAGGAAAATCTTTGCCTGAAAAAACCATTAAATACAGTGCGGCATTTTTGTTTATAGTTTTTGGTATTTTGCAAGTTTTTGCCATAGCGTAACGGCTTTTGCCATAGTGTAACGGCATTAAATAAAAGGAGGGACAATGACTCTATATAGAGATGAACTTTATACAAGAGCTTTAGAATTAACGAAACTTTTTGAGGAAGAAAACATTAGACTTTCCTTTGACAATACTTCTTTTAGGGATTATCTGTTGATTATGCAAGTTTTTAAAAATTATGAGAAAGCGGGGGTTTTTTCGTTGTATTATAAACCTACAAAAAAAAGCTTTTCTTTTAAGGTTAGCTTTTGCGAAAAAGGTATGCTTGCGGTTTTTGAACGCGTTTGGGAAAAATCAAATTCATTTTCAATTTACCCAAAAGAAAGTGGGATTTACGAGGTATTCGTTGACGGAAGTTATATCAATGGTGTGACTTCTTATGGGGTGGCAATTTATCTTGAACAAGATTTAAAAGCTGAAATTTCAGGAATAGTACGCAACACAAAGTCTCACCAACTTGATGGAGAATTGCAAGCTGTGATTGAAGCTATAAAGTGGTGCGAAAACAATAACGTTGATAAAGTTAGAATCAATTACGACTATATAGGTATAGAGCATTTTGCCAAAGGAGATTGGAAACCTTCAACACAGTTTAGACAGAAATATGCCATTCTTGTTTCAACTTCGAAAATAGCCATAGAGTGGCGAAATATTGACAGCCATACCGGTAATATAAAAAATAATAGAGCTGACCAGCTTGCAAAAAGTGCCGCTAAATATAGAAGTAAATAAGTTGTAGAGGTCTTTTTTATGGAAATTGCACAATTGTCTTTGTGGATTGCTTTTGCAGCAGGTATTTTTAGTTTTATAAGTCCTTGCGTTCTGCCTCTTTTGCCGTCTTTCATTTCTTTAATTGCTTCTCAATCATTAGATGATTTAAAGCAAACAGACACTCACGGAAAAATAGTTTTTTTAAAAACTTTGGTTTTTGTTTTGGGTTTTTCGCTTGTTTTCATATCATTAGGACTTGCCTCAAGCAAAATAGGGTATCTACTTATATCGCACAAATCACTTTTAAGATACATCGGAGGAACAGTAATTATTTTATTGGGTTTTCACACGCTCTCTGTCATAAAATTTGATTTTCTAAACAAACAACTTTCTTATTCAAGAAAAAGTCTATCCGTCTTAACAGTTTTTGGTCTCTTTATTACAGGTGCAGCTTTTGCGGCAGGGTGGACGCCATGTATTGGACCAATTTTAGCATCTATTTTAATACTTGCCGCAAACCAGGAAAATTCCTCGAATGGTCTGTATCTTCTTATTTTTTATTCATTAGGACTTGCAATACCGTTTATTCTTACGTCGCTTTTTATAAATAAATTTTTGGCTTTTTTTAGTGTTATAAAAAAATATTTTAGAGCAATAGAAATCATTACAGGGTTATTTCTTATTTTGATAGGTATTTTAATTATGTTGAATTTATTGGAGAAATTTAATTACTTTTTTGTTTGAAATTACAAAAAAGTCCTCCGTTTTTAAGGGAGGACTTTTTTTAAATCAATTATTTATTCATTTCTTTTTCTTTTTTACAACTTTTTTAGCTACTTTAGCCACGCTTTTCTTCGCAACTTTTTTTACAACTTCCTTATTCAGAAGTTTTTTTGTTTTCTTTTTCTTTGTCCCGCCTCTGCTCATTTTAGATCTTGCAATATCACCATTCTTATCAACAAAATACAAATATCCGATTTCTTTTTCTACACCTACTTTCGCAACTTTTTTACTGCCTTCCTCACCTTTTGTTGCTCTGCCTCTTGCCATAGGACATCTTGAAATATCGCCGTCCCCGTCAACAAAATACAAATATCCTTTTTCTTTCTTCACACCTGCTTTTTGAACTTTTTCAGCCATTTCAAACCTCCATAGTTTTTACTTCGTTTTAATTTAAAATGTTAGATAGTTCAGCATAGCTTATAAGAGCAGCTTACCAAACACACTATAGTGACGGGATGCTATCTATTTTATCGTCTACTGTCAATTATATTTATATGAGCTGATTTCAATGGAAAAACCAATTGATTGTAAGTAGAGTTTGCTGCTAAACCATACTGCTTACTGATTAGGTTTTGTTCTGTGGTACGGTCGGCTGCTCAATAATCACAGCATGGGAACGATTATCTTGTTCGTACTGTTTTGTGTTTAATATTTGTGCAAAAATATGGCGTGGATACACCTTGCATGAGTAGCACTAACGGTAGAAAGTTGCTATCCAAAAAGCAATGGTTTGTTGGTTGTTTAAAAAAATTAGCTTACTCTAATAGAATAAGAAAATTGTGTTTTCCCATCGTAGCAGTAGCTTTTAAGGTGATGTTGTCGTGCAACATATTGCTGTATCATTTGCTCTGCAAACCAACAACAAAAAAGCAACACTATTGCTTTTTGTGTGGGAAAATGTCTGTTCTATTGGTAATTAAAAAAGCAGAACAAGCTGTAAACTCCACAAGAAATACATGCATCAAATGCATAAAAAGCGATGCAAATAAAATTACAAACAAGCAGAGCAATGACACAATAACATGAATTAGCTTTTGTTTTTTTTAATGTGTGCTAAAAAGATTTTTTTGAAATAATTGCCTCTTTCTTCAAAATTTTTAAATTGATCAAAAGAAGCGCATGCTGGTGAAAACAAAACAACATCTCCTGACGACGCTTCTTTAAAAATGTCTTTAACGGTATTTTCTATATTTTTGCTCAAAATAAAACGTGTGCAGTTTTTAAGATCTTTTCGTATTTTTCGTGCATCTTTACCTATAAGAAAAATTGTTTTTACTCGTTCTTCTATAAGTTTTTTTAAGGGAGTGTAAGGAATACCTTTGCCGAGACCGCCCATAATTAAAAGTATATTTTTATCAAAAGAAGACAGTGCGACCCTTGTAGAATCAATGTTTGTGGATTTAGAATCATTGTAAATTTTTATTCCGTTTACCTCAGCGACATACTCTATTCTGTGAGGAATTCCTTTATAATGTGAAATTGTCTTTTCTATTTTTTTAGGCGGAATACCTGCACAGAAAGCCACTGCGGATGCTGCTAATATGTTTTCTATGTTATGAAATCCGATCATATTTATCTTTGGTTTAATTGCAACTTTTTTTCCTAATATTTTTATAATAATTTTTCCATCGTCCCAAAAAACGCCTTCTTTTAAAAATTTTTTAGAGAAGTAGATTTTTTTAGGCTTTATTTTCGAAGAAATTTTACGGCAAAGTTGGTCGTCGTAATTGATAATTGCAAAGTTGCTGCCAGTTTGGTTTTTAAAAATATTACCTTTTGCTTTTATGTAGCTTGCCATTGTTTTGTGATGTTCAAGATGGTCTGGGGTAATGTTTAAAAGGACAGAAACGTCAGACTGTAGGTCAGGGGTATCTTCAAGCTGATAGCTTGAAAGTTCCATTACAATTATTGTGTTTTTTGAAGTTTTTAGTGATTTAGCTGATAGAGGAAAGCCGATGTTTCCAGCTGTTATTGAGTCTTTATAATGACCTTTAATAATTTTTGATATCAAATCTACTACTGTAGTTTTTCCGTTTGTTCCTGTTATTGAAATTAACTTTTTATATTTTGAAAATTGTAGAGCGAATTTTAATTCGCTCACTACTTTAATATTTTTTTTAAGAGCTTTTTTTAAAATAGAAACATTGGGGTTAATTCCCGGACTTTTAATTATAACATCACAGTCCAAAATTTTATCTGAATGGACACCGAATTCTGTCCCCACTTTTTTATTTAAATTTTTTATTATTCTAAATGGCGAGTTGTCGCTTGCAAAAACTTTATGGTTTAATTTAACAGCAAGATTTGCAGCAGCAATTCCGCTTTTTCCAAGTCCTAAAATTGCTATTTTTTTCATTTGTTTAACTTTGGTGGTTTCACATGAATGTCTACAATTAGCTATTTTTTATCTTAATTTTAGCGTGGCAAGAGAAATTATTGCAAGAATTATTCCGATAATCCAAAACCTTATTGTGACTTTTGGCTCCGACAAGCCATTCAGCTCAAAATGATGGTGTAAAGGTGCCATTTTAAATATACGTTTTCCAGTTTTTTTATAACAATAAACTTGCACCAAAACAGACAAAGCTTCAACTAAAAAAACCCCACCAGCTATCGGTAAAACCAACTCCTGCTTTATAAAAATTGCTGACATTCCCAAAATTCCGCCTAAAAATAAACTGCCGGTATCCCCCATAAAAATTTGTGCAGGATGAGCATTATACCATAAGAATCCTAGCATTGCTCCTATAATTCCAAATAAAAAAACAGTAACTTCTCCGGCTCCTGCGACGTGAATTATTTTTAAATAATTTGCTATTTGGTAATGCCCGGCAAGGTATGCAAACACAGCAAAAGTTAAAGCTGCAATTAATATGTTACCTGAAGCAAGACCATCAAGTCCATCGGTTAAATTTACAGAGTTAGAGCTACCGACAATTATCAAAATTACAAAAAGCATGTACAGATACGAAAAGTTTACGAACACACCTTTAAAAAAAGGTATGCTGGCAGAGACAGAAAAATTTAGGTTTTGAGGAAACAGATACAAATATACGGCTATGATAACAGAAAACAACGCTTGCCAGAATAATTTTAATTTCGGAGAAAGACCCTTTGAATTTTGATATTTAAACTTTAAGTAATCATCTAAAAATCCTAGAATACCAAGCCATAAACTACCCAACAAGAGTAAAATGACAAATCTGTTGTTTAGCCGTGTCCACATAAGTGCTGAAACCACTACAGAGAAAAGTAGCAAAACTCCACCCATCGTAGGTGTGCTTGATTTGCGAATATGTGTTTGCAATCCATCAGATCTAACTACTTGATTTATTTTGAGATTGGCAAGTTTTCGTATGGTGAATGGTCCCAAAATAAAACAAATTATGAGGCTTGTTAAAATCGCACCGCCAGCTCTGAATGTTATATATTGAAATACGTTAAATGGTGTCCAAATATCATGCAAAGCATAAAAAATATGGTAAAACATCTCTTTAGTTTCCCCAAAATGCTGCTTCTGCAAAAGTCTCTCATACTCATTAATTTTCTAATTTGCGTGAGATTTTTTCCAGCATAAAGTTCTCAATTACATCTCCGACTTTGATATCTAAAAAATTTTCAAGACCAATTCCGCATTCGTAGCCTTTTTCAACTTCTTTTACGTCATCTTTAAATCTTTTTAACGAGATTATGTTTCCCTCAAAAACTATGACATTGTCTCTCAAAAGCCTAATCTTTGCTCCTCTTTGAATTTTACCCTCCAAAACGGAACATCCCGAAATAGTTCCTGAATTTGAAAGTTTAAAAACTTGTTTAACGGATGCTTTTCCAAGAATTTTTTCTTTCAAGCTTGGATCAAGTAATCCTTCCATTGCAGCTTTAACGTCTGCAATTAGATCATAAATTATGCGGTAAACGTTGATACTTACGCCTTTATTTTCAGCAATTTTTTCTACAATAGAATCCGGTCGCAAGTTAAACCCAACTATTAAAGCATTTGAAGCCGTGGCTAGAGCAACATCCGATTCAGTAATGGCGCCTGCCCCGCCGTGAATAATTTTCAACGCTATTTCATTTGTTGAAAGTCTTTCGAGCGAATCTTTTAAGGCACCTAAAGAACCTTGTACATCAGCTTTTAATATAATTTTTAGTTCTTTAACTTTTCCTAAACTTACATCTATAAGAGATAGATGGTGACGTTTTGGTTTCAAAGAAGCGGCTTTAACTCTTTCTTTTCTTGAATCAGAAATTTCTTTTGCGTAAGTTTCTTTATCTACAACCACAAATTTATCGCCAACTTCCGGTGGTTCATTCATCCCTAAAATTTCAGCTGAAAAACTTGGTAGTGCTACCTCAATCTTTTTGCCGGTATCGTTTGTCATAGCTCGTACTTTGCCGTAAGTTGTGCCAGCTACCAAAACATCGCCAGACTTTAAAGTTCCTTTTTGAACTAGAAGAGTTGCAATAGGTCCTTTCTTAGAATCAAGTCTCGACTCCACAATGATACCCTGCGCCTTTCTGTCCGGGTTTGATTTTAATTCCATCATTTCGGATTTCAATAAAACCATTTCTAGCAGATTGTCTATATTTAATTTCTGCTTTGCAGAAATATCAACCATTATGGTATCGCCACCCCACTCTTCCGGATTAAGACCTTGTCCGCTTAATTCCTGTCTTATTTTTTGCGAATCTGAAGCTGGCAGATCTATTTTGTTTACTGCA
The DNA here is from genome assembly GCA_031287735.1 of Elusimicrobiota bacterium. GTDB lineage: Bacteria > Elusimicrobiota > Endomicrobiia > Endomicrobiales > Endomicrobiaceae > JAITSO01. The sequence continues at coordinate 5,936 of JAITSO010000057.1, read as the reverse complement.
ACTATTACGGGAACATTTGCGGCCTTAGCGTGGTTTATAGCTTCAATAGTTTGAGGCATAATTCCATCAACGGCTGAAACCACTAAAATGACTATGTCAGTGGCTTTAGCTCCACGTGAGCGCATGGCAGTAAAAACCTCATGACCTGGTGTATCCAAAAAAGTTATGTGTCTACCATCTTTTGTTTTAACGCTGTAAGCACCAATATGTTGAGTAATACCTCCATGTTCGCCACCGGCAACATCACTGCTTCTGATAGCGTCAAGTAGTGATGTTTTTCCATGATCAACATGTCCCATTATAGTAACTACAGGCGGTCGCGGTTTTAGTTTATCGGCACTGTCTTCCGAATGTTTTTCATAAGGACTATCTTTTGGTTCCGATATAGAAACAAATTTAACGTCATATTGAAATTCATTTGCAATTATGGTGGCAGTGTCTTTATCAAGTTTTGTGTTAATAGTAACCAGAACACCCATTTGCAAAAGCTTTTTCAATATTTCGCCGGGAGTGACTTTTGTCATTTGTACCGAAATTTCTTTTGCGGTAGAAAGCTCGTTTATTATGATGATGCCTTTAAATTGCTTTTCTTGTTCTTTTGTTTTTTCGTCAATTAACTCTTTAATTAAATCCTGCAAATCTTTACTCGAAAGGTTTTTGATATCTTCGGGTTTTATGCCAAGACCTATAGCTTTTTCTGCAAGTTGTGATATTATATTTTCCTCTTCTTGCTCTTTACGTGCATTCTCTTCGGCTATTTTTTTTTGCTTCATTCTGTTTCAAAATTTTTTCTGCTAGCAATTCTTTTTCTTGCTGCAATTTTCTAGTTCCTTTATAAGGTTTCTTTGCAGCTTCTGCACTGTTGACACTTTTTTTATTGGTGCTTTTGGTATTGCTTTTTATTGTGCTATTTACTTCAGTTCCTTTTGTTTTTTTTTTGCTATCGTGCTTGCTTTCTTTTTTTTGCTTTAAATCCTTTGGAATCTTCGTTTTGGTTTTGGTTACTGGTAAATCGCTTTGTTTTTCTTGAGGAACTGCAGTTGCTCTCGCAGGTTTCGTGGGCGAACCAACGTTTTTTGTAGTTTTAGGTTTTTTTAAAAGCACCTTTGAGACCTTCGGACTTGATGTTTTTTTGCTATCTTTTGACTGAGATTTTTTTGTTTTATTCATAACATTGAATCCTCCACTTAAAAACTCTGTCTACGCCATTATATTTTCCACTTGTATAGCGAATAATTTAACTAAGTGTTTAGAATTTTTTTTACGCAAAGCATTACTTTATCTGCACTTTTAGTGCCTATTCCAGATAGAGCTGACAATTCTTCAGAAGTTGCTCTTGCAAGTTTTTCTACGCTGTCATAACCAGATGTTTTCAATATTTCAAGTGTTTTTGGTCCTATACCTTTAATGGCAAGCGGTTGACTTTGATTTTCAATGTTGTTTTTGCTGTCGTTTTTTTGCATGGTCTCTTTGCCAGCATTCACACTTTTGGATTTTGCTTCAGCATTTTTTTGTGATAGAGATTTCACGTCTATATTCCAACCTGTAAGTTTTGCGGCAAGCCGTACATTGTGCCCGCCTTGACCGATAGCAAGTGACAGAATATTGTCTGGAACAATGGCTTCAGATTTTTTGCTATCTTTGGAAACGATATTAACAACAACTGATTTTGCTGGAGAAAGAGCACTTGCAATAAATTTCAAAGGATCTAAACTATAAGGTATTAGGTCTACTCTTTCGCCTCTTAATTCGTCAATAATTGGTTTCACCCTCGTTCCTTTTATACCAACACAAGCACCTACCGGATCAACTTTTGGGTTTGAAGAAGTGACCGACAATTTTGTCCTAACACCTGGATCTCTGACCACGTTTAGAATTGTTACTACTTTATCGTAAATTTCCGGAACTTCTATTTCAAAAAGCTTTTTCACGATACTCGTTGTAGCTCTGGAAAGAACTACACTTATTCCTTTTTGAGTTTTATCAACTTTTGTTATCACAGCTCTTATGTTTTGACCTATTTTAAATTCTTCTTTGGGTATCTGCTCGCTTGCTGGAAGTATAGCTTCAGTGGTTCCTAAATCTACTATTATTGTCCTATTGCTTATGCGATATATTATTCCATTAACAAGCTGCCCGATTTTTTCCCTCATTTCGGCAAATAAAAAATCTCTTTCAGATTCTCTAACTTTTTGAACTATAACTTGTTTTGCTGTTTGTGCAGCTATACGTGAAAATTCTTGTGCATCAACAGTGATTTTTATGTCAGCTCCTATCTCAGATTTTGCATTGATTTTTTTTGCTTCAGAAAGAGAGATTTCTAAAACTGGATTTTTTACATTTTGCACAATGGTTTTTGTGACGATAGTTTGCATTTCTCCTGTTTCAGCATTTATTTTAGCAATAACATTTGAATTTTTTCCTACCTGCTTCTTGTAGGCTGCAACAAGAGCGTTTTCTACAACTGCAAAGATATCTTCTTTCTTTATATTTCTATCGCGTTCTATCTGTTCAAGAACCGAAAAGAGTTTGTTCTTATCTGTCATCGCTATCCTCCTAGTTAGTTTTTGTAAATTATAGAGTGCAAAACTATTTATTAGAACAAAAACTTTTCCGTTAAATCAAAAAATATTTTTACAACAATTCTTCTACATTTGCTTTTTTTATGTTGTTGATACGAATTTCCACCTGTCCATTCGTTACATCATTTAATTTGATGCTACCGTTTAAAACCTCAAGGATTTCGCCTAAAAAGTTTTTTTGGTTGTTTATTGGGTTAAAGGTTTGGATTCTTGCGTTACTTCTAACAAATTTTTTAAAATGGCTTTCTTTTTTCAAGATTCTATTAAGTCCCGGAGAAGAAACCTCTAAAATATACGAATTGTCTAAAATGTCATTTTCGTCCAATATTTTGCTAAAAATTTTACTGAGTCTTTCGCAATCATCCATATTAACACCATTTTCTTTATCTATAAAAATTTTCAATATCCAATCACCATTTTCTTTAGTATAGCAAACATCGACCACCTCAACTTTTTCTTTTTCAGCAAAAGGCGAAAATAAATTTTCAATTTCTCGTACTTTGAACATGTTGCTTCTCCCAAAAACAAGAGACGGCTCAACGCAAGTCGTTCTGTAAAGTAAAATTTCTGCGATAAGTTATTTATATTATGTTTAGATTTTGTGATCTACAAATAATCCCGGTCCCATAGTTGATGCAATGGAAATAGATTTTATATATTGACCTTTTGATGAAGTAGGTTTAGACTTTATAACAGCTTCGATTAAAATTTTTATATTATCTATAAGTTTTTCATTCTCAAAAGAAACCTTTCCAACTGGAACATGAACAATTCCAAACGAATCATTTTTGTACTCTATTCTTCCTTTTTTTAACTCCTTAACTGTAGTGGCAATATCAAAAGTAACTGTACCGGATTTAGGATTAGGCATAAGACCTTTAGGCCCCAATATTTTTGCAACTTTACTCAGGTCCTTCATGATGTCCGGAGTAGCAACTAAAACATCAAAATCTAAAAAACCTTTTGAGATATCTTCAATTAAATCTTCGGCTCCAATTTTGTCTGCTCCAGATTTTTCAGCTTCTTTTTGCTTTTCACCTTTTGCTAGCACAGCGACTTTTCTGATTTTTCCAATTCCATGGGGAAGAGAAATGGTACCTCTTACTATTTGATCGCTTTGCTTTGGATCAATTCCCAACCTTATGTGCGTTTCAACTGTTTCATCAAATTTGGCTTTAGCGTTTTCCTTTACCAATGGTACCGCGTCGACAATAGCGTAAATTTTGCTTTTGTCAATTGTTTTTGTTGCTTTCTTTGATTTTTTTGTCATTTTATCTCCTTGTGGTTTAGCGCTTTAGTGCATATTTAGCAAGCTCCCACTAAAAATCTACATCAAACTTTTTGGATCGTATTCCGGTTTCTTATATAAAAACTTTTCTTTATTCGTAATTTCTTCTTTAAACACTTCTTGCCATTCTTTTGCAGAATAATCTTCAATAGTCACAGAAACATGCATATCGACTATATTTAGAACATTTTGAACTGCTTGCGACAAAGCTTCTGAAAGCTTCTTTTTTTGCTCTTCAGTTCTTCCATTAAGCATTTTCAATGAAATGTGCGGCATAACCTTTAAACCTCCTATCTTATGATGTCTATTCCCATACTTTTTGCTGTTCCTTCCACCATAAATTTTGCAGCTTCTAAGTTTCCATTAGTGTTTAAATCTGGCATTTTTTGTTTTGCTATTTCTTCAACCTGAATCTTAGTAATTCTTCCAACTTTTGTTCTATTAGGAATAGCAGAAGCTTTAGCTACCCCGGCAGCTTTTTTAATCAAGGAAGATACTGGAGGCATCTTTGTTATAAAAGCAAAAGATCTGTCTTCGTATACTGTAATTACAACAGGAATGAGCATTCCTTTTTCGGTAGTTTTTGTTTTGTCATTGAACTGTTTACAGAAATCCATAATGTTTACACCCTGCTGTCCAAGTGCGGGACCCACTGGCGGTGCAGGGTTTGCACTACCTGCCGGAATTTGCAGTTTAACATAAGCTTTTATCTTTTTTGGCGCCATTTTTAAACTCCTATTTTAATTTTTAAGGCATTTTCAAAAAAATCAATTTATTGACAATTCGTATTCATAACTTGTTGCTGTGATTTTTCGAAATGATATATATATCTACACCTTTTCTACTTGTAAAAAATTCAACTCTACAGGAACAGCTCTGCCGAAAATATTTACCATAACCCTAAGTTTTGCTTTATTTGCGTTTATTTCCGCTATTTCGCCCACAAAATGTTTAAATGGTCCTTCATTAATTCGTACCTGTTCGTTTTTTTCAAACGAAATTGCAAGTCTCGGTTTTGCGTCCGAATTGGTTCTGTTGACAATATTTAGGAGATTTTTCACTTCTTCTTGAGCTATTGGAACAGGTTTTACGCCGCCGAGGAATCCTGTAACACCTGCTGTATTCCTGATAATCCAATACACATCGTTATTTAGTGTCATTTCAATGAAAACATATCCCGGAAAAAATTTTTTCTTTTTTATCGTTTTTTTATTTCCACGAACATCAACGACATCTTCTGTTGGAACAAGAATTCTGTAAATCTTTACACTATCTTTATTGTCTAGATTGCTTAGAGTTTGTTCCAAGCTATTTTTTACTCTATCTTCGTACCCACTATAAGTATGAACAACATACCACTGATTAGCCATTTTTTTACTCCAACTTATAATATAATTCCTACTGTAGTACCTAAAAACATATCCACAAGACCTACAAAAATAGACATAATTATTACGAAAATAGCGACTACAACTGTGGTGCCAACAACTTCTTTCCTGCTTATCCAAGTGACTTTAGTGAGTTCATAGTAGGAACCTTTTAAAAAAACAACCAAACTGCTAAAAAAATTCATTTTATACCTTCTCCAACTTATAATTTTTAAACTTGCACCGTCCAAAAACCAATTTTATGCTAACTGCTCCTTATTCTCCTGAAAACGGGGGCAGAAGGATTTGAACCTCCAAAACCGGTTTTGGAGACCGGGAGTTTACCATTAAGCCTATGCCCCCAAAATTTTGCACAGTTACTTCGTTTCTTTGTGGTCTGTGCGTTTCCCGCAATTTTTGCAAAATTTTTTAAGAGCAAGCTTCCCTTCTTGTTTTTTTCCTCTGTCAAAATAGTAATTTCTGTTTTTGCAAATGCTGCACGCCATGGTTATAATAACTCTTTCAGACATACTGTTCTCCAATTTATTTTGTTGCTAATGGTTTAATAGATGCGACTTATTCTACGATTTCTGTAACAACTCCGGAGCCTACTGTTCTGCCACCTTCTCTTATTGCAAATCTCAACTGTGTTTCCATCGCTACCGGCATTATCAATTCTATTTCCATTGTCACATTGTC
>JAITSO010000047.1 GCA_031287735.1 Elusimicrobiota bacterium | reverse complement strand
AAAGCCCGGTCCTGTTTTAATTGATGTTCCTATAGACATACAACGTGCTGTTTGTGATTTTTCTTATCCTAAAAAAGTTGAGATACGTTCTTATAAACCAAATTACGAAGGTCATCCCGGACAAATAAAAAAGGCGGCAGATGCCATCAATAAAAGCGAAAGCCCGGTCTTATATATAGGCACTGGGGTTGTCATATCAAATGCGGAAGCAGAAATTTTAGAAATTTCAAAAAAATGCGATATTCCGGTGACTAACACTCTACTTGCTGTTGGTGCTTATCCCTGCGAAAAGCGTTTAAGTCTTGGAATGCTTGGAATGCATGGAACTTTTTACGCAAATAAAGCTATTCAAGCGGCAGATGTTATTATTGCTGTTGGCGCAAGATTTGACGACAGATGCACAGGCAAAGTGTGTGATTTTGCCAAGCTTGCAAAAATTATTCATATTGATATTGACACTACAGCAATTTCTAAAGTCGTAGAAACCGCAATTCCTGTAGTTGGAGATGCAAAAACAGTTTTAAAAGAACTCATTCCTTTAACAGAAAGTAAAAAAAGAAACATTTGGTTGAAGCAAATTGACGATTGGAAAGAGGAACATCCGCTTTCGTATGAAAAAACCGGAAGCAAACTTTATCCACAATATATCATTGAAACTCTTTGTGAACTTACCAAAGGCGAGGCAATAGTAACTACAGAAGTCGGACAACATCAAATGTGGGCAGCTCAGTATTATAATCCTAAAAATTCCCGTATGTTTTTAAGTTCTGGTGGGCTTGGTACTATGGGGTTTGGTTTTCCAGCGGCAATAGGTGCTAAATTTGCAAATCCTCAAAAAGAAGTAATTTCAATCGCCGGCGATGGTTCTTTTCAAATGAATATGCAGGAAATGGCAGTTTCTATTTTAAACGATATTCGTATCAAAACCATAATAATCAACAATCAATATCTTGGAAATGTCCGTCAATGGCAACAAATGTTTTACGGGAAAAGATATTCTCAAAGCTGTCTTTCTAAAAGAATAGAGTGTCCACCTTTGTGCAATACACCAAACAGAAACACATGTCCTGTGTATGTTCCTGATTTTGTCAAATGGGCACAAAGTTATGATGCTTTAGGAATAAGAATATCCAAAAAAGAAGAAGTTGTTCCGGCTTTAAAACAAATGTTGGAAAGCAAAAATTCAGTTGTTATAGACGCTTGGGTAGAAATTGAAGAAAATGTTTTCCCTATGGTTCCAGCTGGAAAATCTTTAGATGATATCTTGATAAGAATGAATGGGTAAATTGCTTGGAGAACAAAAATGGTTAATAAAATTATTAGAGGCGATACATTGATGGAGTTAAAAAATATGATGTTGCAAGTGATAAAAAAACAGAAAGCCAATATCAAATGGGATAGAGGTATTGCGGCAAATATAAGAGGATGGCGTTTTTGGCAAACTGAAGAGAGAATTTATTGGCTTTATAAACCCTCATTTGAAGGTGATTTAATTGGTCCTGAATTAGACTCTAAAGATGCACTTCTGACATCTGTATGGAAAATCAGACCTGAAAATAAAAATCCACATCCTGCTCCATTTCCAATAGAACTTCCTGTAAGGTGTATTTTAGCAGCACTTGATAATAAAAAATGCGGAATAGTAAAAAATGGAGTAGTTATTGATCCATATTCTGGAAGCGGAACTACTCTTGTAGCGGCAAAATTATTAGGACATAATTATTTAGGGATTGAAATATCTGGCAGCTATGCAGACTATGCAAGTAGCAGATTATTAAATGCAAACTTTGAAATGAAAAGAGTATTAGAAGAAAAGTCTTTGCATATAGTAAAAGAATCATTCACAAAAAAGAAAATGCGTGGTCTGCATAAAGACAAAACTCAAAATTCTAATCTGAATTTGCTTTTTAAACCTAATCATTGAAAGCAAAACGCAATCTGAGCTAATGACGGGTATAGTAGTGTGTCGTCACAACAATTTATCTGGAAGTGCTGCAATGCCAGGAAGTTCTTTTCCCTCTAAAAATTCTAAAGAAGCACCACCACCTGTAGAAATGTGTGTGATTTTTTTATCTACTCCGGCTTTTTTTACAGCCGAAACCGAATCGCCACCACCGACTACCGACAACGTTCCTTTATCAGAAGTTGCTTCTGCCACAAGTTTGGCAATTTCAATAGTTCCTTTTGAAAATTCATCTATTTCAAAAATTCCCAAAGGACCATTCCAAACTATAGTTTTCGCAGATTTAACAGTTTCAGCAAACTCTTCTATAGATTTTGGTCCAGCATCTACTCCCATAAAACCTTCAGGAATAACTTCATCAATTGTTGTTTTAACTTCAGCACCAGTGGGAACCTGTTTTGCAGAAAAATCAACTTTATTTGCAATTATGTGGTCAATAGGAAGTAGAAAATCAACTTTTCGTTCTTTTGCTTTCTTTAAAATTTCAGTTGCTAAATCAAGTTTATCGTCTTCAACTAAAGAAATACCCACGTTTACGCCTTGCGATTTCAAAAAAGTGTACGCCATCGCTCCGCCGATAATAATTACATCTACTTTATTTAAAAGATTTTCTATAACATTTATTTTATCAGAAACTTTAGCTCCACCTAGAATTGCCAAAAACGGCTTCTTTGGGTTTTCGAGTGCTTCGCCTAAAAATTGTAATTCTTTTTCTACAAGAAAACCGGCTGCTGCATCTTTAACATAATTGACAATTCCTGCTGTAGACGCATGCGACCTATGAACTGTCCCAAAAGCGTCTTGAACAAAAACATCACCCATACCTGCAAGTTCTTTTGCAAAAGCGTTCATTGCATCTTTGTCTTTTTCACCTTTTGCATTTTTACCTTCTTCTTCAGGATGGAATCTCAAATTTTCAAGCAAAAGGATTTCACCACTTTTCAAACCTTGTGCTGCTTTTTTAGATTCAGCATTTATGCAATCACCACCTACAAACTTAACAGGTTCTCCAAGCAATTCAGAAAGCTTTTTGGAAACAGGTTTTAAGCTCATTTCAGGAACAACTTTTCCTTTAGGTCTTCCTAAATGAGATATAAGGATTATAGCCGCTTTTTGCTCTAACAAATACTCTATCGTAGCAATAGTGGCAAGTATTCTTTTATCGTTTGTTATGTTGCAATTTGCATCAAGCGGAACATTATAATCAACACGAACTAAAACTTTTTTACCTTTAACATCAATATCTTTAAGTGCTTTTTTCATTTTCGTTTTCCTTTTTCTCTAATATAAACAAAGCCGCACAAGCGTAAAATTACGCTCGACGCGGCTCTATTTTTTAACTTAACCTACTAGGTAAACACACATCCATACTTTTTATTTAATTCTCTCTTTTTTATTAAACTACGCTAATTCAGCGAAATATTTTATAGTTCTCACCATTTGGCTGGTATAGCTGTTTTCATTGTCATACCAAGAAACTACTTGAACTTGATAAATATCGTCATTTACTTTTGTTACCATTGTCTGAGTTGCATCAAACAAAGAACCAAAAGCAATACCTATAACATCAGAAGAAACCAACTGCTCTTCAGTGTACCCAAAAGATTCGTTAGCAGACTTTTTCATAGCTTCATTTATAGCTTCTTTTGTTATGTCTCTTCCTTTAACTACAGCAACTAAAATTGTTGTTGAACCTGTGCAAACCGGCACTCTTTGAGCCGAACCGATAAGTTTTTTATTAAGCTCAGGAATAACCAATCCAATGGCTTTTGCAGCTCCTGTAGAATTTGGGACGATATTTGCAGCAGCGGCTCTTGCTCTTCTTAAGTCACCTTTTGGATGTGGTCCGTCAAGAGTCATCTGATCTCCAGTATATGCATGAACTGTAGTCATTATTCCGCTTTGAATAGGAGCAAAATCATTGAGAGTTTTTGCTAATGGAGCTAAACAATTTGTGGTGCAAGATGCAGCTGAAATTATGTTATCTTCTTTTTTAAGTGTTTTGTGATTCACATTGAATACTATTGTGGGAATATCATCACCTGCAGGTGCTGAAATTACAACTTTTTTTGCACCGGCATCAATGTGGGATTTTGCTTTTTCCTTTGACGTATAAAAACCTGTACATTCAAGAACAACATCTACGCCTATGCTTTTCCAAGGCAATTCTTTAGCATCTTTTTTGGCATAAATTTTAATTTCCTTTCCATCAATAACTATAGAATTTTCAGTAGCTTTAATTTTGTCCACTAAAGCATAACGACCTTGAGCGGTATCATATTTTAGTAAGTGGGCAAGCATTTTAGGATCAGTTAAGTCGTTGATTGCTACTACTTCATAACCACTTGTTCCAAACATTTGTCTAAAAGCAAGCCTTCCAATACGACCAAAACCATTAATTGCGACTTTTACTGCCATAATAAGCCTCCAAATTTAAAATTTTTAAGATTTTTAAGAAGTTAACTGCAAGTAATTGCCAAAAATACTTATTTTTTGATGTACAACGCTGTTGGATAGTATAAAAAATCTTTTTGCTTGTCAAACCCTTAAAATCATTTAATTAATGCTTAAATCGACAAAACAAGCAAAAAATAATCAGGTGGAGGTGGCGGGAATTGAACCCGCGTCCGAAAAAGCTTTCATAAGACCGCTACAGGTTTAGTTTGGAAAAATTCTCGTTCATAATGCTCTCTCCAAACAGGATTGCACTATAAACCAGTTTCGTTCAAGTTTCGTTTCAAACAGACGAAACGCGCCATTTAAAACTAATCTGCTTTTGACGTTTTATCCCTATAGCAGATATCTAAGGTAAAACGTAGCTGACTTAGGCAGCTATTGGCATAAACTTAAAGCCATTCATAGGTGTAAGCCCATTTATAGTCTTTAAATCATATGCGTTAGCAACATTATTGGTGTTGTTTATTATTTAGTCTATTTTTGCGGAGTCTTAGACCAACTCCGACCTGCTGTCATTATGTATTCTGTTTCCGTCGAGACCAAATCACCCCCGTGAAAAATCAAAGAACAAAAACGCTCTGGGATTGTATCTTATAAAAAAGTCTATTTCAATTTTTGGTTTGAAAAATTATTGAATTCTTAAGTTTAAAACAATTCGTTGCGGATGTTGTTTGGAGGTTCTAATCCCAGATGTTTAAATCCGGCAGTAGTTACAAGCCTACCACGAGCTGTTCTGACTATAAAACCTAGTTGAATTAAAAAAGGCTCATAAATATCAGAAATTGTGTCGGATTCTTCAGAAATTGCAAGTGCGAGCGTTTCTATACCAACAGGTCCGCCGTTGAATTTTTCAACCATTGTTGTAAGGAGCAATCTGTCCATTTTATCAAGACCGGCTTTATCTACAGCTAAAGCATTAAGAGCGTTGATGGCAATTTCAAATGTTATTATGCCACCGTTAATTTCAGCAAAATCTCTAACTCTTTTTAGAAGTCTGTTTACAATTCTTGGTGTTCCCCTAGAACGTTTAGCTATTTCTTGTGCTGCCTCATCTTTAATTACGATATTCATAATTAATGCTGAACGTTTTACAATTTGAATAAGCTCTTTGTCTGTATAAAAATCTAAATGCTCTATTATTCCAAACCTGTCGCGCAAAGGATTTGATAGCATTCCAGCTCTTGTTGTAGCTCCAACTAAAGTGAAATGTGCAACTGGCAGCTTTATGGTTTTTGCAGAAGGACCTTGTCCGATGATGATATCAAGCTTAAAATCTTCCATTACAGGGTAAAGCGATTCTTCAATCAAATGGTTCATTCTGTGGATTTCATCTACAAAAAAAACATCGCCGGCTGAAAGACTAGTCAAAATTGCTGCTAGATCACCTACTTTTTTTAAAACTGGTCCAGAAGTGATGCGCAAACTTCCTCCCATTTCTTTTGCAATTATGTGCGAGAGTGTAGTTTTTCCTAAACCAGGCGGAGCGTAAAAAAGACAATGATCTAAAGACTCGCTTCTTTTCTTTGCAGCAGAAATAAAGACTTTTAGGTTTTCTTTCAACTTGTCTTGACCGATAAAATCACTCAAAACTTGGGGTCTTAAAGAATTTTCTATTATGTCATCTTCATTTATTTGGGTTTGTTCTGTAAGCCTTTCATTTTCATCCATTTTTTACCTTACTAAACATAATGTTTTCATGACTTTTTTACATTTGACACTGCAAAACTTTAAAAGTATAATTCCGCAGGTGATTTTGCTACATTTTAAACGATTTCCGGGATTGTGTAACGGCAGCACAAGGGATTTTGGATCCCTATGTCTAGGTTCGAATCCTAGTCCCGGAGCTTGTCTTTTCGTCACTTCTGCTTTTAACCCAGATTGTATCAAATTTATAAAAAGGTTTTTTTTAGTCCAAATTGTAGTATTAAAATTATTTTTTATTTTGCCAGCAATGCTAACTACAAAAAATCTTTACTTGCGTTATGTAGGTTGCAGTTTGCGACTACTAATTTGAAGGAAGTAGCTGTCCCCGCTTTTTGAGAGAGAGATACTTACAAAGAGTAGTCAGCTATTCCACTTTTCTTTAAAGACTGGCTGATCCGCAAACATTCGTCTTTAACTTTCCCTTTTTAAAAGTTCAGCTAAGCCACAAATCTCGACTTTAATTCACCTTTTTCTAAAAGGTGTGTGCTGGTTTGCCGAAAATTCCACCTTTCCCTTGTGACAGTCACGTTGTTGCCTTTAATTCCCACTTTCTTTCCCTTTCAGGTCGGTGCATTTGCCGTTATTCCCACTTTCTTAAAGGGGGTGGGCGCCAACGGCGGCCGGGGGTTTTAAAACCTAAAAATTAACCAAATATCAATAAAGCCAGCGACGCTAATCGAAATAAACAAAAACCCATAAAAAAACTACCTACTTTGTTCCACAACACCATTTATTTTTAACTTTACCGTTTCTATATTTTCTAACCCATCATTATCAACAACTTTCACAGCTATGTTATGTGTTCCAGTTTTTAGAGAAACCGTTTGCTT
>JAITSO010000054.1 GCA_031287735.1 Elusimicrobiota bacterium | reverse complement strand
TAAAGTTGAAAAATTTACAAACACTGAGGGTTTACTGTCTGTTCCAGCGTTGTTCTTGAGATATTGCAAGTGATACGTTGCATGAAAACCACTGGAAAACATAATTTTATAGTCAGTTCTTGCATTTCCGTATCCAGTGATACCCGGACACTATCGGTGCGATAAAACAGCTTTAAGCTTGCTTTTTTAATCTGCAATGATAAAGATGTATCAAAATACAGCACTGTTGTTTTGGGTTTATAAGCTTCGTTTTCTGTTGTAGCATTAGTAAAATTTTATACCCAGGTCAGATTTTTATAGGAGTCAAAAAAAATGCCAAATCCATATAAGAGAGCAGATAGAGTAGGCGAGCTTATTTTAGAGAATGTTTCTGAAATAGTTCGACGTTTGAGTAATTTAAATTCAGGACTTATCACCGTTATGAGTGTTAAAATTAGCGATGACTTGTTGAGTTGCAGAGTTTTTTACTCCGTTTTAGGTTCTCATGATGCTAAAAATAAAGCTGAAGTTTTTTTTGAAGAAAATGCTAAAGAAATAAGACACCAAATTGCAGCCAAATTAGATTTAAGACGCGTCCCGTCTTTTACATTTACTTATGACGATACCAATGAAAAGGCTTCTAAAATTTACGATATTTTAAAGAAAATTGAAAATGAAAAAAAATAACTCTGCTTTTATCTTTGTAACTGTTTTTGTGATTTTTGCTATTTCTATTGCCATACCTACATTTTTGTTTGCAAGAGCTTCCACAACAGTTTACAGCAAAAGTGGGAAGGCGCTTTTTGTTTTTGATATAGCTGATAAGTCAGGTGAAGGTTATGCTTCCGGAACAAACCCTACCGACGAAAATTTATTGTGGACGCCGGTTTCCCAACACACCGATGCTTTTGCAGATGCTGGAAATTACTGGGCACAATTACTTGGTGATTTGCCGACAAACAAGTCAGCTTTGAATATTTCTGTCGGTGTATTTAATGACCCAAACGACATTTCTTTTAATATGACAATGACTTCAGGTAACACTTTGCTAACAGCAGGAATTTTAAACAATTATACAGAGAGATACACAGAATGGGGCAATAATAACTATGCTGCAACTACTTATTCCGTAATAGAAATAGGTCTTGTTTCTAAACCGTACCTTGATTACTTAGGACAAAGCGAACTTATCGAAGCAAGCACGAACATTGATAACAATTGGATTTATAAGCCAATGGGACTTATCCCAGACAATAGACTTAGTGCTAATTTTGCTGCTATCATTGTTCATGAACTTGGTCATTCCATAGGAATGGTAAGCAGTAGCAAGAACAATAAATTTGGCGACTACCTAACTAACTGGGACAAACACCTTTATGATTCTTTTGGAAATAGCACAAATGCGAATAGTCGTATTATAATCAATGGCAACAACAAAGAAAGCAACAAATTTGTTCTCTTATCTAATGGATATGCTTTTTTCCAAGGAAATAACGTCAAAGACGCAATAGGTGTTGAAACTGTTTTTAAGTTAAATAACCCTAATGACATTTGGGGTATTCCTATCACTGGCTTTGAAGGCTTTGAAGGACTTGAAAGCAGTGAAGCAGATTTAAGCCACCCAGAACTCAGAAATTCAATGATGAGTCATCAAAATTACCGTAATTGGAACACCTATATGGAAGCAGAACTTGCGATGCTACAAGACATAGGAATAAATTTAGACCGAAGGGACTTTTACGGCGGTTCGCTTTATAAAGACAGTGTTAGCATAAGCACAACCATCATTTTCTATAAAAGAAAAAAAACTAACTCTATATATTCATACGACACCGGGAAGTACAACGATTCTTCCCATACAATAGGTTATCACATTTACGGGATATCTAATACCGTAACGCTTTCTGGCGAAATATTATCCAGCGGTGCTGCAAGTGCAGGTATGCGAATAGACGGCTATGACAATAAAGTCAACATAGCCGCCAACATTCACGCCGATGGACAAGGTAGTGCAGGTCTTTTAGTAGCTTATGGAGTAAATCATGAAATTGTCCACAGAGGAACTTTTACAGCAATGGGAACGGATGGCACAGCTGTTCGTTTTGACTTTGGTGATAATTTGTTAGGCGATATGGCAGAGTATAGAGGTTCTTATAAAAAAATTAGAAAAGGAGATAACAGCTATACTAAACCTTGGTACACTTTCTATAACAATAAGACTTATTCTTACAACAACCCAGAACTTATGCCTTACGAACTAAAAGGTGCATTGGTTAATAGGTTCGACATAACAGGCGCAATCCAATCTGCTTCAACCGCAATTTACATATCTAATAATGCCTATGTAAAAGAAATAAATATAATGAACGGGGCAAAAATCGAGGGAAATATAATATCCAACTGGGGACCAACTAACTATAATGCCGATAGAAACACAAACCCTTACGACTATATTGATTACTCAGGAGCAGTAATAGATTTAACAACAACTTTAACTTTTGGGTATAAAGCTTCAGCCGATGGTTCAAAAACAGCCGAAATTGACAATAATTTTAACCTCAATTTTTCTGGAAATATTACCGGAAAAACTACAAATGGATTAAGATTTTTAACTATTAAAATTGTAGGCGGAACTTTAACCTATAGTGGAAACATATCCGGCGTTTCAAAAATAGAAAAAACTAGTGCGGGTCTTTTTGCATTCAGCGGCGACGGTTCTATTTTTAACGGAACTTTCTCACAAAGCACAGGAACAGTTTTGCTTTCGTCAAAAATGTTTAACGGAACTAACAACATCACCGGTGGAACTTTTAAAATAGGCAACAATGCTTCTTTGTCTACAGCTTTAAGCTTAAGCGGAAATTCAAGCATTGAATTTGTAAACACTGACAGTTTCGTTTTGGAAAGTGCAAAAATAAATGGAAATCAACCAATTACTAAAAGTGGTTACGGAACCTTAACTATTACGGGCAACTACGGAAACTACACGGGAATTTTTTATCAAAGTTCAGGAACAACGATTGTCCAAAACAAGTTTTTTGCAGGAATATCGTCTATTACCGCAGGAATATTAAACATTGCAACAAACCAAACATTAACATTTAGCAACAAACTATACATAGGCGAAGCTGCAATTTTGTCAAAAAGCGGAACCGCAGATTTAACGTTAACCGGCAATGCCGGTAGCTTTAAAGGAGCTTTTACGCAAAGTGCTGGACGAACAATATTCCAAGACCAATTTTTTTCTAAAGTATCCACTGTTACCAGTGGGATATTAGAATTTGCAAACTCTCAAGACAAGATTTTAGAGCTTACCGGCAATTTATACGGAACTGCAAATGCAGAGATATCTAAAACCGGAAACGGAATTTTAAAAATAACTGGCGACGAAAGTATTTTTACCGGCAGTTTTTCGCAAAAAGCGGGTATAACTTTACTTTTGTCAAAAATGTTTGGAGGTGTAAACAGCATTACCGGTGGAACATTTCAAATTGGTGATGGCGCCTCTTGGAATGGAAGTTTAGCTTTAAGTGGAACCTCCAACCTTGAGTTTTTAAACGATTCTAATTTTAGTTTAGGAAATTCTAAAATAAGCGGAAACCGACCTATTGTAAAGAACGGTTATGGCATTTTGACTATTACGGGTGACTACAGCAGCTACTCTGGAAATTTTACGCAAAACTTAGGAACTACTATTATCCAAAATAAATTTTTCTCAAGCGATGTCACTATCAGCAGCGGAACGTTAAAATTTGATACATCGCAAAGCATAACATTTAACGGCAATTTATCTGGCTCTACAAATGCGGTAATTGAAAAAGCCGGAAATAGTATTTTAACTCTAACCGGCAACGAAAGTGTTTTTGCTGGAATTTTTAAACAAACAGCAGGGACAACAACTGCCTCGCAAGCTTCGTTTTTCAGTGGAATAAACAACATCCAAGGCGGTTTTGTAGAACTTGCCAATGTTCTTTTTGGAGGTGCTCTTTACACAAAAGATTCAACACTTAAAATAGGCAGTGCAACTTTTACAAACAACAATTCAAAAACCTTCCAAAACAATGAATATAAAAATGTTTATCTTGACAGTAATTCAATTGTAGAGATAAATGCAGCGTCTTTTGAAGGCGGCATTTTAAGCAACCGCAATGCCTCTGGAATCATAATCACAAAAATTGGAAACGAAATGTTAAAATTTAGTGGAACAAATGAAATTTACGGTAATTTTGGTGCACAAGCAGGAACTGTAAAACTTTCTGCAAATTCATCTCTTAAAATAACTTCTGTAACACTCGGCAAACTTGCTATTTTCGATTTGCAAAATGAAGCTGTAGATAAAATTTCTTTCGATAGATTTATGTCTTCTGGAACCCTAAAAATGGATGTAATGAATTCTGACAGCGACCAAATAAAATCCAACTGGGTACAAATTGACGGTGGAACGCTTTGTGTAAAAAGTGGTTTTGGAAAATATAACAACAAAAGTTTTACGCTTATTGACTCATATTACATGACAGCACTTTCTACTTTTAACTATTATTATTTAGTAAACGAAAATCCAGATATGCTAACTTCTGCTTGGGAAAAGTCTGCCAACAGTATTATTGTTACATTAAATGGATCAATAATGCCTAAGTTTAATTTAGATAAACACTATTTAAACGCCTTCAATGTTGCAAAAGTTCTTACGATGGCAGCTTCTGATTTACCTAGCGATAATCCTCTAATGCAGATAGCAAATAAACTAGAAGCTTCACCAAATATAGTAGCACCTATGACTAATTTATCAGGGTACTTTTTAGCAAATGTTATAAGAGGATCGACCGAAGTAGATTTAAGAAATATTTATAACGGTTTTGTTGATAGCGAAAATAATATTAAACTTTGGACTCAAATTGAAGGTAAACAAAAAACTTTAAAACCGGATGAAAATTTTTTAGGAAACTATATTTCCAATGATTATGGATTTCTCGCTGGGGTAAATAAATATGTAAATGATGGTATCACAGTTGGAGCTTTTGTTAAATATCATATTAGCAATATAGTACAAGATGAAAATACAGCAGACGGCAACAAAAAAGGTCTTGGCGTTTATGGAGTTTATGTTGAAGAAAAATACGAAATAAAAGCTGCTTTACCATTGAGTTTTAACGATTACAATATTCAAAGAGAACTTGTTATTGAAGATTTAGGTGACATTGCGAAAAGCAAATTTAATTCTTTTGGCATCGGTGCCGACTTGGAATTTGATTTAAAATACAAAATTTCACAAATTTCATTAAAACCATTTGTAGGGTTTAATTTCCAAAATTTAAACTACAATAGTTTTAGTGAAGAAAGTGCAATTGGAGTAAATTTAATAACTGAAGGTGCAAGCTACAATAGAGCTTTAGCACGTTTTGGCATAAAAACTGTTCGTGAGGGTGAAGCTTTTACCGGACATTTGAATTTAGAAGGAAATTGTTTGCTTGCTGGAAGCACACCTAAAGTAAAAACTGCTTTTGACCAATACTTAAAAGTACCTTGGGAAGCCGTGGGAACAAAAGAAAACATTGTTAGCTTTGGCGTAAACGTCGGTGGAACAGCAAAACTTTCCAAAAACTTCAATCTGTTTGCAGACATCCAAACTTTTTTTGCCCAAAACCATCAAACGTTTTCTGGAAATATTGGGGTAAATTACAATTTTTCAGCATATAGTTTCGACAACCATAACAGAAATAAAAAAAAGAAACCCAAAAAGTCTATAAAAACCATTAAAAACCGTGCCAAAAAACCAGCATCGAAAACTGATAATGAAATTGAATATTATTACGAAAACAACGCAACAGTCAAACATAAGCTTCACAACAACATTTTAAATTCCCTCAAAAACTACCTTTCAGACATAGGAATAATACAAAATTATGACGAATATGAGATTAGTGATGTTTTGTTTGAAGGAACCAGAATACGCGGCTGGGTAGAACACGATAAGAACGGTAATATTTTAAATCCCGAAGTATTATTAGTAATGTTAGAACGTAAAAAACGAAATCATAATTATTAACACTAGTCCAAACATAATAGTAGTCAGCAACACAAAAAGTAATGTCCAGATTACGACAGCGATAGACGTACAAAAAACTAGTGCATTGCAAATTAATTTAGTGATTCCAAATTTTGCCAAGATCGCACATCGTAATGCAATTCTTTGTTTGACAGCAACAAGTTTTTATAGTAACATCCGCTCCGGTCAACGGTTATAATAGTTGCTATTTAATCGGAAAATAATTTTATAAAAAACGTTACTGTGTTAGTTCTTATCTTTTTTCAAACTAAATTTTTGTGTTTTATCTAACAGGGAGGGTTGTAAAAATTAAAAAATTTCGCATAAACCAATTTATTAAAGTTCCTGAAGTCAGGCTTGTCGATTCTGACGGTTCAAAAGTTGGTATTGTAAAAACTTCTGATGCTTTGTATAGGGCACAATCGCAAGAACTAGATCTGGTTGAAGTTTCCAGTGAGGCAACTCCCCCAGTTTGTAAAATTTTGAATTTTTCAAAGTTTAAATATGAGGAGTCCAAAAAAGAGAGAGAAGCTAAGAAAAAGCAAAAGAGCTTCCGCACCAAGGAAATAAGGGTAAGACCTCGCATTGGTGAACATGATTTGGTAGTAAAAATCAAACATATTGTATCATTTATATCTTCTGGCGACAAAGTTCAGGTAACTGTAATATTTTCTGGAAGAGAAATGCAGCACAAAGAATTGGGGTTTAAAATAATAGACGAAATAAGAAAAAAAGTAATTGACATTGCTGAAACTGATGGAAAAATCTGCTCGATGGGAAACAGGATTTTTCTGACTCTTTCTCCAAAAAAAGATTAGTTTTTTCCGTTGGAGGTAAAATGGGCAAAATGAAAACCCATAGTGGATCAAAAAAACGCTTTAAGGTTACAGCTTCTGGAAAAGTCAAACACAAAAAACAAGGACAGCGACACCTTCTTACTGGCGATTCAGGTAACCAAAACAGAGCATCTAGAAGGTCTGTACTGGTAGCAAAAAACAATATGAGAGCATTGAAAAAGGTTTTGCCTTATTCTTTTTAAAGGAGCGAGGATATGCGTGTAAAAAGTGCAGTATATACAAGGCAAAGGAAGAAAAAATATTTTAGACTTGCTAAAGGCTATTATGCCTCTAAGAAAAATCGTTGGAGAATGGTTATTCAGCAAGTAGAGAGATCGTTGAATTATGCGTACACGGATAGAAAAGACAGAAAAGGAGTTTTTAGAAGACTCTGGATAGTTCGTTTGAACGCAGCAGCAAATATGGAAGGACTTTCATACAATAGATTTATTGCGGGTCTCAAAAGATCTAATGTAGCAATAGACAGAAAAATGCTTGCTGATATTGCAGTTAATGATAAAATTGCTTTTAAACAACTCTCCGATATTGCAAAAATTTCTTAAACTTCACTGGCACTAGTGCAGTTTTTATGATAAAATTTTTGTTTATGCTTGTTGCATCGTCCTCTTTTACTTCAATCACTTTTACTGCCAAGCTACAATCAGATTTTGTTTATTTCTAATAAAATGTCGGTTTTTACGACACAACTATTCCCAAATTTGGTTACAACATTGCGGGCTTTGAGGTGCCACCAGTTAATTTTAAAAACAATTTTAAAAATGAAAAACAAAACCCGGCTTGATATTGCCGTTTTTGAACGCAAGCTCTCTGATAGCCGTACAAAAGCCCAGAGCTTAATAATGGGTGGTTGTGTTTTTGTTAACGGTGAAATTAAGTATAAGTCTGACTTCGTAATAAATGACCAAGATGTCATAAAAATAAAAAATAACCACCCTTATGTCTCCCGTGGTGGGGTGAAGTTGGAATCTGCCTTGAACAAGCTTGCCATCAGCGTTAATGGTTGCACTTGCTTAGATATAGGCGCCTCAACTGGTGGTTTCACAGATTGCCTGCTTCAAAAAGGTGCAATTAAAGTATATGCAGTAGACGTCGGACATGGACAACTGCATTACAAATTAAGAAAAGATAAAAGAGTTGCAAATATAGAAAATGTGAATTTTAGGTATTTCAATACTTCATTACTCAAAGAAACAATAGATTTTGTAACAATTGATTGCTCTTTCATTTCACTTGATAAAATTTTACCAACAGCTTTAAAATGCATTGGTAAAAACGGGCTCATTTTAGCTATGATAAAACCCCAATTTGAACTTTCTAAAAATGAAGTGCAAAAAGGTGTCGTTAGAGACGAAAAACTTAGACAGAAAGCAATAAGAAAGATAGTAAATTTCGCACAGTCATTGGGGTTTTTTGTAGTTTCGCAAGTTGATTCTGAGTTAAAAGGACAAAAAGGAAATTTAGAGCACTTTGTGTTGTTAAAAAAAATTTTTTGCATATAGCAGCCAAAAGCAATGTGATTGCAAATTTCAAAAAGCTTTCGCAATATCTTTTTTCCACTCAACCAAAATATTAAATGCATCTACCAGCGACAAAGCATTCAAGTCTATAGCTTTTAAATCAAACTTTATTTGAAGTTCTGTATTGCAAAAAAGTCGCTTTTGAGTATTCTTTTTTCGTGTTAATTGCATTTGCCTCTAATTTGCTTGCCTTCTGGCACATTTTTCATGTTGACTATCTTGAAATGGCAACAATTCTTGCAACGTGAATACCGTAAACTTTATAAGCACTGCCATCAATAATGTGAAATTAAAAATAAATTTCAAATCACTTCAACCCATACCTATAGACCCCCACGCACAAAAATTTTGCAGTATCTAGTAGAAGCTATCATTGCAAATAGAAAAGCAGGAAATGTATAGACTTTTTGCAGTAGTTTTCTTTTCTTTTCTTTTGCCATAAAAATAGTCTCTCTGCCAACCAATTCGCTAATTTTTATACAAAGCAAGCAAAAAACTTATTTAATAAACTTTTAAATTTTGCTAATTTCATTTTCATCTACAAAATGATATGCTCAACCTGTAAGTCACACAAGGAGGTGGAAATAGAAATGGCAAAAACAACAAAAATTTCAAGAAGTACAGTAACTGGAAAATTCGTCACGAACGATTATGCAAAGAATCACCCTAAAACAACTGTTAGAGAAACAATAAAGGAGGGAAAAATAGAAATGGCAAAAGCAACAAAAGTTTCAAGGAGTGCAATAACTGGAAAATTCGTCACAGGTGATTATGCAAAGGATCACCCTAAAACAACTGTTAGAGAAACAGTTAAAAAAAATAAATAACACTATCGGAGAAATGCTGCTATAAATTAATCGGCATAGTCTTTACGCATCTATTTCCGCGTCACTGACAGTGGTCTTCAGATGTGCACACGCCAGCTCGGCTATATATACCGCAGAATTTTCCAACACAACATTATTTAAATCTGCACTATTCTTACAAAACACCTTCAACACAGCACAAAGAACTACTATAAAAACAAGCACTCTCATAAAGAACAAAAAACTCAAGAATTTTCGCAGTATTTTTTTTTCCACTCACGTAAAATATTAAACGCATCTATAGGTGACAAAGCATTCAAGTCTATGGTTTTTAAATCAAAAATTATTTGAGGCTCTGTATTGCAAAAAAGTTCCTTTTGAGTGTTTTCTTTTTGTTTTTGCACATCAATTGCATTTGCTTCCAATTTATTTAAAATTTTATACGCTTTTTCTATTACCTGTCTTGGAATTCCGGCAATTTTTGCGACATGAATGCCATAAGATTTATTGGCGTTTCCCTTAATAATTTTGTGCAAAAAAATAACATCTCCGTTCCATTCTCGTACGTCAACACTAAAATTTACTATGTCTTTAATTGAATTTGCTAATTCTGTAAGTTCAAAATAATGTGTAGCAAAAAGAACTTTTACTCCGGAATTTGCCTTTCTTCTATCGTCTGCAAAATGCTCTATTATAGCCCAAGCAATAGACATCCCGTCATAAGTTGAAGTGCCTCTGCCTATTTCATCAAGAATTATAAGACTTCTATCGTCATAAGAATTTAAAATATTTGCCGTTTCTGTCATTTCAACCATAAATGTCGACTCGCCGCCTGCCAAATTATCGCCCGCTCCTATGCGGGTAAAAACTCTGTTTATAACCCCAATTTGTGCTGACTTTGCCGGAACAAAAGAACCTATTTGTGCCATTATTGCAATAAGCGCCGTCTGTCTTAAATATGTGGATTTGCCAGACATATTAGGACCTGTAAGAATTATAACTTTTGAGTTTTCGTCAAAAGAAACATCATTTGCCGTAAATTCTCCGTTTTTTAAAATTTTTTCTACAACGGGATGTCTGCCCTCTTCTATAAAAAGCTCTTTCCCATTTGTAATTTTAGGACGAGTATAATTGCACTCTAAAGCGTTTTTAGCAAATCCACACAAAACATCTATTTCTGAAATTATTTGCGAAGTTCTTAAAATTTGTTCCGCAAACACTGCTATTTCACGTCTTAAATTATTAAAAAGTTCGCTTTCAATTCTTAAAATTTTTTCATCGCAAGATAAAACTTTTTCTTCGAAAATTTTAAGCTCGTCAGTTATGTATCTTTCGCCGTTTGTTATAGTTTGCTTTCTGACATAATGTTTAGGAACATTTGCCGTATTTGACTTGCTAACTTCTATGTAATACCCAAACACTGACGTATATCCGATTTTGAGATTTCCTATTCCTGTGCTTTTTCTTTCTTTGCTTTCCAAATCTGAAATATAAGTTTTTGTATCTGAGGAAATTATTCTAAGCTCGTCAAGAGCTTCAGAAACTCCTGTGCGTATAACATTTCCATCTTTTAAAACGATAGATGGCTCGCCAAGCAAAACTTCTGATATTTTATTTTGAATTTGTTTATTGTCGGGCAAATCAAGCGTTAAAATTTTTTGAGAATTTACTAATTCGCAATTTTCACTGATAATTTTTAAAGAATCTCTTAAAGCATTAAGTTCTTTAGGATTTGCTGAATTTGAAGCGGTCCTAGCCATAATTCTTTCAATGTCTGAAACACCTTTTAATTTTTCAGTTATTTCTTTTCTAATATCTGCTTTTTCAATAAAAAAATCCACTATATTTTGGCGGTTTTCAATTTTTGAAATATCCAACAAAGGATTTACCAACCATTGACGTAAAAGCCTTGCACCCATAGGTGTTTTGGTAGAATCTAAAACGTAAAAAAGGGAATTTTCTGACTTGCCAGTAGAAGAAGATTTTAAGAGTTCTAAATTTTTTATGGCATTTGCGTCTAAAAGCATAAAATCGCAAGTTTTTAAATATTTTATATTTGAAAAAATCCCTATACTTTGAGGCTGCATTTCTTTTATATAAGAAAGCAAGGCACCGCAGGAACAAATTATAGTAGCTTTGTCTAAAGAAAATTTTTTTAAAGACTCCGCACCAAAAATTTCCAAAATAGTGTTTTTGGAATTCTCAAGCTCAAAATAAGAGTTGTCTATCGTCGATATGGGAAGTTTTAATTTTTCCAAAACTTGGGCAATTTCTTTTTTTAAAAGCATATCTTTGGAAACTATAATTTCGCCAGGGTTGTATTTGCCTATTTCTGCTTCAAAAGATTGACGCGGAGTTTCTAGTACAAAAAAATCTCCTGTGGAAATATCGCTTGCACAAACAGCACAAGTCTTTAATTGCTCATCAAACAAAATGCTCATAATAAAATTATTTTCTTTGGATTCTAATAAGATATCTTCAAGGATGGTGCCTGGTGTTATTACTTTTGTTACTGCACGTTTTACAATTCCTTTTGATAATTTTGGGTCATCAATTTGATCGCAAATAGCTACTTTCAAGCCTTTGTCAATAAGTTTTTTTATGTAGGTTGGAGCAGCTTTGAATGGAAGTCCGCACATAGTCATTCCTGCTCTCTTGGTAAGTGCCACTTCAAGAACGGGTGCTGCTTTTACAGCGTCATCTGCAAACATTTCATAAAAATCACCAAGATGAAAAAACAAAATCATATCGGAATATTTCGATTTTATATCCCAATATTGTTTCATCAAAGGTGTTATTTTACCGGGAGCTTCATTTTCTTTTTTCATAAACAATTATTTTTGTTTAAATACACTTTTGATTTCATCAACTGTTTCTTGCAAAGACAAAAATTTGACTTTATCTTTAGCATCTTTCCTAAATTTTAATTCAACCTTACCCAACGCGAGATTTTTTTCTCCGACAGTTATTCTATAAGGAATTCCAATTAAATCCGCATCTTTAAATTTAATTCCCGCTCTTTCAGCTCTGTCGTCAATTAAAACATCTATGTCGAAACTTTTGAGTTCTTTGTAAATTTTATCAACCGACTCTTTAGTTTTTGTATCCTCATAATTTATTGGAACTATAACAACTTCAAACGGAGTAACCGTATCAGTCCAAATTATACCGTTTTCGTCATGCGATTGCTCTATTATAGCGGCAAGAATTCTTGTAACGCCTATCCCGTAGCAACCCATAATGATAAATTTTTCTTTGCCGTCGGTGTCTAAATAGACGGCATTCATTGATTTTGAATATTTGTCTCCAAGCTTAAAAGTGTGACCTATTTCTATTCCTCTTGAAAATTTTAGTTTTTCTTTTTTACATCTCGGGCAAATATCGCCCTCTTTGACGTTTCGTATATCTGCAATTATATCAGCGTTAAAATCTCTTTTAAAATTTACGTTTTTTAAGTGGAAATCTTTTTTATTTGCTCCCACCACTGCATTTATTATTGACAAAACAGATAAGTCCGCTATAATTTGGATGTTTTTTAAATTCACAGGTCCTGCAAAACCTACTGGACTATTTGTAACTGAAATAACAGTTTTCTCATCGGCAAGCAAAACTTCATTTGCACCTAAAAGCGTTTGAAGTTTTACTGTGTTTATTTCGCAGCCGCCTCTTACTAAAACAGCAATAGGCTTACTGTCAGCCGTATAAATAAGCGTTTTAATAATTTTATCAGGCGATTCTTTTAAAAATTTTGCGACATCCTCAACGCTTCCAATATCAGGTGTAAAAACTTCTTCCATATC
Organism: Elusimicrobiota bacterium; assembly: GCA_031287735.1. GTDB lineage: Bacteria > Elusimicrobiota > Endomicrobiia > Endomicrobiales > Endomicrobiaceae > JAITSO01. Next base: position 148,018 of record JAITSO010000054.1, on the reverse strand, counting down.
GGCAGGGTTTTCTTTGGAATTTTCATACTCTAAACATTGTGCTTTTTCACTGTTTGCACCGTATCCGCAGTTACACCATACTATTTCTTCCTCCCCGGTATCGGCTAAAATCATAAATTCATGAGAAAAAGAACCGCCGATAGCACCGCTTGCAGCTTCAACAATTCTAAAATTAAAACCACATCTTTTGCAGATATTCGTATAAGCATCAACCATAACTTTATAGTATTTTTCTAAATCCGCTTCGTCGGTGTGAAAGGAATAAGCATCTTTCATCAAAAATTCTCTTGAACGCATTACTCCAAAACGCGGACGAATTTCATCTCTAAATTTTGTTCCAAATTGATAAAGCATTAAAGGAAGATTTTTATAAGAATTGATGTTTTTTCTGACTAAATCCGTTATGGCTTCTTCTGCAGTTGGTGCAAGACAGAATTCAGCCATTTTTCTATCTTTCAGTCGGAAAAGTTCTTTCCCATACACGTCCCATCTGCCTGTTTCAACCCATAAATCTTTTGGAAAAATCAAAGGTAAAGAAATCTCCTGTCCTCCAGCTTTATTCATTTCTTCACGAATAATTTTTTCAACTTTCCTTAAAAGCCTCAAACCCAAAGGTAAAATTTCATAAAGACCGCTACCCAACTTTCTAATCATCCCCGCTCTAATCATAAGTTTTGCTGAAACATTGTCAGCATCCGACGGTGCTTCTCTTAAAGTGGGAATTAACATTTTTGAAAAAAACATTTAGTAACCTCTTAAAAAACATATTGAATACCCAACACTTATGATTGTAGCAAATTCTTTTAACCCAGTAAGCTTAGTAAGTGAATTTTTGCACCAACTAAATAAAAATTGTTAAGTGACTACTATATTATTTTGACGAATAATATGACAATTTTTTCATAATGAAACAGACAAATTGACGTTTTTTCACTCTTTCAAATAGCAGTGACGCAATTCACCTTTCCTAAAAGGGAGAACTACTCGCCGCAAATTCCACCTTTTTTAAAGGGGGTGTCCGATAGGACGGGGGTTTTCGAACCTAAATTTCCAGCTTTTCATATAATTTTATAACTAAACGTTAAATCAATAGGTCTTAAAACCCCCGGCCGCTATCGCGCCCACCCCCTTTAATAAAGTGGGAATTAAAAAATGTGGAATAAAACCCCACAACCCGCCAACCCTTTAATAAAGGGGGAATTAAAACCCACAACCCCGCCAATCTTTTCAATAAAGTTGGAATAACACCCCGCCTTTAATTCACCCTTCCTTAAGCAGTACTTCCTTTACCGTAAATTCCACCTTTTTTAAAGGGGGTGGGCGATAGTACGGGGGTTTTCGAACCTAAATTTCCAGCTTTTCATATAAATTTATAACTAAACGTTAAATCGATAGGTCTTAAAACCCCCGGCCGTGCGAAGCCCGCCCACCCCCTTTAATAAAGTGGGAATTAAAAAATAAGAAAATTTCTACACGCTACACTTTTGCAAATTTGGAAAAAATAAATAAAATTCAGCATAATGTAGAAAAAACTGCAACTCATAGGAAGTAGCCAAAAAAGGAAACAAAGATAACGCAAGGATAAATCGAAATAAATGGAAAACCCCAACTCAATAGGAACAGTTGAAACACAATATGTAACTTTTGATAATTTAACTTTATGCTCTGGAAAAGAATTAAGAAAAGTTATTGTCGCTTATGAAACTTATGGAAAATTGAACGCTTCCAAAAGCAATGCCATTTTAATAGACCATGCTTTTACAGGCGATGCTCATGCAGCAGGTTTTCACAAAGGTGCAGAAAAGCCTGGCTGGTGGGATTCGATGATAGGACCTGGAAAAGCCTTTGATACCAATAAGTATTTTGTAATTTGCTCAAATGTTTTAGGCGGATGTGCGGGAACCACCGGTCCTTCGTCAATAAATCCTCAAAATAACAAACGCTATGCATTAGATTTTCCTTTCATAACAATTTCCGATATGGTCGTCCTTCAAAAAAAACTTACTGATTTTTTAGGGATTGAAAAATTGCTTTCTGTAGCTGGCGGCTCTATGGGCGGAATGCAAGTTTTACAATGGGCTGTCTCTTTTCCTGAAAAAATACGCTCTGCCATCCCAATTTCTACAACCATGAAACATTCGCCTCAACAAATTGCTTTTAATGAAGTTGCTAGACAAGCAATAATGGCTGATGCCGACTGGAATGACGGAGATTATTACGGCAAAAGACAACCAGTAAAAGGTCTTTCTGTCGCAAGAATGATGGGGCATATAACATATATGAGCGATAAATCTATGGAAGATAAATTTTCAAGAGATCTAAAAAACCGCAATTATTCTTTCAGCTTTAATCCAGATTTTGAAGTTGAAGGATATTTAAATTATCAAGGTTCAGTTTTTGTAAAACGCTTTGATGCAAATTCTTATTTGTACATTACAAAAGCAATGGATTATTTTGATGTTTCGGGAAACAATTTTTTAAAAAAAGACACTGACAATATAAATTTTTTAATTATTTCTTTTGCCTCAGATTGGCTTTATCTGCCATACCAATCAGAAGAAATTATACGCACACTTGCTTTGAGCAACTGTAAAGCAACTTATATTGAAATAAAATCATCTTATGGACATGATGCTTTTTTAATTGAAATAGAAGATGAGACAAAACTCATCCGTCACTTTCTTTCAAAATTATACAAAGAGGTCGGCAGTGCCTAATAAAATACTAGAATACAGAAAAATCATTGAACTTGTTGATGAAAACGCCAAAATTTTGGACTTAGGCTGCGGCGACGGTAGTTTGATGTTTGAACTTAAAACTAAAAGAAATGCAAGAGTGCAAGGTATAGAGCGTGATGAAAAACTAATTTATGTTTGTGTTGAAAAAGATTTAACGGTTTTTCACTCATCTATTGAAAACGCTATCACAGCTTATCCGGGCAATTGTTTTGATTACGTCATTTTATATAACACTTTTCAGCAAATAGAGAGCATTGACACTATTATAAAAGAATGTTTTAGAATCGGAAAACACGCCATAGTGAGTTTTCCAAATTTTGCCTATATTTCTGCAAGAAAAGATTTGCTATTTGGCAAATCGCCTGTAACAAAAAATCTACCTTATCAATGGTATGATTCTCCAAATTTACGTTTTTTAAGCATAAAAGACTTTGAAAATTTCTGCTGTAAAAACAACTATAAGATACTTAATAGTTTTTTCTTTAGAGAAAAAAAAGAGATTGCGTTTTTTCCAAATTTGCTGGCACAAACAGCGACTTTTGTTATCTCCAAATAACATTTTTGCAACTACCAAAAGGACAATTAGCAGAGTAAGACAGCAAGCTATAAGTAAAAGCGTTAGAGAACAAAAACCTTATTTTGCAGTTTAAAGAAAAACAAGCTGATGTTTAATCTGTTTGTACATAAAGCCAAGCTGATTTTTATAAAAAAGCATGTTCTAGCTTTTGTTTTATAGATGTTAATTAAATTTTTGTTATGGAGACAAAATGGAAATTCTGCTACTACTTATTTCTTTTAGTGCTTTCGTTTTTTTTATAAGCTTGTATTATTTTTCTTCAGCAAAAGAAAATTCCAAAAAGCAAGCCGCTGCTTGTGCTACCAAAAAAGAATTTTCAAAAGCATCGTTTGTCATTCCTTGTACTATTTTTATTGTAACTTTTTTGCTTCTAAACAAAATAATTTTTGCGATAATTTTTGTCATTTTATACTTATACTTTAGTTGGAATATAAAACATAGGAACTTTCAAAAAAACCAAAATTTAATTGACAGACAAGTGATGGAGGCATTGTCTATAATAAAAAGTTCTGTCCAAGTTGGTAATTCAATACAAAATGCACTCATTGTTGCACAAAATGAATTAAAAGAACCGTTAAAGACAGAATTTAGAGCTATTTCAAGCAGAATCGCTTTAGGGGTAAATGTTGGAGAAGCTTTAGAAGCCGCTGCAAAAAACACTCAGAACAAAGAATTAAAATTTATGTTTAACACTTTAATAATCTCAAAAGATACTGGTGCTTCGTTGAGTGGAATTTTTGAAAAAATCAACGATATGATAGCCCAAAGAATTACTATCGGCAGAAAAATATCTGCACTAACAGCACAAGGTAAGATGTCTGGAAATATCGTAAGCTCTATACCTTTCGTCGTAATAGCAATGACTTATTTAATAGAACCAGAAATTACAGGCGTATTGTTTACAACTTTTGCCGGCAATATTTTGCTTTTGATAATCGTGGTACTAACCATCAGCGGCTCTTTTATCATTAAAAAAATGACGGAGGTTAAATTGTGAACATTTTTGCATTTTGTTTATTTGTTGCTTTAAGCGTCTTTTTCTTAAGCCTTTTTCTCTTATTAAATTTGAGAAAAATCAACGCTTTTGTTTTATCTAAGTTATCCGTCTATTCTCCAGAAGCAAAAATTTCTTTTTGCACAACGCTTATTTTAATTCTATCAGCAAAAATTGGAAATTTATTAGCTTCTATAAAATTTTCTAAATCAGAATATATGGCTAAAGAGTTGTCGTATTTATTAAAATTTGCAGGCAATACTTTCGAGAAAATAACGCCTTACCAATTTATGTCTTTACAAATATTGTCAATGATTGCGGGAATTGTTTTTTGCATAATTTTTATAGGTCTTAATTTTTTCACTGTTGTTTTTGCAATTGTTTTTTTTCTTATCCCGTATCTGAAACTCAAAGAAATTGTTTCAAAAAAAAGAGAGCAAATAATTTTGCAATTACCCGATGTAGCAGATTTGCTTTCAATAATGCTTTCGGCTGGCTTAAATTTTTATTCGGCAGCTGAAAAAGTTACGCAAGTATTAACAGGTCCTCTTTCAGACGTGCTAAAAGATGCTTTGTTAAAAATTCAACTTGGCAGTGAACAAAAAATAGCACTTTTGGAAATGGCGCAAAAAACAAGGATAGACCGACTTGAGTTTTTTTCTAAAACCATAATCCGCTCACTCGAATCTGGTTCTCAAATGTCAGAAGCTTTAAAATTTATTGCAAAGGATTTAAGAAACGAAAACGCAAGTCTATCTGAAAAAAAAGCTCACCAAGCACCGGTGAAAATTTTACTGCCGTTAGTTTTGCTGATTTTTCCAACTATATTTATCGCAATTTTTGGACCTATAATAATAAACTTACTAAAAGCTGGGTTGTAGACTTTTGAGTTTCTGTGGTGATAAATAAACCATACTTAAAATTTTTTAGGACAAATTGCGAGAACACAAAAATGCTGAAAAATTTTTTCTTAAAAACTGCCAACTTTTTCTTCCCTTTAACTTGCTCTATATGCAAAAATGAATTGGACGCTTTATCTGAAAACCGCATTTGCCCACAATGTCAAAAATCTCTGATTTTTATAAAGGAGCCAATTTGCCAAAAATGCGGCTTGTCTCTACCAACACTTGAATACGGAAAACACTGCTATATGTGCAGAAAAAGCATAAGAGAGTACGACTTTGAGAGTTTAAGGAGTTCTTATTTTTACAAGGGCAATTTAAGAGAATTGGTTTTGAATTTTAAGTACTCAAGTAAAATCTTTCTTGCTAGAGATTTTGGAAATGCACTTTTCAAAACTTTCTCAGAAAATGATTTTTATTTTCAGACAGATTTTATCATTCCAATTCCTTTAAATATATTTAGATATTTAAAGCGAGGATATAATCAAGCGTATATACTTGCCAAAGAACTTTCTTTAAAATCTAAAATTCCACTACTAGAAAACACTTTAGTAAGACGCAGAATAACAAAACCTCAATTTAAGCTGTCTAGAATTGAGAGGCAAAAAAATATAGCTGGTTCTTTTGCCATTAAAAATGAAAACCTGATAAAAAGCAAAAATATACTTTTAGTAGACGATATAGCTACAACTTGTCACACACTCTCGTTTTGTGCAAGAATTCTAAAACAATTTGGTGCCAAAAAAGTATATGCTCTAACTTTAGCTAGAGATTAATTTTCTTTGTCTTGCCGGTATTATTTGATAAACAACCTTGCATCATGCAAGCAGCAATATTTATAATGCTGACACCACAGCATAACCTGCATAAGTGATTTAAAAATTAGATTAGATTACATCGGATTGATTTAATTTTGATGAAAAACGTTTGTAACGTGTGTAACTCATCTGCAAGCATAAACCGCTACCTACTATTTTATGTTTAAAGCGACTAGAAGTGATGTCATAAAATAATCTGAAATTAGAATACATACGAGAGAAGTCATTACAGAACTTGTTACGGCTTTGCCGACACCTTCAGCTCCGCCATACGCTTGAAAACCTTTATGACAAGATATTACTGCAATTATCAAAGCATAAAAAAAAGACTTAATAAATCCGTGAAAGAATGTTTGGATTACCATAAAATCTAAAACTTGCGACCAGTATTCAGCTGATGTCATGCCAAAAGAATTTGTCACTAAAACCATTCCGCCATAAATTCCTACTATGTTTGCAAAAACAGTAAGGATAGGCAGCATAAAAAAGCAAGCCAAAAACCTCGGAACAGCAAGATACTTGACAGGTGTTGTTCCAAGCGTGTACAAAGCGTCTAACTGTTCAGTTACCCTCATTGTACCGATTTCTGCAGTTATTGCCGCTCCAACTCGTCCGGCAACAACAATCGCAGTAAGAACTGGTCCTAATTCTATAACTAAAGAAAAACCTGTTATCGTTCCGATAAAAAGCGGTTCGCCAAAGAGATTTATAGTAGAAGAACCAACTTGCAAAGCTAAAACCATTCCTACAAAAAAAGATGTGAGAAGTATTATTGGTGTTGATCGCCAACCAACTTCAACCATTTTCGAAACGCAGTCGAAAACAGAGATTTGACCTCTGATAATATGCTCTATTGTAGTCAAAGTCATAGAAGTAGCTTTTCCTAAATTTTTAAGAAAAGAAATAAAAGGCTGTTTTCTGTAGAAATTTCTTTGAAATCTTGCAATACCAACTCTTGTTTTTCTGGTGTATCCGCTTAGCATAAGTAACTCTTTAAGGTTAGTTTAGGGTTAGTCAAAGTTTATTACTTCAACATTTTCGGGAACAGTAAATTCCAAGTCAGACTTTAGAATCTGTGGATTTATTAAATAATTGGAAAAATTTATTTCACTTAAAACAGTATCGTTTTGGATTTCTGCCTTCTCAATAAGCATATTTTCTTTTTTGATGTATAAATTCATAATCCAATTTTTAGACGTTTTAGACTTGATGTTAACTACAAAAAAATCTCCATAGCTTTTAAGTAAAGTTATGTCATTGGTTTTGCTAATTTGTTTTCTTTTCTTAGAAAAATCTATTATAAAAGCCAAGCTCGTGTCTTCACCCGCAAAATCTTCCCATTTATTTATTACAGCTTGCTTGTTTTCAGGGGTATAAACTGTTACATTTTTAGTTCCGGCAATATATATATGTTGCTCTTGAGGTGTTTTCTGGGAGATATGCATTTTGTCCGGTTTTTTAAAAGTTATAGTACCTACAGTACTTTGCTGTTCATTAGTTTCTTCAAATATAATGGTTTGTTTAAAATCAACTTTTAAAGTTTTTATTTTTGACTCGGCATCATTCAGCTTTGCATAAAAATCGTCAAGATTGCTTTGAGCAAAAACCAAAGTCTTTAGACAAGCAACTGCTAAAAATAAGTAAGTTAAAAGAGCGACTGTTTTTTTCATAACAAAATTTCTTTGCTATCTTAAAATTTTAATTCCCAAAAACTGACGTCATGAAAACGACCTAATTTATAACCTGACTCTGTCAAATAACCTACTTTTTTAAACCCAAAATTTTTGTGAAGTTTTATGCTTGCCTGATTAGGAACCGTTATCACAGATAACGCAATATGTGTTTTCGTATTTTTTAGTTCGTCAAGCAAACAAGTGAATAGTTCTGTTCCGCACCCTTGCCGTACAATGTCTTTTTTTAAGTAAATACTTAATTCTGCAGTATATTTATAAGCACTATATGATCTAAAATAATTAGCATAACAATATCCTGCGATTCCCTCTGTGTTTTTGTAGACAAAATAGGGATACTTTAAAGAAATTTCTGTAATTCTTTTTTTTGTTTCTTGAAGTGAAAGTTTTTTTTCTTCGAAAGTTACAGCAGTGTTTTCCACATAATAATTGTAAATTTCACAAATTTCATTGCTATCTGAAAGCTCAACGGGTCTTATCATTTCTGTCTACCGCTCTTCATTAAATATCTTCAAAGTTTTTACACAACTATCTACAGCCACTTCGTATTTTTTGCCACTTTTTGCAAGACACGTGAAAGCAACAACAATTTTTTTCTTTTTTTCTACTGAAAAGAAATAAAAAGTTTGCTTTAGTAAATTATGGTTTTGCTGCATAGTGACAGAAACGCGTAGACCGTTTAATCCTTCATGTGTCTTAAACTTGGATTTATTTAATATCTTAAAGTCACGACCCACATACTTATTTTTCAAATTTTTTATAGTTGCACTCACATATTCGCCAAGAGTTGTATCTATGTTTTTTTTGTTTGTATCTTCTAAAAAATTTCCATTAGGGTAAAAAGCTTCCTCTATTGGCGCAATAATAGTCTTAAACGGCAATCCTTTGAATTTTTTTATAATACATTTTTTGGGATAGCGGATGGAAAAGTCTGCACCAATATCTGCATAATGTTCAGTTAATTGGCTTGGAACTTCCAACTTAATTTCGTTGTTATCACCCACAGACGTCGATTGAATCTGAGACTGCACTTGCGACCAAGAAAAAGAATTAAAATAAATTAGCGACAATAATAAGCTAAAAAAAACACTACTTTGTTTTGCCATTGGCTTTACCTTGTTAAAGTTTCATTCATGCTACCACTTCTGTATCCAAAAATATCTAAAGCTACATAAATGAACCCGATTTTTTTAAACTCACTATATATTTTTAAACGGTTAGACTTTTCTGTTAAAATTTCAAATCCTTTTTCGTCAGTTTCTATACGTGCTAGATTGCCACCGTGAACACGCACCCTTGTTTGGTGTAAACCTAAATCTATAAGCAACTGTTCAGCTTTATCCACCATAGACAATTTTTGCATGCTGATTTGTTCTCCATAAGGAAATCTTGAGGCAAGACACGCAAATGACTGCTTGTTCCAGGTACGTATGCTTAATTTTTTGGATAAAAAACGGATTTCTTCTTTATTGAGTTTTGCATAACGCAACGGGCTTTTTACACTTTGTTCTTCTGCTGCTCTTAAGCCAGGTCTATAATCACCATTATCGTCCACGTTTGAAGCTTCCGCAACATTGCATATGTCGTTTTTCTTTGCAATTGCCCAAATTTTAGAAAACAATTCGCTTTTGCATAAATAACAACGATTCGTGGGATTACAAGAAAACCCCTCAATTTCTAATTCTTCAGACTGGCAAACAACATGTTTAATATTCTCTTTTTTGCAGAAATCAACAGCTTCATTTAACTCTCTTTTAGGAAAAGAACAAGATGTGGCGGTAACCGCCATTACATTCCCACCCAAAACATTAGCAGCAGTTTTCAATAAGAAAGTAGAATCTACCCCACCTGAAAAAGCAATAACCACATTTTTTAAATCTTTTAAATAATTTTTTAAAATCTCGTACTTTTGTTCCATGCTCACTTCCATACCATAAATGAATGTGTGATATACAATAAATTCAAAATAAAGTAAAACTTTACATAAAAATGAACGATTATATAAATCGCACACCAGATTATACAAGAAAGCAACGCAAACATATTCATACTTTTATAATAGCAAGCACTTTTTAAATTTTTTTTACCTAAAGCATAAATGCATAACGAATGCACAATAGTAATTCCTATAAAATTCATTGGTGGATCACATCACCACGGCAACTGGACACAAAATACACAATGCTTCGTTCAGACAATTCTCAAAATCTAATAAAATCTATAAGTTTGCAAAAACAGATAGTTTTTTACCTCATTCATAAATGACAGCAATCAATAACAGTATATCTTGTTTGCCATCTATAAGTGTCTCTAAATCAAGCTTGACAAAAAAAAATCATATTTGTATATTCACAAAAAGCATTGCTGCTGTATGTTTTCAAAAATAACTATATGGAGGAACGGAATAATGGCGGTTAGACTGCGGTTACAAAGAAAAGGCAAAAAAAAATTTCCTTTTTATAGAATTGTAGCTATTGACCAGAGAAGCAAAAGAGATGGCGAACCTATAGAGATTTTGGGACGTTACGATCCTATAGCAAAATGTAACAATATTACTGTTAACACCGAAAGAGTGAATTATTGGTTGGGAGTTGGTGCCCTACCTTCAGAAACAGTGTCTGTCTTAATTAGAAAAAATAGCACCGTTCAAGTTTCTGAAACTAGGTAATCTATATAGCGAATTGCTATTTTTAGGAGGAATTTATGATGAAAGATCTATTGATGTCTATTGCAAAATCTTTAGTTGATCATCCAGATCAAGTTGAAGCTAAGGAAATCGGCGGGGAAAAGGCAACTGTACTAGAACTAAAAGTTGCAGATGGAGACAGAGGTAAAATCATTGGTAAAGAGGGTAGGATAATAAAGGCCATAAGAATCATAATTAACTCTGCCTCTGCTAAATTGGATAAAAGAGCCACTGTTGAGATTGTAGAATAACATGGAACCGCCAGACAAAAAATTTAAGTGGAATGTTCGAGATATCTTAGGTTTTGTAGTTTTCGATCAAGATGGAGTAGTGCTCGGTACGCTTTCTGGCGTTATATACACAGGAAGCAATGATGTTTGGGTTGTAAGCTCTTGTGATGGCGAGTTTCTCGTACCGGCATTGATAGGTACAGTGCGTGAAGTTAATGTTTTAAGAAAGAAAGTTTTTGTTTTTTTGCCTGACGAATGCAGGATTACACATAGATATACAAAGGTAGCAGGTAGTTTTAAGCAATATGTGCATAGCTGCCATGTTGTATATGAAGATTGATATTCTCACTATTTTCCCATCCATGTTTAATGGTCCATTGACAGAAAGTTTGATAGGTAGAGCGTTGCGTAGTGGTATTTTAGAAATAGAAACGGTAGATATTCGTTCATTTTCGAAAGATAAACACTTAAAGGTTGATGACAAGCCTTTTGGTGGTGGTCCGGGTATGGTTATGAAAGTTGGACCATTGCTTGATGCCATTACGAGCGTTGGAGTAAGGAGAAAAAATAAAAGCTACAAAAATTTCCACTCTAAACCGTACGTAATTTATATGTCGCCCCAAGGCAAAAAATTGGATACTGCAATGGTGAAAGAGCTTTCAAAATTTAAACACCTTGTTATTTTGTGTGGTCATTACGAGGGCGTTGATGAGAGAATAATAAACTATGTTGACTGTGAAGTATCTATAGGTGATTATGTACTCACGGGTGGTGAGATTCCTGCAATGGTGTTGATTGATAGTGTTGCCAGGATGTTGCCAGGTGTTGTAAAAAAAGAAAAATCAGTAAAAAACGATTCTTTTTACAACGGTATGCTTGACTACCCGCATTACACTAGACCAGCGATTTTTAAGCGTTACAGTGTTCCAAATGTTTTATTATCAGGAAATCATAAGGAAATTCAAAAGTGGCGTGAAGAACAATCTGCAAAGCGAACCAGAGAGCGTAGACCAGATTTAATCAAAGATGTTTTAGAGTGAATTTATTGCAAAGAGTACATGAATTTACAAAAATTACGGTTTGTTAAGCAATATTTTAAGGAGTGCTGTTAAATGTCACTGTTAGAATTTGTACAATCAAAACAAATTAGGGATTTGAAAGTTAGTTTTAGTTTTGGGGATCAAATTAGGGTTCATTTTAAAATTGTAGAGGGTTCTAACGAGCGAATACAAGTTTTTGAAGGTATTGTCATAAGGCTCAGAGGTAGCGGTCTTTCTAGAACTTTTACAGTGCGTAGAACTTCTTTTGGAGTAGGAGTAGAGAGAATTTTTCCTATCAATTCTCCGCGTATTGATAAAATTGAGCTTGTCCGCAATGGCAAAGTCCGTAGGGCAAAGCTTTATTATTTAAGAAAACTTTCAGGTAAGGCTGCGAGAATTTCTGGATACATCGCGTCGTTTAAGCAGGTATCAGAAAAAAATTGAATTTACACTTGTTTGATTTTGATAAGTGCTACTATGGTAAAAACACTTCATTTATTGCAGGAATAGATGAGGCAGGACGCGGTCCTTTGGCAGGACCTGTTGTGGCTTCTGCTGTGATTTTGCCCTCTGACATCATTATTGATGGTCTGCACGACTCAAAAAGAATATCAAAAAAAAAACGGGAACACCTTTTTGAATTTATAACAAAGCGATCACTTTTTTACTCTATAGAAGCTGTCGATAATAAAACAATAGACAATATCAATATACTGCAAGCAACTTTTCTCGCGATGTCTAAATGCGTTTTAAATTTAAAGAAAAAAGCTGATATTTACTTAATAGATGGAAATTTTAAAATTCCGAGTTTAGAAATTAAGCAAGAAGCTATCGTCAGAGGCGATGCTAAAAGTGCCTCTATAGCAGCCGCTTCAATTCTTGCAAAAGTTACAAGAGATGAGATTATGTCTAATTATGGACAAAAGTATCCTCAATATGGATTCGAAAAGCATAAGGGATATGGTACGAAAAGACATTGTGAAGCTCTGCTAAAATTTGGACCGTGCCCAATTCACAGAAAAACGTTCGCATTCGTCAACGAGGTTATGAAAGTTGAATAAACAGAATATCGGGTTTGAAAAAGAAAAAGATATAGCAAATTTTTTAATAGGAAAAGGTTTTGAGATTTTAAATTTGAATTTTACGCTTCCATGCGGTGAAATAGATATAGTTGCAAAAGATAAAAGAGACATAGTTTTTATAGAAGTTAAGTATAGAAAATCAAATTACGCAGGAACTCCCCAAGAAGCGGTAAGCATTCAAAAGCAAAAAAAGTTGATCAAAACGGCTTTGATTTACATGCAGCAAAACGAGATAAGTGCTAACGTTCGTTTTGACGTAGCGGCTATAAGCAAAGACAAAATAGAGATAATACGGTCAGCGTTTGTCCCAGATGAAAATATCTATTGCTTTTGATTTTAGAAAATTTTATCACCTATTTCCAATCTATTTATATCTACAAATCCAGATGGTATCTCCAATATTGAAACAGCATTCTTGTAAGGTAAAGTCACCCTGAAAGGCTTCACCTCTTTTAAAATTTTGACAACTTCCTTATCGCTATTGAGGTAAAGTATATTTAGATTAAACCTCACAAAAAAAGTATGGACAGATCTGCAATTGTCAAAAAAAATCGCATAATCTTTAGGTTTTTTAAACATAAATCCAATAAATTTATCTAAAAATGTTTTGGCGTGAACTATCTTTATACCTAGTTTTTTTTGCATAGACTTTTATTTTTGCAGTTCTGCACACAAAAAAATAGTAAACTAAATCACATTTATTCTAATTTTTTTATATTATATTTTCTGCAATAGTTGGTTCACTTGCTTCATAAGAATATTCTTCATCTTGACCTTTTAGGGCTTCTTTTGTATAAACACACCTTGCATTCCACAACAGCCAACTTGAAATTCTATTATCATAACAAGCTTGAATTTGCTGACGCACCTCTTCTTTTTTGTATTTATGACCGAGTGAGAAATCTTGTAGCCAAGGTCGAAATTTTTCAGCTGGCAACCGCTGCACCCCACCGTGCAAAGCATAGTATACAGTTTTGTATGGCGACTTATTAGGATCTGCAATTCCGTAAGCCCATTTTCTGTAATGAGAAGGGTATACCATCGGACTTACAAAATCAACCCATTTGGTCATTTCTGTAATCCTTTGACCTATTCCCATATCGGAAGTTTCTGTAGTAGTAAGCCCAAAAACGTCAATAGAAATATTGGCACCTTTAGATTTAAGCCTGTTGTTGGCTTCTTTCAAAAACCCTACGAGCGCCTCCGAAGCTAAATCACTATTGTAAGGTTTGCTGTAACGACAATTTCTTATACTACCATCGGAAGGGAAGCGTATATAGTCAAATTGTATTTCATCAAACCCTATGTCAACAGCTCTTTCGGCTATATCTAAAACATATTCCCAAACCTGCTCATTGTAAGGATCTAACCATGATACATTCTGCCTATCTCTCCATATAGTTCCATCTGGATTCTTAACTGCAAAATCAGGTGTTGATTTCACTACCAAATCATCCCTAAAAGCTACAATTCGTGCTATCGTATAAACTTTTCTTTTTTTCAGCTGAGAAACAAGATGTTCTAAATCCGGTATTCTGTTTGTGTAGGTTTTTTTATCTTTAGCTGCTTTAGCATCTATAAAAACTGCACTTTCATCCTTTATGTCTATAACCGCAGCATTCAGCTCAGTTGTATCAAAAATATCAAAAAACTTATTCCAGTAGTGTCTGGAACTCACAGAATAAGCCGACAAATGTATACCTCTAATATATCTTGCAGTTATTTCGTTGTCTACCACTTCCATGCCAGACAAAGAATCATGCGATAATTTTTCTAAAACTTGCTCTTCTCCATCAGGAGTTTCTAGGATTTTTGTTTTCTGATTAACGGAGCTGGCATAACTGTTCAAAACAAAAAATGATGCAAAAATATAAGAAACCAAAAGCTTAATAACCGACAAATTCATAAGGGCATTGTATACGAAAGGATATTTTTTTTCAACAGACCGTAGACACTGTAGATGCTGTATACGCACTGTTATTTTGCTAGCTACCTATGCTTACGCAACACACAAGCTTCTTAACGCAAAACTAATAAATACCTTATTTTTATCTAACAATTTTCTTGTATATTCTTTAAAATACAGCGTTATAGCAAAAAAAATTTAACACTATATCCCAAACAATTATGCAAAAAAACTTAAAATTATTAAAAAAAGTGCTTGCTATTTCCACCGTAACTGCACTTATGATAAGCACTATCGGACAAAACTTAGCGCAAGCCGCTTTTCCATTACAAAATGTAGAGTCGGTACCGTCACCGCATATATTGCCATACGGAAAAATTGCAGATATACCAGATTTCAAAACTGCCAAATTAGTAATAAATATACAAGATTTGCATGGCAACGAAGAGATTCAAAAAAACATCGTAAAAATAATAGAACTACTGCAAGGTAGCTATAAGATAGAAAAAATATTTGTTGAAGGAGCGTATGGAAATATAGATTTGAATTGGTTGACCAATATGATTGAGGTCGGTAAGAAGGTAGAAACGTTGGATAAGCTTTTAAAAGAAGGACAATTAAATGCAGCCGAATATTACGCAATCAAAAATAGCAGGTTAGATATTTTAACTGGTCTTGAAGAAGAATTTTTGCATAAAATAAATATCAACCGACTTGGCGACATCATCGAAAAACAATCGTTGTATCAAAATATAATCCAAAAAATATCAAAGCAAAATATTGCAAATTTGAAAAACATAAACAAGAAATACCGGGCGTTCAATAATATAGTGAATACATACAAATCCGGTAAGGTAAACGAAAAAGATTTTTACTATTCGCTGCACAAAAGAATAGATGAAATAAATTCCTTATCTTACAACTCCAAAGGTATTTCACCTTTAAATTTTTGCGATTATCCAAATATTGAAAAAACGCTCGATTTAGCAGAAATTTACAATGATATAAATCTAAAGGAAATGAATGTAGATTTGCAAAACTTAACCTCATCGTTGCAAAAAAATTTAGCTTATAAAGATTACGATTTTTTTAGAAGTCTTATAAATAAGTTTGATGCAGTCGCACTGCTTCGTTTTCTAGAATGCGTTTCCCAAAAATTAAATACAAATATTGCCAAAACTTATCCTTATTTACATTTATTTTTAGAAGCAAAAAAATTAGAGCAAGAAATAAATTATGCTGATATTATTGTTGAAGAAAAACGTTTGGTAGAAAAATTGGAAATTGCTTATTGTAAAAATGAAATAGAAATGGAATTCGCTTTCTTAATCAATTTTGAAAAATATTTAGCTGCATTTTTGCAAAATCAGCTGCTTTTTAGTGACTTCCAATATTTTCTAAGAAACTTTGAGAAATTCAAAAAATTATACACTAAACACTCCTTGATAAATTATATGAGCATTATAGAAGCTGATTTTGATTTTCTGAAAAGCTATTACGAGGTAAACAATACCAGGAGTGAAGTTTTTGCAGATAAAATAATAAAGTATTTTGAATGTGACGATTTGGACAAAAAAGGAGTTGTTGTTGCAATAAGTGGAGGATATCACAGTGCAGAGTTGAAAAGACTGTTAAGTAATAGAGGTATAAGTACAATAACTGTAACCCCCGATATATCTGAACTAAATGAAAAAGAAAAGCTTTACGAAAAAACAATAAGTCGACAAACGCGTTTATTGAAAAAAGAAAGAGAAAATATAGCGTATAAAAATGACAAATTGGCGCCTATATTGCCGTCGCAAGTACAGGGCTTAAGACATAATTTAATAACTTCCATACTGACAAAAGAAATTGACGGAAAAGCTTACAATAAAGAAGAAATAAAAAATTTATTTGGTCGAACAAAAATGCTACCCGAAGTGATATGTTATTATGTAAATGACAAAAATGCAGGATTAATATTCGAAAACGGCACAAATTTTAATATAAAAAACAATGCCGGGAAAATAAATGTAATTTCATTGGACGTGAAAGTAAAAAATAAGCGGGCTGAATGGAAAAATATCTCTACCTATTTATTTGGAGAACACGACATCACCAAGGAGTATTTTAAAAAATTACTCAAAATTTTTGACACTGAAAACATCTGGAAAACCGATACGCTTTACTTGTTAAAGCAACTATACATTTTCGCATACAACAATAATATATACGAACTCCTTAATAGGAACGGATTAATACTAGAACTTGCTGAATATATGCAAAAACACCCGTTGTCCAAAGATGAAATAGACGGGATAAATACAGAAGTAGTAGCCAATATGCCAAAATACCTACAAAAAATGATTTATGAAGAAATTAAATGCGAAGAGTTACATGGAACAAATAAACAAACATTGAAAAAAGCTGAATTTCAAAACAAAAATGTTTTAGATTGCTCCGCTAGTTTTTTTGCTGTTTTAGGTTATTTCCTTGTGTTTTTAAGCTTTTTAGGATTAGCATCGTGGATAAGCAGTGCAGGAATGCTGCTTATATTTATAAAATGTCTTTTGAATTCCATAAATGATATCAGTAGCAATAGAAAAACAGCTTCTATTTTTAGCCTAACAAAAACCTTGTTAACTTTTATCTCGCTATTTGCAACACTTATTATGCCAGCAGTGCATATCGTAATATTTAAAATCATCAAAACATTCGTATCGCTTTTCGCAGCTTTAGCAGTTGACTTAAAGCAAACGTACAAAAACAGAAAAATACTTATTTTAGCTACTATTTTCTGGTTTACTTTTTCTGTTTTATCACCTTTAGCCACATCTACAGCACGACTTGCAATTTCACTAACCGGCAAAACCTTTTCAAAAGCATGCAGCAACGTTTCCAATACCGCCGACGTATGCATATATTTTTTTGAAACTTCTTTTGCGTCTATCAAGTTGTATTATAAGATATCGCTTAATTCTCTTAAATTTGTAAATAAGCAAAACTCAAAATCAAACGCTAATGTCAACAAAGCCAAAGACTCTAAATTTTCTGCAGAACAAGCAATAGCCACAAAGTTTGCTTTAATTTTAATCAACCCAAATATTAAAACAAACGCAACAAAATTTCCTATATCGGTTAATGAAAGTGTCATGGTACGAAAAGAAATAGTGACTATAGCGTCGTTTGCAAACATAGAGCCGCCATTCTTGCAAACTCTGGACATAATAGCTAGAATAAAATTTGGCACGGGTGCAAAAAACAAAAAAACAAACTTAAGCACTCGTGCTATAGATGAGAAATCAATAAATCAAAAATATTGTAAACCCAAAAATATAGGTGCAAAGCCGGAAAATGCTAAATATAGCTGGATAAGAAATTTTGACAAAACAGTAGCAGCACACACATCTGACAAAACAAAGAGTCAAGTCGCGATGCAAAATTTCCGTAAAAAAGTGCCAAAAAATTTCATAGCAAGCTTACCATCCCAAGAATCAGCAAAAAAACACAACGATATATCCGCAAGCTTAACGAACATCTTTGAGAATCAAAAAAAAGAAAAAGTAGACTATTCTTTACAAGAGAACGTGAACAGTTCTTTAACTGCATTTGATTGGCAAATTTCTCAAGGAAACATAAAAAATTTCAAAACTCTTGAACGTAAAATTAAAGAAACGACTAAATTCATGAAACGTCAATTCATATTGCATAATATAGACAACATAAAAAAACCTCAAGACATAATGAATTATATTGAGCAATTAAACCGATTAGGCAATTGGCAAATATTGATAAGTACGAACCAATATAACAGTATCAAGACAATGCTTGGGTCAAAAGGAAAAATGCAATTTAAAAAATTTTTAAACAAAATCAACAATAATGGGACAGAAATGTATCTATCTATTTTCGATAAAAATGAGCTAAATAAATACAAACAAGAAGGTTTTAATGGGTTTGTTTATGTCAATAACGAAAAAAAATTAAAAATTTATATTGAAAGTTTACAAATGCAGTTTGATGTAAACACTTTAAGTTTTAAAAATCTATCTGAACTACACAAGCAATTGATTACTATTCAGGAAATATCGCTAATAAACAACACAAAAATAATGGATTTAATAGAAGCTGAACACTACGCAATAGCAATAGAGGATGTAATAGAATTCATAAAAGGTTGCAAAAATTTTGCATTTGCGTTGGAAAATAAACATATTAATGCAGATTTAAGTATATAGTAGTTTTGGAAATCAAAACCGCATTCCCGCCAGCAAACACCATAAACCTCACAACTAAATCAAATGTTTTTGGCACTTTGGCACTATCAGAGAAAAATTTTATCGCTAATTGCGATTATGCTGCTGACATCAAATCTTTTATCGATGACAAAGTCAGCATACCAACTTTCTTTAACTTGTCCATATTTGATAATCTATCAAAAACCACAACGCCAAATTCCCTAAATAATTCTGCCGACTCATTTATATTAAGTAAATTTTCTATAGAATACCTACTATTTCCTATCACCTCTTCGGCTTTTCCATTAACTCTCATTCTTACACCATCTAAATACTCTTGTGCACTAGTACCATTTGCATCCTCCATCCTGCTAGACGTTGGAACCTCACCAATTAATGTACAAATATCTCTTCCAGAAAGCTCCAACTGCATTGCTAATGTCAGCAGTGCCTTCACGTAGTCTTTACTCGTACGATCCTCTAAATACGCCATGCTAGCTTCTGCACCTACTTTATCTTTAATAACTGTCTGCAGTTTGCCAAACACATTAAGCATCGCTAATCCTCTTACTAATCCTATCAATTCATAATACTTTTGGTTATTCATCAAATACTCCATTCTATTGCGTGCACTCAATGAAAATTTATCCCATTCTGCATATAAAACATCCTTTACTTTAGACTTGTCAACATCTGATACCAATCCGCTTTCTACACCACTTTGCATCAATATCGGCTTCAAATCTGCTATATCTCCGCTAAAAGCAACACCACTTGCAAAACTCAAACCTACCCGCATTCCCATATCATACTTGCTCGCGTTGTCAAGCTCACTCGCATTATAATTCAATGACACCTTATGCACACCATGCAATATGTTTTCGTTAGTTATGTTTATCAATTTGCTATTGCCAGACCTCAATATAGCATCAAATTCTGCCTTGCTTTCTACTCTCGCCTCCATATCACTAGTTAGATATTGCGATGACCCGCTAGCTATTACTATGACGTTATACTTTCTGGCTATGTCTATACCCTTCTTTAAAAATCCACCCAATATATCATCATTAAAAAATACGCTCACTCTACAAAAAATACCATCGCCCGCTTCAATTTCTCTTGCTTTTTTTATAGACTCCAACAGTTTAACAGCTTGTGAAACCTCTACTATACTAGAAGCATCTATTTGTGCACCATCGTATTTGATACTATATCCGCTTGTCATCGCATTGTAACAATTCTCACTAATTATAAACCGCACACCTCTCTCTCTAAAATACTCACGCTTTCCACACATATCTAAATCTATCATCTGATTTTGGTTTAATACGAATGTTTTTACACCTTTAGATCTAAATTTGTCACCTATAAAGTTGCTCATATTTCCCAACACTTTATCCTTGCCAGATATATCTAGTATTATTTCCCTGCTGGGTAAGTTTTCCCTATCTATATTCTTATTTCTTATCGCGTTTAATATATCATCACTACTACTAACATCTCCACCGATTATCACATTGTCACTAATTCCCTTAAATATACCCATATCATCACCTTTATCTAATTCTCTAGAAAATGCGTTCATTGCTAGTTCTAAATCTAATTTATCTCCATTCTCACTACAAAACGACACTTCTACTGACCCAAATTTACCAAATTTCCAATATATTTCAAATCCCCTACCAAAATCATCACTCAACCTCACACCTCTAAACTTTCTCCATCCATCACTTTCAACGTTGGTTGCATCTATGGAACACACCACACTCTGAAAGCCTTCACTCTGCATACGCTCTCCAATTTTCCTGTTACTGTCACTGAATAAAACCACATTTCCACTAACTTTTCCTACTGCTCCTAACTCTAAATTTTTCAACACTTTCCTAACTATCCCACCAGTCCTAACCCATTCGTATAAACCTTTCTCCACTACTTTTTTTACCGCCAGCACTATCTCGTTTATATAATTTCTATCTATTCTCATATGCTCTCTTATCACTTCTGCTTTTGACTTTCCAGACTTTACCAACCCAGCCAAATACTCCGACCCACCTCTAATACCATTCGCATGACCAGCTACGAACCCATCCGGGTCCGACGCCAATTCCTCATACTCTAATTCTACAATCTCCCTCAATACCTTCTCGCCTATCTCCATATTTCCATAGCCGTCCCTCATTAACTCACTTATTCTCGTCTCTATAAATCCATAATTACCGGTTTTTATTGAAGCTGCAGCAACTGGTAGCACAGACACGCTTGCTGAATCCAGTCTCTCTCGAAAGAGCCGTACAAATTCCATGAACTTTGCTTCCGTATTGGTAGCGTGTGCACCGCTGTGTTTGACGTTTTTCAATAGCTTCTTAGCTGTTTTGTTAAAATTACTTTTCACGTTGCGAATTCTTGACTGTATATCAGCAGCAGAAAACGCAGCAGTGCTCGAACTGCTAATTTCAGCTTCTAACGCCGCAAATTCTGCCTCGCATTTACTTAACGCAGCAAACAATTTATAATTATCAAATATATCAGCCAATATTCCAATGAATTGGTTTTTATTGTATCCTGTAATTTCTATAATTTTTTGAGACATTTTAGAAATTTCATCTGCAGTTGGTAGATCAGTAGTTGAATAAAGCTCTTTTTCTATATTTATAAACGTGTTTTCTAATTTATTATCTTGTTCATCGTGTATGTTTCCTACTTGCAGCGGTTCAGTCAAAATTCTACCTTGCTGCTGCTCGTTATCAGTAATAAACTTTTTTCGCACAATTATTGACTTAATTTGCGTCACTACCAACATAATAACTGCTACCAACGCAGCAAAAATTACCGCACATATTCCTTGCACCAATGCACCAGCCAGACCTACACCTAAAAAACTCGCCAACATAGGACCAAAAATAACGCCCAACGTCACTCCAAGAATAGACAACCCTACAAACAAACCGAATACTATTCCTTCGCTTTTCCTTTCAGCCATTACTCTCTTTAAATCATCTTCTTTTACTGTATTTTCATCATTTTCAATCTCCAATTTTTTGCCACCAAACCACCTGCTTCCACTAAAGAAATTCCACAAACCATGGACTACTACATTCATAAGCACCATTGTCTTTAACGCCACAAAACTTGATACTACAGAACCTATAACTATCATTGCATCATACAATGCCCCACAGGAAGCTATCCCAAAAAACGGTACGACAGCTGGCATTATCCATGCTATGCAAACAAATAGCAATGCGAAAAATGTTAAATAAGAGACTATTTTTATAGACCACGAACCTAAATGCACACCAACTCCAGCTTCTTTATGCAACCCAACAAACCCAGAAAACAAAGACGCTATAATCTCATCAAACAATATCTCAAAAAACCCTTTCCCAGCATTACCTGTCACTGTCAACATGCTTTTCTGGATCCTTCCTGTTTCTGTTCTTTTAAGTACTTTCATCCTAGCAACGTTGCTGGCTCTTGTTAAGCTTTTGTTTATTCCGCCAATTAATCCTTTATACGTTTCCGTTATTACTAGAAATTGCTTCGCTATATCTCCTACTCCCTCATTATCTTCATATGCCTTAGCTACCCTTATAAATGGACTTATATCGCCACCCACATTGTATGTGTTGCACATTTTGTTAAAGTCTACAAACTCTAAAGTACTACTTGACACTCTCTGTGCAAGCTCATTCTTACCATCATTCTCTAATTTCTTTTTTATTTTCTGGGCAGCCTTAGATAGAACATCGCCTCCCATCTCATTTCCTTTTAGTAACATCGCAGCACCAGACAATTGGTTAGCAAAATTTAATGAAATATCCAGCTTATCTACACTCATTCCAGCACTGTCTATAACTTTTACTTTTCCGTTAATTGTTTTAAACCTAACGCCTGTATTTTTTATCTCTATCACCCCGTCTAATAATTCATTTATCGCACTACCATACAATTCCCTCGCTATATTCTCATCCATAGAAAACCACAATAATATCTGTTGTACAAGTGACAAACTATCCACCATAGACACCACAGCAGGTGCAAATGCTGATTTTTCTATTAAATTACCCTGCTCACTAATAAGCGATTTATACACATTTTGTGCTACAGACATCCCACCAGCAGCACCATCAAATGACGGTGTTATCACCATGTACGAAATTCCTCTCTCCTCAAATATTTGTCTCATGGATTCCGTATGAAAACCACCCGTTATCACAACGTCTATTTTTCCATCTTTGCACAAATCGTTATCATAGGCATTACTGATTGAATCTATGTCATCACTACTGTAGCCATCGAAAATATTACGCTCAAAGTGACTATTGCGTTCATTGTTCACTTCATAAAACTCATCTGCTACACGTATATATTTATCCAACAGCTCCAATAATCCATCGTTTATATACCTTTTATACAGCTTCCTATACCTGTCTGCATTAGATTTGTAATACTCGTAATCATTAGCTGTTATTCTGCCGCCTAAATAATCGCTAATATATTTCACAAAATCACTTACAAACACCACTTCATATTCGACCTCACTCAACGCATATCTCTCTTTTATCTCCTCAACTGCCCTGACACTCTCGACATACATCTCTATATAATTTATGCTTCTACTACCATCTATAAATTTCATTAACTTACCTAATTCGTTGTATGCACCAACATTCACCCCATGTTCTCTACTAATTTTTTCCAAATACCCACATAACACATATATGTCACTAAAATATTTTGTATCCTGTGCTATTTCATTATATAAACCATAAGGCAACTTAGATTTAATTTCGCTCACCAAACCATCAACTTCAGTCTTTATAACCTCATATTTCAAAGTATTGCGCAAATTTTGAAACTCTAAATATAATTCTAAGTTCTCGTACTTGTTTACATCTATCCCTAATATTCCTAACTCTTTCAATATGTACTCATAATACTCGCTATCTTCTATACCACCACTCAAAAACCTGTTAACCTTAGATTCCACAACTTTTTGACCATTATTAAAATATCTTGTTCTTAAACCTGCAGAGACCCATTCCAATCTTTTTAATATCACACCTATCTCAGCACTATGCCTCATTAATAACTCGCTCCTACTGATGTTCCCTATATATGCAGCTTCATCTTCCATCCCGCTTATCATATCAAACCGACCCTTGCTGGCACTATAACTCTCAGCTCCAGTAACCTTACCGCTCATTAACATCCGCTCCATATACCCCGCATCACCTGCAGGTTTTAACCACTCAGTGTTTACCTCACCATATGCTCCCTCTAAATATATCTTATTAATTCCGTACTTCTTATCTAAAAAGCTCAATATTAAACCTATATTTTCCTGAACTTGTGGATGGCAATGCAAATCTTGCACTATTGCTATCTTCCTGTTCCCAACTCCATTTTTCCTCTCGTAACCAACTAATCCATATGAATATGGTAGTGCCATGTCAGCATACCTGTTCAACGCTACAGTTCCCAGACTAGGTGACGAACCTGCAACTTTCACTCCACTGCTAAACAATCCTAATTCCTGTGCTCCCACCATCACATCACCAAACACAAACGCTACAAAAAAACTCGTAAGCGTAAACACCGACACTAGCTTATTAAAAGTCACATGGTCTTTTAATACCTTTCTAATTTTATTTAGTCTATCTGTTCGGCTATCTTTCCGATATATCAATGCTGAAATTTCACCAAATATCAACTTAACCATACTTAACATCTCTCTACCTCCCAAAACATTGATTATCAATAATTATATTTCAAACCACTATTTTTGGATTCTTTATTCTGCTCTAAAATCAACACATTGACTATTACGCTCAATGTAAAGTACTCAATATTTCACGCGGCAACCTACAATTTCTGCAAAATATTGTCCATACAAAGTTGTGAAAAAGTTGAGAAATTACGGCTAATTTACAATTTTGTTTGCATATTCAAATTTTAACGCAAAAACACTGTCTTTAAAATTAAAAAACCAGACATGTTTGATAAAAACTTTATTGCTTCTTTATGAATTTTTCATACACTTCCAATGCACGTGCTGCTGCTGCCCACATGTCATAGTATTTATAATCGCCAAGTCGTCCAAAAAAATAAACATTAGGATTTTCTTTGGCAAGCTCCATATATTTTGCATATATTGCAGTATTGCTATCATTGACGATTGGATATTGTCTGTCATTTTTGCCATTTTCAAAATCAGATGGGTATTCGTAAGAAATCGTAGTGTTTTCTGACTTGTCATTTAAGAAGTATTTATATTCTGTTATGCGCGTAAAATCATAATTTGTTGGATAATTGACTGTCGCCGATATTTGAAATTTATCACGACAGAATGTCTTAAAATCAAAACGAATGCTGCGATAAGGCAATTCACCGAATTTATAGCCAAAAAATTCATCAACCGAACCTGTCCAAAACAGGTTTTTGTATTTAAATGTTCCATCAAATTTAGTGTTTAAATGAACTTTTATATTTTTGTGGTCAAGCATTTTTTGAAGCATTGCCGTATAACCGTTCATCGGCACTCCCTGATATTTATCTTGAAAGTACCTGTCATCGCAGCCAACACAAACCGGAACACGAGCCAGAACAGAGTTGTCGGTTTCATCAGGTGCAACGCCCCACTGCTTTTTTGTGTATTCAAAAAAAATATTCTCGTAAATATATTGCGACAAAAATCGCAAATCTTTGTCTTCTGTTTTGACCAGTTCCAAAATAGGGACTTTTTTATTAAACCCAAATTTTTCTATCAGTTTAATCTCAATTTTACCTGATATGCTTTTTGGAAAAACACAATGCAGAGTATTTAAATTGAAAGGTAGTGGAACAAATTGTCCATCCATAAATACGAGAACTTTGTGAAAATATGGTTGCCATTCAGTAAAACGTGTGAGAAAATCCCAAACGACTTTGTTGTTTGTATGAAATATATGAGGACCATATTTATGAACCATAATACCGTGTTCGTTGCGATAATCATAAATATTTCCACCAATATGTTCTTTTTTATCGATAATAAAAACTTCTTGTCCGTCATCTGCTAAATTTCTTGCAACTATCGCACCAGACAGTCCACAGC
The DNA here is from genome assembly GCA_031287735.1 of Elusimicrobiota bacterium. Classification (GTDB taxonomy): domain Bacteria; phylum Elusimicrobiota; class Endomicrobiia; order Endomicrobiales; family Endomicrobiaceae; genus JAITSO01. The sequence goes on along the minus strand of JAITSO010000054.1, from coordinate 122,041 downwards.
CAACAATAAGATTTTTAACTTCTGCCACCATAAACTCCTTTTTATTAGTATAAACTCACATTTTTTTATACGTTTGCAATAAACCTTTATAGACAGCAAATCCTAAATTAATTACTTATACCTATCATCTGTCACTTGAATATATTGTTAACATACCTTTCTGCCAGCTTTAAACCTCTATTTTGCTGTTTGTTATTGCATTTAATTTAACACACTTTTTCCAGATTGGAATTAAACCAAAAAAAACAGAGTACCGGGTGTAACCGTTACGTATCCGATCTTTTAAAAACAGGCGGGCAATTTTTCCAATGACAATATATTTAACCTTATTCCATATGGTTGGATTTATTAGCATGTCTAATTTAGCTTTGTTTTTACTGTTTGTAGCTGTCATATCTATTGCATTTCTTGCAAGAATGTCAGCAAACTCTGTTCTGTATCGTTTTAAAAAAGCAGCTCTTTTTTCACCTCCCAAACGATTTAAATTCCAGTTATAAATAGAATTTTTAATACTGTTGCATACGGGTTCAATAGATTTTGCTAATTCTGGTTTATATTTATGCAGCCAACAGTTAATTTCTGCAAATTCATCACAAACAGAAAATACTTTTTCGGTTGATTTAATTGATTGCGTACTATGCCCTGTACGGTAATGCAAAAGTAGTTTCGCTGTCAAAATTATACGCTGGGCAACTGCAAAAGTCTTAAAATTAAATGAAATATCTTGGTATGAGGCGCCAGGAGTCTCCAAAAAACGAATATTATTTTTGCGAATAAAATCGGCATCGTAAATTGCTGTCCAAATACCGCCTTCAACATAAAAAACACTCGGAACATCTAGTGGGTTTACAACTTTATTTATTTCAGTTTCAGGAATATTTGATAGCCTGCCATTTTTTTTTGTTTTGTGGTCGAATGGAACAAACTGGCCTTTTACTATTTGCACATCAGGATTTTGCACAACAATATTATAAAGATGCTCATACATATCAGCTTCTATCCAATCATCTGATTCAACAAAACCAATATATTGCGAAGACGCTGTAGCTATGCCACGATTGTAGGTCTCACCAACTCCTTTATTTTGTTTATCAATAACGACAATTCGTCTGTCTTTTTGGGCATATTTCTTAATGATTTCCAAAGAATCGTCTGTGGAACCGTCATTTATTATAATAATTTCAATATCATGCAAAGTTTGTCTGACGATGGAATCCAAGCATTGACATAAATATTTTCTAGTATTGTAAACTGGAACTATAACAGAAATTTTTGGCATAAATCAAAACCTCCATTTATTCTCACAACCGACAAGCTGGCTAAACAATATCGTTGCTTTCTACTTAAACCACAACCTGATTAATCGCTTTTTTGCTGTTTGTTACTTTTAAGAGATTTTATTTCTGCTATCATCAAGATAATGTATAACTTTTTTCATATCTGACCAAACGTCTTTTTTTAGAGATGGATTTCTAAGCAAAGCAGCGGGGTGATAAGTTGGCATTAGTTTAACTCCGTTATAACTTTTAAAAGTTCCCCGCATTTTGCTTATCGGTTCTTCAGATTTCAAAAGTCCTTTCGTTGCCGATGACCCTAAAGTTACAATGATTTTAGGTGCAATAATTTCAATCTGCTTATCCAAATAAAGCCTGCAAATTTCCATTTCTTCAGGAAAAGGTGGTCTGTCATTACCTCTTTCTTCAGGACTTGACGGGTCTTTCATAGGGTGACATTTTACAATGTTTGCAATATAAACAGTTTCACGGCTTTGTCCAATTGACTCTATGATTTTAGTTAGAAGTTGTCCGGCTTTTCCTATAAAAGGTTCGCCCTTATGGTCTTCCTCAAAGCCAGGTCCTTCACCGACAAACATCAAATCAGCCGTCGTGCAACCACTACCAAAAACAGCATTTAGTCGGCTTTTTCCAAGCACACATTTTTGGCAAAACAATACTTCTTTTTTTAGTACCTCTAATTTTTGAGCAGCATTGGATCCTTTAGAAAAATTTTTATTCTGCCCAGATACGGAAGTTTTTTTTACTTTTAGACGATCTACCGTAACTTCATATTCACCCCAATTTTTGTATTCCTCAAGAGCTTTTTTGGTCATTTTTATGATTTTTAAATATTTTAATTGAAGCATTTATGATCCTCTCAGCTATAAAATTTTTATTTCTATCTTTAATTTTTACTGTATTGCCAGCCGGCATAATAATAACAGCACTTGTTTTATCAGCTCCGAGTGCTTCTTTTCCGTTGAGAACTATAAAATCCAAATTTTTGTCTTCTATTTTTTTCTTTGCGTTTTGAAAAGATTTTTCAGGTTCAAGTGCAAAACCAACAACTACTCTATGTTTTTTATGTTTGCCACAGTAAGCAATGATGTCAGCGTTTTTTTTGAGCTTTATTTCATTGAATTTTTCTGTTTTATTTATTTTTTGCTTGAATGTTTTTTTAGGTGAAAAATCAGCAACAGCGGCACAGCTTATAATGATGTCGGCTTTTTTAAAATTATTTTTGACCTGCATAAACATTTCGGCTGCTGAAACAGCTTTTATAACTTCTGTTTTCTTAGGCAAAATTTCTGCAACACCAGATATAAAAATTAAATTGTGTTTTTGTTTAAGAATTGTGTCGGCAAGTGCTTTTCCCATTTTTCCAGAAGATTCGTTGCTAATAAACCTAACAGGGTCTATATATTCCCTTGAAGGACCTGACAAAATAAGAAAAGTGATTTTCTCTGACATTTAAATGAATTTCCTTACCGTAATTTCGCGTGGGCACAAATAATTTTCTCCCAAATATAACCACAAAAACTAAATTTTTAAAGCTTTATCGGCAAAATTATTCTATTTCACAATAATCATGATCGTCAAAATCAGTTCCAGGACCAGCAGCTTTTCTTTGTCCTGTTTTTAAAAAGTGAGAGTAAAGTGGCGACATATCTCTCAATCTTAAAATTATTTTAGGAAATTCTTCTAATACAAAATCCATTTCTTCTTGCGTATTGAATTTTGAAAGCGTAAACAAAATAGACCCTTGTCCAAGTGCGACGTCGGTGTTTATTGCAGATAAAACTGTTGATATTTTTAAATTTTTATTTGCACATGCCGAACCACTTGCTGCCATAATTCCTTTGGCATCTAAAAGCAAGAATAACGCTTCTCCCTCAACAAATTCCACTGAAAAATTGATGTTCCCTGGCAAACGGTTCTCAAATGGACCGTTTAAATAAATATGCTCTATTCTTTTAGGTAGTTCTTCTATGAGTTTTGAACTCAAGTTTTTTAGGTGTTTCAAATTTGAATCTAACTCTTGCACAGCAACTTCACAAGCTTTTCCAAAGCCAACAATAGCAGGTACATTTTCGGTTCCAGAACGTCTGGAGTTTTCTTGTATTCCACCACTTAACAAGCTCTCAATTTTTACAGATTGTTTCAAAAACAATGCTGCAACACCTTTAGGACCATACATAACAGACGACGAAAAACTTAAAGCATCCACTCCTAATTCTTTAACATCCACAGGAATTACGCCGCAAGCACTAACAGCATCAGTATGGAAAAGAGCCGAACTGTTTTTTTTCACAATAGAAGTTAATTCTTTTATATTTTGAATTGTCCCAATTTCTGGATTTGCATATTGAATGGAAACCAAAATGACATCTTTTGTCAAAGATTTTTCCAAAATATCTTGATCTACAAAACCTTTAGAATCTACAGGAATATAAATGACTTCAAAACCATCTTTTTCAAGTTGTTTGGCAGAATTCAAAACAGAAATGTGTTCAACAGAAGAAATCAATATACGTCTACCTTTGCTTTTAGAAACCTTCGCAAGACCTTTTAAAGCTAAATTATTTGATTCTGTACCACATGAAGTAAAAATGATTTCAGATGTTTGAGCATTTATCAAATTTGCTGCTTGTGTCCTTGCTTTTTCAACAGCTTCTTTTGAAATTGAACCAAGAGAATAAATGCTTTGCGGGTTTCCATAATTTTCCAGAAAAAACGGATACATCGCTTCAAAAACTCTAATGTCAATTTTTGTATTTGATTGATTGTCTAAATATATTTTTTCCATGTGACCTCTCGACTTCCATCGCACAAAATCTATCTCAATAGTGATTTCTGCAGGATTTAAAATTAATTTCAAGAACCGGATCTATTTTATAGCAAAATCTATAATAGAAATACACCCTAACAACGCTTGAATAGCACAATCTGCTTTAACTACAAAGCAACACAAACGCATACAGAAATAGCATAAAACCCACTAGAATCATACCGCTACTGGCTATTTAGAACACATTTTCTCATATATTCAGGTATATTCAAATTTTAATGACTAAATGCATTGTAGCAAGATTACTTTTTTACTTTTAATTTGAGACACAATTTTATAATATAGCTATTAGTAGAGTTTTGAATTTAACTGAATTTAAACACGAGGTTTTATGGAAAGTTATCAACTTCTTGAGCTTATGGCTATTGGTTTTGCAGCAGCTCTTATTTTAGGTTACATAACACAAAGAATAGGTCTTTCTTCTATTGTCGGTTACTTGTTAGCAGGTTTTTTAATAGGTCCTGCATCTCCTGGATTTACAGCTGACTATTCTTTGGCATCCCAACTTTCTGAAGCCGGAGTAATTTTATTGATGTTTGCCGTAGGTCTTCATTTCAAAACTGAAGACCTTGTAGCCGTCAAAAATGTCGCTATACCGGGTGCCATAGTGCAAAGTGCAGCTGCTGCTGTTATCGGCACTTTCGCTAGTCTTTACTTGGGAATGGATATAAAATCGGCGCTAATTTTAGGTTTTGGCCTTTCTGTTGCAAGCACTGTTGTCTTATTGAGAGTTCTGTCTGATAATAGCAGTTTGGATAACATACATGGACATGTTGCTGTTGGTTGGCTTGTCGTAGAAGATATTCTTACAATTTTAATTCTTGTGATACTGCCAAGCTTGTCGGTAATTTTAACAAACATTTCAACAACTTCGGGTAGCATAGAAATTTTAAAATCTGTCAGCATAGCTTTATGCCGTGTTAGCTTGTTGTGGATTTTAGTTATTTATGGAGGCGGAAAAATAATCCCTAAAATACTATCTGAAATAGCAAAAACACGCTCACAAGAACTTTTTACAATAGCTATTTTGGTTATCGCTTTCACAACTGCAATTATGGCGGCTTTTGTATTTCAGACATCTTTTGCTTTAGGAGCATTTCTGGGAGGGATGGTTGTAGGAAAAAGCAAGCTCGGACACCAGGCAGGTGCCGATATGTTACCTCTCAAAGACACATTTGCAGTTTTGTTTTTTCTGTCAGTAGGAATGCTTTTTGATTTTAAATTTATTCTACAATATCCGTTTTTAATAGTTTCCTGTTTGGTTATCGTTTTATTAATAAAACCCTTAGTAGCACTTATTACGGTTACTGTTTTAGGATACTCGCCAAAAACAGCTCTCACAGTCGCCGTAGGTCTTTCGCAAATTGGCGAATTTTCTTTTATTTTAGCCAATGAAGCCGAAAGATTGGGTCTTGCTGGAAATACCGTTTACAATACAATTGTTGTATGTGCAATAGTATCTATCACATTAAACCCACTAGCTTTCAAACAAATTGCAGTTGTTGAAAAATACTTGAAATTATCGCCTAAATTATGGAATTTTTTAAATTTCATAGCCGATAAAAAAACAAAAAGAAGGGAAGCAAAAACCGCAAGTGCTGTAAAAAACTTGCCACCTACTGAAGAATACCTTTCTAATAAAACCGCAATTGTAGTAGGCTATGGACCCACTGGGAAAAATATTGTAGAAGTTTTGTTGAAATATGCAGTGCATCCAATAATAATAGAGATGAATATAGATACGGTAAACAGTTTAGCTGTTCAAGGACAAGTTGCAATTTACGGAAACTGTACAAAAAAAAATATTTTAATAGCAGCAGGGATTCAAAGTGCAAATTATGTCATTATTACAGTTCCGTCTTTAAATATTACCACTCAGACAGCACTACTCGTTTCAACGTTAAATCCCGATGCTAAAATATTTGCAAGAATAAGGTTTTTAAATGATAAAAAATACCTAGAACAAATAGGCGTAAGCGGAATGTCTATTGAAGAAGAAGAGGTTTCTAAATCTCTCATTAACATCATTCTTGGTGATTTAGAAGGTTCTATTTTAGAAGAAGCAGCACAAGAGTCAATAAAAAAAGAATAGGAACATATCAATGGAACAAATTAAATCTACTGCAAAAGTGCAAACAACCCTAAAAGTATTTGGTACAAGTGTTTTATTTATAGAGTATTGTGCTGACAACTCAGCTTTGAACAAAAATGTTGTTAAAGTTTGTGTTAGTGATAATGAGTTAGGAATTGCAGCAGAATACGCATGGATAAAAAATAAATATCCTGACTATAAATTATTAAAGCAGTCTATATCTGTCATAAGCTTAGATGGTAACATCGTAAATAGTGATTTGCTTGAAATAATCACAAAAGGCGTTACTGTAAAGGTGTACTTTGATATATCGCAGTTTTTTGAGACAAATTTATGCTCTCTGTAGCAAAATTTTAAGTTTACTACGAATTTTTTATAGGTTTGCTATACACCCAGCTTCGTTTTTCAGATTATTTCCCAAATATTACTTTTACACCACTAAAACTTCCAAAAATTTAAAAAATATTTATACACTAACGAAAACTGCATCATCAGCAATTCTTCCACTAGTCATTTTCCCATATGCAATAGTGCTTTCATTTTCTGCTTTTCCTAAAGATATAATTGATAATGCTCTTTTGGCAATCTCTTTTATAAATACACTGATCAGTTCTTCGTCATTTTTTAGGGAATCTAAGTAAATCAATATTGGGCTAATGCTATCAAGCTTTAAAGCATTCGCTAAAGCATCTTTAGTGTATTTACCATCTGTTATCATTTTTTTTATACTTTCTAAACATTCTTCATTTTCGACTCCTGCGAATGCTCGTATGTCAAATTTCATCGTTGCCAACACTATATTGCTTTTAGAAATTTTTGTTCTGTCCGTGCTGGTATCGCTTACCACTGACAGTATGGGAGCGTTCTGCACAATGCGACTTAGCACTGACATTTCCAAAATTGAAATTTCTTGGAAAAAATTATGTGGATTGTTAAAACTATTTTCCAATTCAGAAATGCTTAATACTCCTAATCCATCACTGTTTTTTAAAAAACTTTCAATAAATTGAATGTTGTCGTTGAGGTTTTCTAGCGTTATAGCAATGTCGGGATTATCAAACCAATATAATTGATGCTGCTTATTTACAATGCCAGCAAATCCCAATTTTTTATACTGCATTAAAACCTCATCTGGTATGTCTGGTTCTATTTCCACAAAAATATGCATATATTTCAATAGTTTTTTTAGTTCTTTTTGTACTAACCTGTCATTATTCTCAATAGATTTTTGATCTATTATTAATGAGCTTTTAGCTCCATTCCTTTTCGCTAAAGAACAAATTTGTTTGATATCAGTAATATTGGTTTTACCGTTAGAACACAAATTAAAAATTATTCTTTGATTTTCCAAATCAGATTTTTTAAGAATGTTTAGTGATTGTGAAAATTTTGCTAACGCTTCTCCAGAAACATCGCTTTCAACTACATTTTTAAAGTATCTCTCTGATATGTTTATATTACAGTCGCTGTCGTAGTTCATATCGTCACTTTCGCGATTATCAAGTTTTACCCAATTAGTGAAAAAATCTTTGATTTTATGATCAAACCTTTCTTGCGATTCTGCTATTAACAGTCTTATTTTATCCTTTACGTTTTTGTTTTTATAAACATACCTGATTGTTTCATCGTACGACATACCATCAGCTACAACAACTATTTCGCCTTTTTTTGTAATACCTACCCACACAGATATTCTGTTTATAGTAGCTACTCGTTCAAACCTAAAATTCCTGAAATTAGCAGGAAAACTTGATGTTATATACACTGGGACAAGAAAACCATTTTCGTCGATACTTTTCAAACCTTGTAAATTTTTAAAACCTCTTTCGCTTTTCATTTTTTCTAAATTTTCTATCGTCTTAGCAGGTATAGCAAACAGCGTAACTTCTACCGAACGCTCTTTTTTTAAAAGGTTGCTTATTAAAATATTTTGGGATTTTGATATATGCTTCAAAGCTGTGTTCAAAAAATGCTCACCATATCTTTCTAGCCAAATTTGCAACATTTTTCTATTGTCTGGTTCAAAATTTTCAAAATACCTGCAAAGAACAGAGAGGTTTTTATCTTTTTTTAAAGTATTTTTGAATTTTATATCAAACTTACACATTTTATCTAATATTTTTAAAACCATAGCAGTAGAAACCTGAGGATTTTGAATACCGAACTTTAAATTTAAAAATATATCAAGAATTTTTAATTTACTATCTATTTTGATGTTGTCATATCTATCGTTTTCTGATATTTTTCTGAAATATGAAGGCATAACAGTAGCTAGAATATATTCAGATAAAACCATACCAATCAAAATAAGCGATACAATGAAAATATAGAGTGCTGCAGCATAAGTTAAAGGAATAAGTGTTATAACAAAGAAAAACATCGGAGCAACAACAACGCTGAAAGTTTTAAATATCTCAGCTAACTTTTGATTTCCATCATTAATAAGCAAATCTGTTAAAATAGAAACAGCTAAATATACCACGATAGACACCCAAAAACCAACAGCTGTTATCGGCAATAAAATTATAGAAAGTACAGTAAAAAGCACTGAAATGGCAGGTTGAAGCTTATTCATCCATTTAACAACCAAAGGTTTTTCTGTGAATTTTTCTTTATTCTTAAGCTTCAAATTATCGGACATCTCTTCAAAAAAGTTTTCTACATCCAAACCTGCTAATACTTCGTCTTGGTATACAATTCTTTGATAAATATTTTTTGCCGCATTATCGGATTGGGTTAATTGGTATTTCAAATCATTTTCTTTCATTTTGTAGCCATCGGATGTATAAGCATTTAAAATTTTTCCCATTATAAATTTCTTTACATTCTGCTTAGCTTTTTTGTCATCATGATACGCACCATTATCAACTGGAATTTTCGCTTCTGCAATAGGTATAGATTTGTCTTTTTTAATACCGTCTGCAATTATCTCTATGATTAATACTGCAATTGTCCCAATTCCTCCAACTATATGTACCCAAGTGCAACCAATAATTGCTCCAGAAAACATCAATAATTGAAAAACAATCATACAAACAGCTTTTATGTAATCAAATCGTGTATCTATTTTTAGAAAATTTTTATATCTGTTTTTAATTTGGTCTGAAACGTTTGAATTTTCGATTTCTTCTTGTTCTATCTTTGAACACAGTCTAATAGCATAAGAAACATTCAAAACATTAACTACAACTATAACCATATTTGAGCAAGCCAAAATAAACTCTCCTACTTCTATAATTACAGCTTCAACAGTTACTGCCACAGGAACTGTTATCCCAACGAGAGGCAAAAAGAATATGACCATTGCCGCTGTCATTGCAAGCAAAGCCAAGAATTCCAGTAATTCTGGTAGAGCAAGCCAAATTTTTTGCTTTAACTTTTCTACAAATTCTTTAAACGAGCTGCCCGCAAAATACAATAAGACCAACCCCCCCACCAGATAAAAAATATAAGACAGCGATTTTATCAACTTTTCAGGCAATCCTAAACCTTTCAAAACCTGCAGCGATTCATCATAGCCGTCATGCGGCATGTACTTCCAAAAACCAAACAGTCCACTGAAAAAATTGGCTACTTTTGCCTTGTAAGAACGAGAGGTTTCATCTACACGCTCGCTAATGTATTTTTCTCTATAAAATTTTGTTTGGTTGCTATCAGCAATTTTTGCGACAATATTGTCTAAAGTTTTTTGCAGACTTCCGTTCGTATACACAGCGGTTGGCAAAACACCTGTGTTTTTTTTTGAAAACAACCTTAAGTACCGGCAAAATTCATCTACAGCTGCTGTATCGTCAATTGAATAACCAACGTTTTTCAATATAATTTCCACATTTTTCTTTACTCTATCCTCGTAAGTTTCATCTGGCTCCAACGTTTTGTCGTAATCTAACAGGTAATTCCTTAAGGCTATCCACTCATCTACTGAAACTGCATTAGAACATGTAAAGAAATTTTTTCTTCCAACATATAAAAAACCAGAGCTGTCGTTTGCCTCTGTGCCTATCGCTCTAATTTTTATCATTTTTAACATTTTCAAAACCGCCCGACTCGCATCTTTACTTATTTTCTTTGGGCTTTTTTTTATTTCATTTTCTAGTTTAGCTTCTGAATGAGCAATATTCCATTCTTTATGTGCATAATAATTTTCCTTAAAAGATTTAAATAATACCTCCGCCGTATCTATCGAAAAATATTTTTTTATATTGAATTCTATGCTTTCAAAAACGTTATTCAACCATTCTTCTATCTTTTCAGTATTTTTGGCTGTCAGTTCCTCCAGTGTTTTTTGCGTAAACATTGACTCTAATACTTCTGCAAATTTTGCAGATGTTTTTACTATGTCTTTGTGAGATAACCTATCAACCAAAGGTTGCAATGTTTTATGTAAAACTTTATTCAACCCTACAAGCATTATGCTTTTTGTACTTTTATCCACATGATGACTATCTAAAAACCTATCTTTTTCTAATTTTGTACCTGACAATATCTTGAAAAAATGAAATGACTCAAAAATAGCGACCATTGAAGCTTTTAAATCATTCGTAAAACTCTTACCTTTAAAAAAACCTGCAAAAAATGGAAGTTCTAATTTTAACGAATTAGAATCTACAGCTCCTATACCCATATGTTCTATTTCTGATATTTTGATACCTGCTCCAATTTGTTTAGGTTTAACAAATATATCATCGCTAAACAAATGAAAATTTTTGAAAAAATCGTAGAATTTTAAGTGCTTGCTACTTATTATTTTGTTATTTGTAAATTCTTTAGTTACTGCGGCATCATAAGCCATTGATTTTTGCAAACACACTTTCCCATTTTTGTTTTGCAACGTCATCTCGTTTCCATACAAAAATTTTATTGTTGTGCATTGCGGCTTGAACTCTAATATCTTCACAGCTTCTATGCCGATAGAATTATTTATAGAAGAAACTATCAGATTAATTGTTGGTAAATTGTATCCTACAGATCGCAAGTACACTACTGCATTTTCCAACATAAAAAGAGCGTATTTTTCAGGAAGTTCTGAAGCTATTATAAACGAAAGAGCTTCTTTTAAAAATTTGCTTTGCGATAAAATTATGTCTTTGTATTTTTGGTGAAAATCGCTGTTTTCAGAAAGCGAAGGTGTTATGGTTATGTTAGTTATTTTTTTAGATGTTAAAATTTGCGATAAATCAAAGCTATGGTATCCACCCGTAATAATGATTATTGCTTCTTTTTTAGCATTTATTCCTTGTGTGTCGTAAGAATCGGTCTTATCCAAATAATCAAAAATTTTTTTTGAAAAAATGTAGGTTCTTTCTATGTTTAATTCATAGTATCTATTCAATAACTTGATATCATCTTCTAACAACGTTACATTATCTACTTGCACATATTTAGAGTAAATTTCTCTAAATTTATTTATGTTCTCGCAAAAGTATTTGTAATCCCAAGACATAAGCTCAATTTTTAAGTATGACTTAAGGTATTGATAAAAATCTGCCAGAAAAGCAAGCTCTATGTCAGATTCTCCTGATGAACATGCTAACCTTATCATCCTTGATAAACGCCTTTCCTCAAACAACAATCTCACAATATCTAAATCATACTGGGATATTTGTACGTTTAAAAATATGTAGAGCTCTTTATAATTTTCTTTCAAATCTATATTAAATTTTTTACAAGTATTATCTAACCATTTTGCCATCTCATAACCATCACTAAATTTGTTCGTTGCTTGCATAAACCCAAAATATTCTTTGGCAGGTATCAAATGTCTAAGCTCAAGCATTAATTTTTGCAATTGGCTTTCAGACTTGTACAGGAATTTTTTTGAGTTTATTTTGTTAAATTTACTAGCATAAGAAATGTATTTTTGAATATTTGGGTAGTAGTTTTTTTCTATCTTTGGCAAGTTTGCGTATTTTAAAGGCATTAAATTTATTCTATCTACTTCTCTGTTTAGATATTCGTACCATTTTTCAGTACTGATTTTTTCGTCTGCATATTTATTGAGTTGCTTTGTAAATTCCAAATTTTCTTTGCTTCCGTGCTTTATTGCAAGACCATATATTTGGTTCTTTATTCTTTCCAGCACTTCTTTGTAAAATTCCTGTTTTGCAAAAATATTTTCAAGTCTCTTGATATTTTCTTTATGTTTTAGCTCATCTTCAAGTCCAGATAATAAAAAATACCCTTTGTTTTTTAAAGCATACAACTCTGCATGCGACAATTTTCCACTATTTATCAAACTTTTAATAATACTTTTCTTTAAATCAATAGGTTCTATTTTACGCAGCCAAGATACATCTACTTTATCATAAGCACCTTCTACAAATATTTGTTTTATAGGATATTGTTTTGATATTTCGTCTATTATTTTTGCTATTTTTTTTTGCGTCTGAACTGCTGCATGCAAATCTTGTATATTAATCGCTATGATTTTATCATCATCACCGTTTGATACATGCGTAATTTTACCATACTGACTAGGTATTTTGATGTTGCTTATACTCTTGGCGTAGTTTATTGCTGTTGTATTATCATTTTGTTTTGCATAGACAAAGCTGTTGCCCACATAAGACACAAAAAAACACGTACATAAGAACATAACAAAACCAGACAAAACCAACCTTTTTAAAAACATTTAAACCTCTTAAGACTTTTTTGCCTCAAACGACCTTAGACTTAAATTATTGAGACAACTAATAAACTTAGATCAATCTAATAATTATTAACTCTCTTGTCAATTGATCCTAATTGCGTATCCCAAGATTTTGATTATCAAAATATACGCAAAACTCAGCTTCTAAACTAATAATAAATGACTCTTTTTTAGTTATAGTTATTCCCTTTGCTATTTGTAAACTTTGCCGATAACTAAAGTAAAGTTGACCTGTCTAAAAATGCTTTGTGCTGCTTTGCAAACAATTATGTGATTTTGTAGTATGACGGGACGACATGGATGTGCTTGTAGCTCAATTGGATAGAGCACCAGCCTCCGGAGCTGGTGATTCCGGTTCAAGTCCGGACAGGCACACATTTTTTGGTGGGTACAACGTCTTAAAAGCATAAGTTGGTTTTCTAACCTGAATAGCAAAACGCACTACATTTGACGCAAAAAAAACGAAGCAACCCAAAAATTTACTTGGCATTGCTTCGTTTTTTTGTGTTTGCAATTAAAAATTCTCTGATAATACTTCCATGTAAGCTTTTGAGTGTTTGCAAGCTGGGCACTCGTCAAAAGCTTGAACACTTTCGTAAATGTAGCCGCAATTTCTACATTTCCAAACTGTAGGTTTATCTTTTTTAAAAATTTTTCCCTTTTCAATGTTTTCAAGAAGTTTCAAATATCTTTCTTCATGATGCTTTTCCACAACTGAAATTTTTAAAAAAGCGTCTGCAATTTCTGAAAAACCTTCTTCTTTGGCTATTTTTGCCGCTTCCGGATAAGCTTTAGTGTGTTCTTCATTCTCACCTTCTGCTGACACTTTTAAATTTTGCGGGGTAGACCCAATGATACCTGCAGGAAAAGTACCTGAAATTTCAATGGCTCCACCTTCCAAAAACTTGAAAAACAATTCAGCATGTTCCTTCTCGTTGTTTGCAGTTTCTGTAAAGATTGCTGAAATTTGCTCATATCCTTCTTTTTTTGCTTTTGAAGCGAAAAAAGTGTACCGGTTTCTTGCTTGCGACTCCCCAGCAAATGCAGTTAAAACATTTTTTTCTGTCTTTGTTCCCTTAATCGATTTTGGCATAGTTGCTCCTTTTTGCACTTATTCTTTTAACTTCTTTGCAAAATTTTTGCCAGCATTAAAACATTCTTGTAGTTCGGCTTCAGACGGATTGTAAACAAATTTTAAAGAAGGCAAAAATTCAGCTGTCTTTGAAAGAATGTTTTCTATGTTTTTAATAGCTTCTCCACTCCACCCATAAGAACCAAACGCAAATGCTTTTCGACCTTTTGCTTTTGAATCTTTTAAAAAATACAAAAAACCGGCAATAACTGAAAGCATTTCGCTATCATGCGTAGAAGAACCGAAAACCCAACCTTTAGCATCAAGCATATAAGCTGCAATGTCTGTTCTGTCATTTTTAGTTACATCAAATAACTTGGCTTCTAAATTTTCAGAAATTATTCCTTCAAGAATTTTTCTAGCCATTTTTTCCGTGGAATTCCACATTGTTTCATAAACTATCGCGATTTTGTTTTGGCAAGAACTATTTGACCAGTAGAGGTACTTCTCTATAACTTCATTGACATATTTTTTCCAAACAAGTCCATGGCTTGGTGCTATGATTTCAATAGGAAGTTTAAGTTTAATTATAGCTTCTAATTTAGCTTTGATAATAGAACTAAAAGGCCAAAGAATATTCGCATAATATTTCTGAACTTCGTCCATCAAATCACCAAAACAAACTTCATCATCAAAAGTTTTATTCGTCGCGTAATGCTGTCCAAATCCGTCATTAGAAAATAAAATTTTATCATAAGCACAATATGTAAACATACTATCCGGCCAATGAATCATCGGAACGTCTATAAACTCAAGTGTTCTTTTACCGATATTTAAATTTTGTCCAAATTTCACAGAAATCCAATTTTTGGGAAGAACTCCATAATACTTGAAAAGTCCAGCTTTTGCTTTTTCTGTTCCATAAAACACAGCGTTTGGACAAAGTTTGACAATCTCAGGAAAACCGCCGGAATGGTCTGGTTCTATGTGGTTTATAATGATGTTCTTTATTTTTGAAAGTTCTGATATGTTTGTTATATTTTCAATCCATTCTTTTTCAAAACCGACTCTAACGGTATCTAGCAACGTGGTTTGATCGTCGACGATAAGATAAGAATTGTAAGTGACGCCTCGTTTTGTTACATAACTATATCCATGAAAACGCCTTTCGTTCCAATCAACTGCACCTACAGCAAAAACATTGTCTTTAATTATTTTTGTAACCATAAGTTACCTCCAACTAATGCTACATTAAAAGCTTCATGTTATTTAAAAACCGTTTTTTAATCTGTAGCAACTCGTAAATTTTATTTTATACAACAGTTTTGCACAACAACAAAGGCACAACAGCTGCATCTGTAAATATTTATTTGTCTGACAAAAAACAAGCAATTTTTTATTTTTTGTCCGCTTTACAAGCTGGGCACCCCTCATACTCTTTTAAATATTCTGATTTGCATACTGGACAAATTGTTGTGTTTCTGTTTGTGACTGAACAAGGACTGCAAAAATCAGGCGAAAAGCATTTTTTTTTTAATTCCATTTCGCAATGCGGACACTCACATTTGTTTTGTTTCATTTAAATTATACCTCCTTTTTTGACTTATAATTTTCAATAGCTTTGTGCAATGCATCGGCCCCTAAATTTGAACAGTGCATTTTATTGGGAGGAAGTCCGCCAAGTTCTTTTGCCACATCGGCATTTGTGATATTTAAAGCTTCATCTACAGTTTTTCCGATAGCCATTTCTGAAACCATTGAAGATACTGCAATTGCCGCTCCGCATCCAAAAGTTTTAAATTTTACATCATCCAGCTTATTCTCTTTTACTTTGATATAAAATGTCATCATATCGCCACAAACCGGATTGCCAACCTCTCCCATTCCATCCGCATTAGGTATTTCGCCCACATTTCGCGGATTTGCGAAATGATCCATAACTTTTTCTGAATAAAAAGGCATTTTTCCCTCCTATTTTTAATAAATTTACTATTTGTTCTAGTCTATAACATGGAGAAAACTTTATCAAACAAATTTTTAAGCAAAATGAAAGGTTTGCAAAAATGTCACAAAATTCTGCTATTTGACCATATTTCACATATTGTCGAATGGCTAAAACGCTGTATCCAATCTTTATTTCCATCAAAATCTGCTGATTTTAGATTTTATCCAAATTTTATTGTGTTATCTGTCCAAATAAATCTACCACCTTGACACATACTTTCGCTATCGTACTTAAACTTAACTATTTCTTTTATTTTATAAATTTGCTCATTATCTGTCTTGTCTATTTGGCATATAGAAGAGATTTTTCTTGAACCATCACTGAAACGGTCAAGCTGAATTATAATATTTATTGTCGACGCTATTTGCGAAATTACGGAACGTTCTGGTAAATTCATTCCTGCCATTAGTGTCATCACCGTAAGCCTTGATATTGCATCTTGTGCACAATTGGCATGCAAAGTGGTCAAGCTTCCTTCATGACCTGTTGACATCGCTTGCAGCATATCAAGTGCTTCACCTGCTCGGCATTCGCCAACAATTATTCTGTCCGGGCGCATTCTTAGAGCACTAACCACAAGGCTCCTTATTGTAATTTCACCAAAACCTTCCGTAGACTTAGGTCTGCTTTCAAGACGAACAACATGAGTTTTTAGAAGCTGCAACTCTGCTGAATCTTCAATTGTAATAATTCTTTCTTCATCGGGAATAAAAGCTGAAATGGCATTTAGCAATGTAGTTTTGCCTGTTCCGGTTCCACCTGAAATTATTATGTTTTTTTTCATAAGAACACAGTTTTTTAAAAACTTGAATACTTTCTCGTCAGCAGTTCCCGATGATATTAAAGACTGTGCCGACAATTTATCTTTTAAAAATTTTCTAATTGTTAAAACCGGACCGCCTAAAGAAACTGGAGGAATAACAGCATTTACACGAGAACCATCTTTTAACCTCGCATCTACAATAGGCGAAGATTCATCAACCCGCCTACCAACATGTGCAACAACCTTATCAATAACAGATTTTATTTTTTTGTTATTTTCAAAAACAGCATCTGTTTTGATTATTTTTCCATTTTTTTCAACAAAAATCCCATCAGTTCCGTTCACCATAATTTCCGATATGGTGTTATCGCTTAGAAAATCTTCTAAAATTCCAAGACCTGCAACCTCATCGTAAAGTTCTTTATACAATTTAGCGGTAATTCCTGACGAAACAAAAATTTCACTCTTCTTTAAAATGCCATCTATTTTGCTTTCAACAATGCTTTTAAGCTTCAAATTATCGGTTTCATCGACAAATTCTCTCATCTCCTCGATTAGCTCTATTAGGATATTATTTTTGAGGTTTTTGTAATTTTTTCCGTCATAGTTGTAATCTTTAGCTTTATTGTTTGCAGATTCGCTCTTGCAGTCGGCTAAAACTGCCAAAACTTTTCCTAAAGCACAAACATAGCTGCTTTTTTTATCTAAGTGAGAAAAAGTTGGAGACAAAACCGCCTCTTGTAATTTCCAATTAAAAGGAACCGAAATCTCGTTTTGTAGAATTTCGCTTTTCGGTGAATCGCCAGATAGAAAATGATTTTGTAAATCTAGTTTAAGAAAAATAGGATTTATTTTTTTGTTAAAAGAAAGGTATCGTTTATAGAAAGAAATTGCATTTTGTGTTGATAAAAAATCAGAAAAATATGGAAAAATAACAGCTCTACTTTCTTGAGCAAGAAGTTTGCAAATTAAATCGTCGGCATTATCTGGCAAGATTGCAAAAACATAGTCAATATCTTTAGCTAAACATGAAAACAACTGCACAATTTGGTCCGGGTTTAGTTCTTTAAAGTTTGAATTTCTTAGTGCAATTGCAGCACTAAAGCCAGCAGGAAGCAAGTAACTTTTTAAAGCTTCTTTGTTAAGACCAGAAATTACAGATAAAACATCTTCAATAAATTTAAACTTAACTCCAAATGCTGTCCAAAATTTTTGTGAAAAACATGAAAAATCTACTATAAAACTCAAAGTTCTTGTGCTTTCACAAACTGCAGACAACCCACGTGCAATTAAATTTCTTTTCAGCAAATCAACAGACGAAGCAATCAAAAACATTTTTTCTCATTTTTTAAGATTTTTGTAGTTTTAAACTATTAGATTTTAAACTGATAAGTGTTTTGAGCTTAACCTTGGAGTACGCTTTTCTGCTTCTTTACACTATTTTTTATAGCCAACGTTATAACTTCATCCATATGAGAAACTGGCACCATCTCTATTTCTTCCACAATATCGTTAGGAATATCTACTAAATCTTTTTTATTGCTTTCTGGAAACAAAACCTTCCTGATACCTTCTCTGTAAGCAGCAAGTGTTTTTTCTTTAAGACCGCCTATACCTAAAACTCTTCCACGTAAAGTTACTTCGCCTGTCATTGCTACTTTTTTTTGAACTGGCTTATCCATACAAAGAGATGACAAAGCTGTCGCCAATGCAATACCCGCACTAGGGCCATCTTTTGGAACTGCACCTTCTGGAACATGAACATGAAAATCAGTTTTTGTAAATATTTCTTCATCGATTCCTAGTTTTTTTGCACAAGAACGTACATATGTCAAAGCCGCTTGCGCCGACTCTTTCATTACATCTCCGAGCTTTCCAGTAAGAACTAAAGTACCTTTTCCCATCATTTTGTTTACTTCTATTGTTAAAGTTTCACCGCCAACTTCTGTCCATGCAAGACCTGTAGCCACACCCACAGAATTTTCAGCAATCCGTTCTCTTTCATAGTGTGCAACACCAAGATATTTACCTAAATTTTTAGGTGTCAGTGTTACATTCTTTGATTTTTTCTCAAATTCAAGCTCTTTTGCTGCTTTTCTGCAAAGATTTGCAATTTCCCTTGTCAGATTTCTAACACCTGCTTCCCTTGTATAATTTGCAATTACATCATCAAGTGTACCCTTTGCGAATGTAAGCTCTTCGTTTTTAAGACCATGTTCTTTTAGTTGCCTTGGGATGATAAAATCTTTCGCAATACGCTTTTTCTCGACATCTGTGTACCCTGAAAATCTAATAAGTTCAAGCCTATCTAAAAGAGTTATTGGTATATTGCTTAAAGAATTTGCCGTCGTTATAAACATCACATTTGATAAATCAAAATCCACATCAAGATAATGATCAGCAAAAGCATAATTTTGTTCAGGATCAAGCACTTCAAGCAGAGCCGACGAAGGATCACCTCTCCAATCAGAAGCCATTTTATCTATTTCGTCTAAAATAAAAACCGGATTATTGGAAGAAGCTTTTTTCATAGATTGAATGATTTTTCCAGGCATTGAACCTATATAAGTTCTTCTATGACCTCTTATTTCAGCTTCGTCTCTAACACCGCCCATCGAGAAGCGCACAAAATTTCTACCAAGACTACGAGCCACAGATTTCGCTATTGAAGTTTTACCTACACCTGGAGGACCTATGAAGCAAAGAATTGGACCTTTGATTTTTTTTACTCTTGACAATACAGCAAGGTATTCTAAAATTCTTTCTTTAACTTTCTCAAGACCATAATGATCTTCATCTAAAATTGCTTTTGCTCTCTTTAAATTCAAATTATCAGCTGTTGATTTGTCCCAAGGAAGGTCTAAAATCCACTCTAAATAAGTTCTTATAACTGCAGATTCCGGCGACATCGGCATCATTTTTTCAAGACGCGAAACTTCTTTGTCAGCAACCAATCGAACATCTTTTGGAAGTTTAATACCTCTTAACTTTTCATTAATTTCATCTATTTCTTTCTGATTGTCATCCTTGTGTCTAAGTTCTTTTTGTATAGCTTTCATCTGCTCAGTAAGATAATACTCTTTTTGTGTTTTTTCCATTTGAGTGCGTACTCTGTTTTGGATACGCCTTTCAATGTTTAGTATCTCTACTTCAGAAGTTAATATTTGGATAAGTTTCTCAAGACGTGCTAAAGTATCTGTGAGTTCAAGAACAACCTGTTTATCGTTATTTTTTATTAAAAGGTGGGAAGCTATAGTATCTGCAAGCCGGGCAGGATCGTTTATGTTTCCAATCGCTGCCAAAATTTCTATCGGCATTCTAGGGTTTAATTTTATGTATTGTTCAAAAAGTGTAACAACCCTTCTCATAACAGCCTCTGATTCTGGAGTTTTCTGGATTTTTTCATCAAAAAACCGCAATCCAACTTCAATAAAACCCTTATTGTTCAATTTAAAATCAGTCCATTGCGCTCTACAAATTCCCTCTACTAAAGCTTTCATCGTACCATCTGGCATTTTCACAATCTGTAAAATTTCACAAACAGTTCCAATATTAAAAATATCGTTAGGCGTTGGGTCTTCAGCTTGAATATTTTTCTGCGTCACAACAAAAATCAATCTATCAGAAGACATTGCTTCGCTGAGACCTCTTGTAGACTTTTCTCTACCCACCGAAAGCGGCAAAACCATAGCTGGGTAAAGTATAACATCACGCACAGGCAGTAACGGCAATTTCTCTGGCATTTTCGAATTTTCGTTGTCTAATCTGTCTAATTCACTCACACTGCCTCCCTCTGATAAAATTTGATAGTTTCATCTTTTAAAACTACTTTTTCAGAAACAACTGCCTTTATAAATTTTGGATTATCTGGAACTTCAAACATAGCGTCTAGCAAAATGGACTCTATTATAGCTTTCAGACCTCTTGCTCCGGATCCTCTTTTTAATGCCAATTCTGATATTTTTTTCAAAGCCGCTTCTTCAAATTCAAGGTCTACATTCTCAAATTTAAAAATTTTTTTATATTGTTTTACTAAAGCGTTTTTAGGTTTTGTTAAAATTAAAACTAAATCTTCTACAGTCAAATGGGTTAAGGCCGAAAGAACAGGAACCCTACCGACAAATTCTGGTATTAACCCATATTTAATCAAATCTTCACTCTCAACTTTTGAAAAAGCATAATCCACATTTTTTAATTTATCTATGCTTTCGGCATCGGGATTTATAAAACCCAATGTTTTTTTTGCAAGTCTACGCTCAATAATTTTATTTAAACCTTCAAATGCACCTCCGCAAATAAACAATATATTAGTAGTATCTATCTTCCAAAACTCCTGTTGGGGGTGTTTTCTGCCACCTTGCGGTGGAACATTTGCTACCGTACCTTCAAGAATTTTCAAAAGTGCCTGTTGAACACCTTCGCCAGAAACGTCGCGAGTTATTGATGGTCCGTCACCTTTTCTTGCAATTTTATCAATTTCGTCAATGTAAACAATTCCCTTTTGTGCTCTTTTAATATCAAAATTAGCGTTTTGAATAAGCCTCAAAAGTATGTTTTCCACGTCTTCACCAACATAACCAGCTTCAGTGAGAGTGGTCGCATCCGAAATAGCAAAAGGAACATTTAATGTTTTGGCTAAAGTTTGGGCTAAAAGTGTTTTTCCGGTCCCCGTAGGTCCTATAAGCAAAATATTCGATTTTTGTATCTCTATATTATCTTTTTCCGGTGGTGCAGGCATCAAAGCCATCTGCAAACGTTTGTAATGATTATAAACAGCCACCGACAACGTTTTTTTTGCATGATCTTGACCTATCACGTAATTATCAAGAATATTTTTTATCTCGCTGGGCTTTAATAAACGTATTGACAGCTTTTCTCTCTGTTTTCTCAATTCTTCAAACAACTGCACACTGTGTCTTGCACAAGCTTCGCATATAAAAAGACCTTTTGTGCCTATCAAATTACCAGGCGGCACCCCAACGCTACTGCAAAACATACATGCTCTAACTGCTGCTGCTGGTCTTTTTGTATCCATAACAATTCCTCTTTAAACACAAATTTTATACGCTTCCCATACTCTACAAATTCGCTATGAAAAGTTCTTACCACACACAAACCTTATCGCAGAATTATATACAAATTTTTTTTGCTAATACAATTTTCCTACGCAACGCTACAATGCATCTGCTGTTCTATATTTTTCCGGTCACTTGAGAAAGTTGTAAATAGCATTTATAAAACTACTTCGCAATAATAAACATATCTGTTTTAAGATATAGAACTTAACACGCCTAACCCGAATAGCAATTTTTACAAAAACTACACATCAAAGTTAAATGCGGTAGGGAATGCTTTATAGTAGTAATCCTCATCTGGTGATGGGAAAAGTCTGCTCCGTGCAGATTGGTATCTATTTCCTTTCGAGGAATTGAATTTTGCAACCCAGCTTGAAAAAATTGTTTTGGTGAAATAGTAGATTTTGACTGTTTGCTTGGCAACGCTTTTGCCTGAAAAATCTTTTATCGTTTTTGTACCTTTCCATAAAGTTATGGATTTTCCAGTATCGGAAGGTTCTGTACTTTCACCTTCCTCATCAACGCCAGTTGATGAGGTATGAAAGTATTTATCAACAATAGCACTATTTGAAAAAACAAAATGATCTTTTCCTAAAGTTTTAGGATAAAAAAACTCAACATATTTTTCTACCCGATTCTCGCTTTCTTTTGCTCTGTTTCTGCTTTTTGTCACCGCCGCCGAACGTATAGCCGTAAAAGCTGCTTCGTTTATGCTCATATCGTCAACAACCATAATGCATATTTGTAAAAACGCAAACATTACAACACTTGTGAAAAGCAACACAAAACTCGCTTCTAAAAGCGACTGACCGTTATTGTTTTTTATAAATTTTCCAAACATAGATTATCTATAAATTAAATTGCTTTTTTGTATCTGCTAAAGCAGCGTCCATGCATGTAAAAACTTTATCAAAATCACTGTATTTCATAGTTGAAGGTGGTTCTAAACGGAGAGTTGCAGCATTGTTTAAAGTACCGGCTATCATAACTTTTCTTGAAAAAAGACCTTTTGATATGGAATATCCCACTTCCGTAGAGGGAAATTCTATGCCTATCATAAGACCCACACCACGAACATCAACTATAATTTTAGGATATTTTTCTTGAAGCTTTTTTAATGCCTTCATAACGTAATCGCCTTTTTCTCTACTCATTTTCGGCACATCATGCTTAACCATAAAATTTATCGCACCTAAAGCTGCAGCACAGCAAATCGGGTTCCCGCCGAAAGTCGGAGAACCTAATATCCACGGGTTTTCTTTTAGCTTTTCTATCCACATTTTTGGACGAGCAATAATCCCTGTAATAGGCATAATTCCCCCACCGAAAGCTTTTCCATAAGTCATAATGTCAGGCGTTATTCCTTCAGCTTCGCATCTGAAAAAAGTTCCAGTGCGTGCCATGCCAGTTTGTATCTCATCTAAAATCAAAACTATATCGTGTTTATCGCAAAGTGTTCTGACATTTTTCAAATAACCTTCAGGGGGAACAATAATCCCCGCTTCGCCTTGTATAGGTTCTAAAATAACAGCTGCTATTTGCTCACCAACTTTTTGTAGCTTAAAAATAGTTGTTTCTAGTTCGTCAATGTTTCCGTAAGTTACATGCGATACCTGCTGAACTGAAGGAATATACGGAGCTCTGTAAGTATCTTTTCCACTTACAGAAAGTGCTCCCATACTTTTTCCATGAAAGCCGTTAATAGTGGCAATATAATGACGTTTTCCGGTAGCAATCCTTGAAAGTTTTAAAGCCATTTCCACAGCTTCTGCACCGCCATTTGTAAAAAAGCAATATTGCAAATCACCAGGTGTTATTGATGAGAGAGCTTCAGCAAGGTAACCGCGTAAAGGATCAAGAAGTTCTTGACTATGAAGTGCTTGATGTTTAAGTTGTGCTTCAACATATTTCAGGATTTCAGGATTTCTATGACCAAAATTAAAAATTCCAAAACCACCTAAACAATCTATGTACTCATTGCCATATAAATCAACATAACAAGAATCGTGGTCACGAAATTCCACAGCAGCAGAGTTTGTAGAAACAGATTTACGGTACTTTAACCATCCCGGGTTTATGTGTCTATCAAAATTTTCCAGCGTATCTTGCTCTATCTGCACTTTCTGCTCATCTGAAAATTCTTCAGAAACTATGAAATTTAAAGCTTTGTCTAAAATTTCATTTGTCTTTTTTAAATCCATAATAAATACCTCCAAGTAAAATTTTTTAGGTTCTCTAAAAGATTATAAATACACATAAGTTGTTACAAATTTTGCATAAAAACCAACCAATTCTCTGTTTTTTTTGATTAAAAAGCTGCATGAACAAGCTTACTACGACATCTATCAGCTTTTCAAGCAAACCACTATATTTCTAATTCAAGTTATAACGATATTTTTTTTATTGGCATATCAAAAGCTTGGGCAACTCCAGGATACGTTATATCGCCTTTATATGTATTCAAACCAAGAAACAACGCACGATTTTTGCGGCAAGCTTCTTCAATACCATTACTGGCAAGCTCTAAACCATATTTTATAGTTGCATTATTTAACGCAAAAGTAGACGTTCTGGCATATGCTCCCGGCATATTCGCCACACAATAATGAATAATATCATCAACAATAAATATTGGCTCATCATGACTTGTTGGACGTGACGTTTCAAAACAACCACCTTGATCTATTGCCACATCAACGAGAATTGCACCTTTCTTCATTTTTTTTAAGTGATCATGGCGAACTAATTTAGGCGACTTTGCACCCGGTACAAGCACAGCACCAATTACAATATCGGCCTCTTTGAGATAGTTTTCAAGCGTTACATCATCGTTGTATATAGACTTTACATTGGCCGGCAAAATTTCATCTAAGTATTCAAGACGTTCAAGATTAATATCTAGCACCGTAACATTTGCACCAAAGCCAGCAGCTACTCTGGCAGCATTGGTACCAACTGAACCACCACCGATTATCACTATGTTTGCAGGTGCTACCCCCGTTACACCCATCGGCAATAAACCTCGTCCTTTTTGAGTTCTTGCACTATAGAACCCACCCATTAAAACAGACATTCTGCCTGCCACCTCACTCATTGGTTTTAAAAGCGGCAAAGTTTTACCTTCCTGGACTGTTTCGTATGCTATTGAAATAATTTTCTGCTTTATACAAGCATCTAGCAGTGATTTGTTAGCAGCAAAGTGAAAATAAGTATATATGATTTGATTTTCTTTCATCCTACCATACTCAGTTTTTAGAGGTTCTTTTACTTTAACAATCATATCAACAGTATCCCAAATTTCTTCGGCGCTGCTTAGCATAACAGCACCTGCCGCTTTGTATTCGTCATCAGCAATAGCAGAACCTATACCGGCACCTTCCTCAACAAAAACACTGTGACCAAACTTAACGTAAGCACGCACTGCATTGGGCGTCAACCCAACTCTAAATTCGTTATTTTTAATTTCCTTAGGACAACCTACCTTCATAAATTCCTCCATATTTGATGTTTTTCGTTCAACTACAACGTCAATATTTTAATTTTAGCGTTTTTTATATATGCAATATTGTTGAATTTGCCACCTGATATTGTGAAAAATTGCATACACAATGCCCACTTTTCCAAATTCAGTGCGATAAAAGCTGTCTATACATTTCTGGTCGTCTATCTCTAAAAATTCCCCACGAACGCCTAATTTGTGCAATTTCGTCTAAATCAAATTCAGCATCAACAAAACCTTCAGATGTTCTGTCCATCTGCTTAATAATTTCGCCATAGCAACCTGCTATAAAAGAACTACCGTAAAAAGTCGTTTCTGTTGGTGGGTCTTTTTCGGTTCCGATTCTGTTTGAGGCAACTAAAGGTGTAATATTTGCCGCAGCATGACCTTGCATTGTCCTTTGCCAATGTCCTGAACTATCAATTTTAAAAACTGGTTCGCTTCCGATTGCTGTTGGGTAAAGCAAAATCTCAGCTTCCATTAAAGACATAACCCTTGCACACTCTGGGAACCATTGATCCCAGCAAATTCCAACTCCAATCTTTGCAAATTTAGTATTCCAAACTTTAAAACCAGTATCTCCGGGCGTAAAATAAAATTTCTCTTCATAACAATGCCCATCAGGAATATGAGTTTTTCTATAAACGCCTAAAATTTCACCATCTGCATCAATAATTGCTACTGAGTTAAATGCAGTGTTTCCGCATTTTTCAAAAAAACTTATCGGCAAAACAACATTTAGTTCTTTAGCAGTTTTTTGGAAAGCATTTACAGCTTTATTTTCTTTTAGAGTTGAGGCGAGTTTTAGATATTCGTATTTTTCTTGCTGGCAAAAGTAAAACGTTTCAAAAAGCTCTTGAAGTAAAATAATATTAGCTCCATTTTTCGCCGCAGAACGCACTAATTTTTGTGCTCTATTTATGTTTTCGTCAATATCTCTTGAACATACCATCTGGGTTGCACATATTGTAACTTTTGCCATCATTTATCCCTTTTTATTTCAATTTACTCACGCAAACGTCTATAGCTTTTTTGAAAATTTCAAGACCTTTTTCAAGTTGAGCATCAGAAATAACAAGAGGCGATAAAAATCTTATTACATTTCCATAAATTCCCGCATTTTCAATTATAAGACCATTTTGAACAGCCTCTTGAATAATTGCGGTTACAAGCTCCGGGAAAGGTTTTAAGTCTTCTTTGACAAATTCAATGCCCATCATAGAACCTATACCACGAATATCACCTATACAAAAATACTCTTTTTGCCATTTTTCAAACTCGCTTTTGCAACGTTCTGAAATTTCTAACGATCTATCGGCAAGCTTATCGCGTTCTATAATTTCTATTGTTTTAAGTGCCGCCGCACATGACAAGGCATTTCCGCCATAAGTTCCGCCTAATACACCCGGTTTTACTTTATCTAATATTTCAGCAGAAGTTGTCACCGCTCCAAGAGGTAAACCCGCAGCAAGCGATTTGGCGGTAATAATAATGTCAGGTGCTGCTTGCCATTCTTTCCAATAATTTGAAACAAACATTTTTCCAGATCTTGCAAAGCCAGTCTGTATTTCATCTGCTACAAGCAAAACTCCATTATCATCGCAAATTTTACGAACCGCTTGAACCCATTCTTTTGGAGCAGGAATAAACCCACCTTCTCCTTGAACAGGTTCAATAACAATCGCGGCTACATATTCTGCTGGTGAATCTTCCTCAAAAACTGACTCAAGCCGGCGTATATAATAACTCACTGCTTCTTCTTTTGTAAGACCTTTTGGAGCACGGTATAAATATGGAAATTCAGCTCTATAAATTCCATCAGGTAACGGTCCCATTCCATTATAATAGGCCTTTTTAGAAGTCATTGTCGCAGCAAGCAAAGTGCGTCCGTGGAAAGCTCCCGAAAAAACAATTATATTTGGACGTTTGCTTGCCGAACGAGCGATTTTAACAGCATTCTCTACCGCCTCGGCTCCTGAATTTACAAACATTGTTTTACGTTGTTTATCACTTTTTAACGGTGCTATAGAATTTAGTTTTTCCGCAAGCTCAATGTACCCTCTGTGAGATATAATATTTACCATTGCGTGAAAATAGTTATCTGCTTGCTCTTTGACAGCAGCAACAACTTCCGGGTGGCTGTATCCTATATTTAACACCCCAACTCCACCAACCCAATCCAAAAATATGTTTCCATCAACATCTTCAACCACTGCTCCTTCGCCTCTTTTTATAACGCATGGATAAGCACACCGCATTGCTTGAGCAACAGCATTTGCTCTTCTGTCAATAACTTCTTTTGCTTTCGGACCTGGTAAAGCTGTTTTAATCTTTGGCATTTCATCTTTTAACATAATTAGTTCCTCTTTTAACGCAAATACATTTGCGGATTTATAATGCTGAATAATAAATTTCTTTTATTTCATCAATGCCAAATTGTGCAGGATGGTTTTTTAGCCCAGCTGCAGAAACTTTCAAAGCATTTTCGCTCATCCATTCAACATCTTCTCTCTTTATACCTTGACTACTCAAGTTTTTTGGTAGATTTAACCTATCTATAAGCATTTCAATTTTCTCAACAAGTTCCGTTTCATCTTTTGCTCCCAAATTTTTTGCTATTTCAGCAAATTTTTGAGGAGCTACAGCTATTGATTTCTTACAAATTATTGGAGTTAATGCACAAAGACCCTCGCCATGAACTATATTTCTAAGACCGCTTGCAGGATGTTCTAAACCATGAGCTGCCGTAACACCTGCAATTCCAATGACCATACCGCCAATTGTGCTTGCCCGGCTTAGATTTTCCCAATCTTTGTCAGAACCTTTTCCGTCATAGAGAATAATTAAACTTTCAGATATGAGTTTTATTCCTATAAGCGATATTAGCGAAGTTTTTGTGGTTCCTATCGCAGAAATGTAAGCTTCAATGCAATGGCAAAGTGCATCAAAACCCACACTTGCAAGTATTTTTTTTGGCATAGTTTTCATAAGATCTGGGTCTACAATTGACACTTTAGGTACAATTGAATTGCAACGCAAAGATTTTTTATCGTTGGTTTTAATGTCTGTAAGAACAGCAAAACCATTGCCTTCACTACCAGTTCCGCAAGTTGTGGGAATTAAGACTACTGGCAAAGCTTCGCCCGCGGGTTTTCTACCATAAACATAATCCATAATATCACCGTCGTTTTTTACGGCAAATGCAATCGCTTTTGCACAATCCAGAATACTACCACCGCCAAGACCAATGACAAAATCGCACTTTTCTTTTTTTAAAGCTTCTGTCCCTTCATAAACTATCGCTGTAGTTGGATTTGGCAAAACTTTATCAAAAACAATACTTTCTATGTTTTCGTTCTTTAAAAAATTTAAAGCTTTGTCTAATGCACCAGATTTTTTAGCACTGCTACCTCCGGTTACTAAAAAAGCTTTTTTTCCAAATATCGCCGCTTCTCTTCCCAGCAAATTAAAAACACCTTTTCCAAAAACTAACTTTAAAGGTAGGTTAAGTTCAGTTGTTAAATTCATTTTTATCCTTCCGTAAATTTTTATGGATTAATTAATTTAAATCTTATGCGCAAACGTCTATTCTCAAAGTCAGAACTTATTATTTTGAAATGTCCTATTTCGGCTGTGTTTTCAACATGTTCGCCTATGCAAGGACAAACATCATAATCACCTATGCTTACAATGCACAAAGTTTCACCGGCAGCAGACGGTAATCTGCTTAAGTCAAATAGCTTGGCAGCCTCTTGTCTTGACATAAATTCTGCTTTTACGGGCAAATCACTGTCAATAGCTTCGTTCACACGTTTTTCAATTTCTGCTATTTTGTCAGGCGAAGGAGCTTCATTTAGAGTATAGTCACATTTGCTTTTCTTTTGCTCAATATGAGCATTTGGCGAACGACCGCAGCCAAACATTCTAATCATAGTTTGGTTTAAAAGATGTTCCGCCGTGTGCATCGGTTTATAATAATCCTTATTTGGGATATTTAATTCATTTTTATCCATTTTTCTTTTTCAAAACCAAATTAAACGCAAAATTAACTTTTTTGTTAAATTAGTTTCTCTGTTTCTTATTTTCACACTGCAGCTTTGGCAATAAATAATAGGTTTAAATACGCACAAAAAAGAAGAAATTATGACCATACAAAGTTTTCTTTGTGCTAACCGGCCCAACGATATTCCGCATTTTCCCGCCTAAAGAATCGCTTTTTGTCAGGCGAAGAAAGCTTATTTATTCTATGCTGCAAAGCACAGGTCTACTCAATATACGGCGTTGCCCGTCTGTTCTTTTCCAGTGCAATGGCGATAAAACCAGACCTCGTTTCATTGTAAGAAGTTACTAAGTCTTCCGGTTTTGCAATATGAGGCACATCCATTTATTCTTTTTTCCAAATATATACGCATTTCCGTAAAGATTCTCTGCCGTGCATTCCCACTTGCTGCCTGCTGTTGCCTTTTCCTACAGGCAAGACAGAAATTTCTTCTATTTGGAAACCAGTTTTTGCGGCGATATCCGATAAAATGAGGCCAACAGAAATACTTACGCCTGCGTATTTCACATTATCATTTACCATTACGACTTCTCCGCCTGATCGCAGAACACGGTAGAGTTATAAACAACACACGCCATTTCGTAAAAATAACCTTTTACCATGCGGGGAATTCCATTATTGTTTAATGTTTTGTTTTCTTTTTTTTGAGTAAAGATATTCAAGAATTTGCCGCAATAATTCATGGTTGTTGCAAATTGACAATGGAGTAATCCATGCAGAATTTAAACCCAATAAATCTTTTTTCCGGTTTTCTACTGTGCAACTCAAGCATTCCTGCCGTAATTGTAAAAGTTTTGTTTCTTCAACGCCAAGCATTGCCAGTTCAAGAGCATACGTTCTTGTATAATCGTAACGATTACAATAGGGCGGTGAAGTTATTACAAGGTCTATGCTGTGTTGTCTCGTCAAGACACGGCAATTCTTGCAAACAGTCCCCGCCGATGATTGACAGACGTCCTTTTTTAACAACCGGTGTTAAAAAAGCAAATAAATCGTTGGTGCATTCTCCTTTCACATCTGATATAATTTCTTCAAGTTTTTCAGGCAGAGCGTCATTAAAATTTTGTATTTCACCTTTGTTAAAAGTCCTCGCACCCCAGCAACGTACTGACATTTGGGCCCATCGCAAATACTGACCATCTTTTGCGGGTAAAACTAATATTTTCAAGAATACAAAACAGCACAAGCAATAATACTGTTTGAACGTTTTCGTTTTCTTCCCGCATACACGAAAGGAATATTTTTGTCAATCTGCTGTTTTCTTCCGAATATGCACCCTCGGTAATTTTAAGGATTATAAAATTATGCTGCCCTTGATGTTTGATCCATGGTTTTTTATTTTTCCATTGTATCAGCGTTTCAAAATCATCATTGGAAAAACAATGTAATAAATTCCTCGCTTTGATAATTATTGTCCTATTGGAAGCAATTCAATACCGAGCGTGTCAATTCCTAAATCGCTTGCACAAAAAAGCGTCGTGCTGCTTCCGGCGAAAGGGTCTAATAGTTTTTTTGTAGCGTCAATGCCGCACTTGCGGATATAATACTCAACCAAATGCGCGGAAAACACTCTTTATATTTATACCAGCGGTAGAGTTAGAAAGGAACGGTTTTGTTTGCCTGGAAACTCACTATTTTTCTGTTTAACGTATTATCAACACGCATAAACGTTTATATGCTCTTTCAAGAGCAGAATCCAGCACGTCTATTTTATCAATGAAAATATCATCTTCAATTATAGGTGTAACGGTGTTAAAAACCGCATTACTCATGTTCTCTGTGCTTATAAATGGGATATCGCTTTTCATAAATTCATTTCTCATTTTGAATTCGGAGCAACTACTTTAACTATTTGCAAACGGCAATTTCTTTTCATCATTTAAACCAACCTATAGGTCCTGGTGCAAGATTTATGTTTATTTGCTTTATTTCAGTATATTCATCAAGACCGAATGTCCCGAGTTCACGACCTATACCACTTTGCTTATAACCACCCCAGGGAGCTTGTGCAAAAGTGGGATGATATGAATTTACCCAAGTGATACCAGCACGGACAGCTTTTATAACTTTCAAAGCACGAGTAATATCGTTGCTGAAAACTCCTGCAGCAAGCCCGTAAACAGTATCGTTTGCAAGGTCTACCGCTTCTTGCTCAGTGCGAAATTTTTGAACTGCAAGAACAGGACCAAAAATTTCTTCTTTAACTATCGTCATATCAGGTTTACAATCTGCAAAAATTGTTGGCGAAACAAAATATCCTTTGGCAAAATCGCCATCTGTAATCCTGTTTCCGCCGCAAAGCAGCCGAGCACCTTCTTTTTTAGCTATCTCAATATATTCAAGAACCTTTTTCATGTGCGTTTCACTTACCAGTGGTCCCATTTCAGCACCTTCTTCAGTTCCTTTTGCAACCTTGATTTTTTTTGCTCGTGCAACAAGACTATCAAGAAACTTATCATAAATAGTATCTTGCAAAATCAAACGACTTCCGGCAGAACAAACCTCCCCCTGATTGCAAAATATGGCAAATAAAGACCAATCTACAGCAGCTTCAAAATCACTATCATCAAAAACAATGCAAGGTGATTTCCCACCAAGCTCAAGTGAAATTCCTTTCATGTTTCCGGTAGCCGCTTTCATAATTGCTCTGCCTGTGTCTGTACCTCCGGTAAAAGCTACTTTTTCTATTAAAATGTTCTTTGCGATTTCTTCTCCGACAGTACTTCCCGGACCCATAACTAAATTTGCAACGCCTTTAGGTAGTCCAGCTTTTTCAAAAATTTCAAACAATTTTAAAGCACTTAACGGCGTGAGAGTGGATGGCTTAAAAACTACAGTGTTCCCAGCTGCAAGGCAAGGTGCAAGTTTCCAAGCAGACATCATTAAAGGATAATTCCAAGGAACAATTTGACCACATACTCCAATAGGCTCTCTAACAACAATGGCTTCATTGTTTGGGTCTGCGGTATAATAAGTTTGCCCGTGTGGTTTATCTATTAAACCAGCATAATATCTAAAACAGGCAATAGAATCTGCGACATCGCCTCTACTGTCACGCAACGGTTTTCCATTGTTTGCTGTGTCAATAGCTGCAAATTCTTCAAAGTTCTCATTTATCAAATCTGCTATTTTATTTAAAAGATTAGCACGTTCTACAACTGAAATTTTTGACCAACCTGCAAAAGCTTTTTTTGCAACAAGTGCAGCTGTTTGAACAGTCTTTTCGTCACCTTCGTAAACTTTGGCTAAAATGCTTCCGTCGGCAGGATTTATCACATCTCTTGTTTTATCTGAAATAGTCCATTTTCCATCAATAAACATGCAACCGGGTTCTTTAAAGTTCACACCAATATCCTCCTTCTTTCAAAAAATGCTGATCATTTTATTTTGTAAATTTTGTCCAAAGTTCATCATATTTTTCTACTTTCAAACCCGCATCTTGCACAAATTCGCCATTTCTAAAAACTTCAGGTGCGATATTTGAAGCTGGGTTGTTTTTATAAGAATCTGTAAGCAGAGGTAAAGCAGCTTTATTTGGATTGAGATAGGGATATTCATCAGAAATCATTTTGCTAATATCAGGTCTTAGTACAAAATTTATAAACTTTTCTGCATTTTCAACGTTTTTAGCTGTTTTTAATATCGTTAAGTTATCCATAAAAACATAGCAACCTTCTTTTGGAAACACTACAGTAAAATTTGAACTTTCCTGCATGCAAATAGCAATCTCAGCAGACCACATAAGACCGGCAGCAGTTTCGCCATTCAGCATTGCCGTTTTTGGAGAATCGCTGTCCCGCAATTTTATGTTTGGTTTTAATTCCAATAACTTTGACTCTATAGCTTCAAATTCTTCATCTGTAGCCGGGTTTAAAGAATAACCCAAACTTTTTGAAACCGCTCCTATAATTGCACGGTTATCATCAAGAACCACCAAATTTCTTCTAAATTCTTCACCAAAAAGATCTGAAACAGAAGCAATTGGACTAGCAATTTTAGTTTTGTTTACAGCAATAGCCATCACACCACCCATGTAGGGAATAGAAAATTTATTCCCCAAATCATAGTAGCGGTTTAAATACGCCTGTTCTACGTTTTCTATGTTATTCAATTTAGTTTTGTCTAATTCTAAAAGCAATCCTTCATTTATCATCATTTTAACCATATAGTCACTTGGAACAACCACATCATAAATACCATCACCACCACTTTTAACTTTTGCCAATAAATCTTCATTTGAAGAATAAGTTGACATATTAATTTTTATTCCTGTTTCTCTTTCAAAAGCGTCTAACACACTAGCCGGCATGTACTCGGTCCAGATAAATAAATTCAGCTCGCCTGCTGATTCTTTTTCAGAACTGGCTGAACCCGAACATCCTGTAAAAAAAACTCCGACGCCTGCAAAGAACAAAAATAAGCAAACCAGACCTTTCCTCATTAACTGCCTCCTAAAATTTAGTTAATTTATTCTTAACTTTTGTATGTGGCAAAAGCTGCTTATTTGACAGACAGCAACCTAATAGGATTATTTACAAGCACATTTTGTATATCTTCTTCTTTTGCACCGTATTCTTTAAGCGTCGGAACCACATAATCTAAAATGCGCGTATAACCGTTTCCGCCAAAATGTCTATAAAAAATTTTAACATACACGTCGCTTCCAAAGAGAATTTGCTTTGAATAACCCGCTTGAAACAATTCTAAAATAGCACTAATTCTTTCATAATCAGACAGCTCAACAAAGCCCACACTCTCGCAATTTGCCGAAACTCCAAAAAAATCAAAAACAATATTAGTACCAGTATCTAAAATTTCTTTTAAGCTATCCAAATTTATGTTTGACGAATTCTGTCTATCCTTTATAAGATTCGAAAGAAGGCATTCCTTAATGAACATATCCATATGACAAGCCAAAACTCGTTCGGGTTTTACACCTTGTTTGAAAACTTCAGAAAGCATTTTTTTAGTATCTTCTATGCCGAGGTAAACTTCAGTCCAACCACCAGTATGAAGGCAAAAAGAGTACCCAGTATCAGCAGCAGTTATAGCACCTGCCTTCAGAGATTTTTGCTCATTTTCATTAAAACTATTACATGCAATTTTTACAAGACCAGCTTTAATATCAGTTCCATCAATGCCATTCTCAATTTCACCTTTCATAAAAGATACAAGCTGTTCTACAGATTTATTTTGGCAACAAGCAGGCCAAAACTTATCAGCATATAATCCTGTAGAAACAATAATGTTAACTCCAGTGCTTTTTGAAATTTTTGCAATGTCTTTAACCGACCCGCGTACTCCTGTTGGGCTAACATCTAAAATAGTGGACCCTCCTGAATTCTTGAAAAATTCTATTTCTTTTTCTAATAATTCCACACTATCAAGATGCATGCAATCAGAAGATAGATAAAAGTACCCTTTGCGTAAGTAATACATGTTTTCTTGACTGATACTTAAAAACTTATCATCAATAGGTGCAAAACTATTTTTGTAAACTTGATTATAATTCGAAAAATCTGCGAGAGTGTGTTCATGCATATCTGTAATTTTTAGGTTTTTCGAGTCAATTTCTCCTAAAACAGTTACCGCTTTTGGCATACATATCTCCTTAATCAACGGCTTTTTTGCAAAAACTGCTTGGTTTGGCTCAGCAAAACTCTAGCACAATAGCTTTTTTATCTTGTAAATTTTGTCCAAACATCATCATATTTTGAAACATCTGACCCAATATCTTCTAAATATATTCCTCTG
Organism: Elusimicrobiota bacterium; assembly: GCA_031287735.1. GTDB lineage: Bacteria > Elusimicrobiota > Endomicrobiia > Endomicrobiales > Endomicrobiaceae > JAITSO01. The sequence goes on along the minus strand of JAITSO010000054.1, from coordinate 86,947 downwards.
GCAAAAACATCTGAAGCAATATTTGCAGCTGGATTATTTTTAAAAGAATCCGGCAATAAAGCTTGTGCTGCTTTATTAGGATTTGGGTAAGGATGTTCGGCAGATATCATTGCACTTATATCAGGTCTTAAAATAAAATCAATAAATTTTCTGGCGTTATCTATATTTTTTGACCCTTTGAGCAAAACAAAGTTGTCCAAAAACACATGAAAACCTTCTTGCGGAAACACTACTTCAAAATCACTGCTGTTTGCTTCTATACACAAAGCAATTTCGCCTGTCCAAATAAGTCCAAGAGTAGTTTCGCCACTAAGCATTGCTGACTTAGGAGTGCCACTATCACGCAGTTTTATGTTCGGTTTCCACTCCTCCATTTTTTGCGAAATTATGGAAAGTTCTTCTAAATTTGTGGTATTGAAAGAATATCCTAAAGACCTCGCTACCGCTCCAACATTTATACGAAAATCATCAAGAATAACAATAGAATCTTTATATTTAGGATCGAAAAGCTGATTCAATGACACAATTTTTTCATTTACTCTAGTTTTATTAACTATAATAGCTACTCCGCCAGCCATATAAGGAATAGAATATTTATTGTCTGGATCAAAATACTTCCCTAAATAGGCCAAATCAAGGTTTTTAAAATTAGTTAGCTGTTCTGTTTTCATTTCTTCAAGGAGTCCTTGCTCTGTCATCATTTTAACCATATAATCACCAGGAACAGCAATATCGTAAGTTCCATCAGGACTTCCCTTAACCTTTGACAACATAGATTCATTAGAATTATAAGTTAGGACATGCACCCTTATGCCCGTTTCTTTTTCAAAAGCCACAATTGCACTTTCTGGCAAATAATCTTCCCAAACAAAAACGCTCACTTCGCCAGCAAAATTCGAACGTGAACAAGCACTAAAAAATGCCATAAATACCACAGATAAAACGGCATGCAGCACAAACACTGTTTTTTTCATTTTTTAACCCTCTTAAAAAGTTTTCATAAATATAGAGCAAGCTACCATCATTTTTTTGACACATATCTTGCAAATCGTATTTTAACTTTACTCTTTAGACTTCCTGTAAGCAGCCACTTGGCTTGCAATAACCACAATAAAAGTCGCAAGCATTATTATTGACGACAAAGCATATACATCAGGACGAATTCCTGATCGAACAAATTCCATAATTTTAAGAGGAAAAGTTACACTTGAAGCACCAGTTGTAAAAAAACTCACAACAAAGTCATCTATAGACAAAGTAAAAGCAAGTGCAGCACCAGAAATTATTCCTGGGGTAATTATTGGGATTGTTATTCCAAGTAAAACTTTTATTCTATTGGCACCCAGATCCATCGCCGCTTCTTCTAATGAGCGGTCAAAACCAGATAAACGTGCTTTTACAGTAAAAACCACAAAAGGCATACTGAAAGTTGTGTGAGCAATTATTAAAGTTATGTTCCCAAGCGGCACATTGGCAAGTGCAAAAGAAGATAAAAGCGATATACCTAATACGATTTCAGGTATTACAATAGGAACATACATCAAAGCATCAATAATACCTTTGCCTTTAAACTTATATCTGTGCATCGCGATAGCTGCAAGAGTTCCCACAATGACAGCGATAGTAGTACTCACAGCAGCTACAATAAGTGAATTATAAAATGAATTTAACAATGCTGAATTATTAAGCATTTCGCCATACCATTTAAGCGTAAACCCCTCAAAAACAATATTGCGCTTTGATACATTAAAAGAAAATAAAATCACTACAACTATTGGAGCATACAGAAATAAGAAAACAAAAAAGCTAAAAACTCTTGAAAAAATTTTGACTGATAAATTATTTTGCCTTTCCATTGAACCTCATTTTTATTTTGTAAACAGAATTTTATACTGCTCCCAACTCATCTAGCTTCCCGCCTTTTTTTGTATAAACTCTTACAAGAAATATAGTAATAGCAATGAGCATAATTGAAAGCGTGGCGCCAAAAGGCCAATTGAAAGCTTCTTTAAATTGACGTGATATTAAATTTCCAATAATTTGGTTATTACCTCCGCCCATCAAATCAGAAACAAAAAACAAACCCAATGACGGAATAAAAACCATTATCACACCAGCAAAAATACCCGGCGCCGTCAAAGGTAAAATAACGTAGCAAAAAGTTTTAATGAAATTTGCTCCTAAATCTTTTGAAGCTTCTATTAAAGTTTTGTCTAACTTATCAATAACTGCAAAAATAGGGAGTACCATGAAAGGAAGCAAGGTGTAGACCATTCCCAAAACCACTGCCGAACGGGTAAACATCATTTCTATAGGCTCATTTATAACACCAATGTAAATCAAAAAATCATTAACATACCCGTTTCTGCCAAGTAAAGTTCGCCAGCTGTAAAGACGAATTAAAGAGTTTGTCCAAAATGGAAGCATTAATCCTACCATCATCAAGGTTCTTTTAAGAGGAGACGTCTTGACCATTATGTAAGCAAAAGGATAGGCAATTAAAACACAAAACACTGCTGTAAGGACAGAAACTGACAGAGAATTCCAATATATAGACAATATTGTTCTATCAAAAAGCTTGATATAATTTTTTAAGGTGAAACTAAAAGCTATATTATGCGATTCTGTAGTAGAACAAAAACTTATCACAAAAATATAAAGCAGTGGAATTGCAATAAGCAAAACAAGCCATGCAGTAGCAGGCGAAACCATTACAAAAAGCGGAACAGTTTTTGACGTAAATTTAGTTTTATCAAATAACATAATTTATCCTTTTACGGTGCTTCTTGGCTTTTAACTTCCTCTTTATTGATTGGTTCTGCTTCCATAACTTCACCATATTCGTTTAGCTTTACTTTTTCTAATTCTGTAAAAATTCTATGAGAAATTGTGCGCACCATAACACAGTCTTTCACATTCCAATAGATATAAAGCACTGTTTCAATCGCAGGTGGAACTTGACCAGGCGAAAGATTTATTTTGACTTCCTGTCCATTTGTTAAAACTACGATAGTTTTTATCACATTCCCAAGGTAAATATTTTCACGTACTATGCCACAAAGCGAAAACCCATCAACAGAAGCAAGAGAATAAAGAGTTTTTTCAGGTCGAACACATACGTAAAGAAGCTCATTTTCTTCAAATTGCTCAAGTTTTCCAAGTAAAGTACCACCTTCACTAAATAAGTGTGCATTCCCATCTGTGGAGTCACTACCATCTTCCACAACTGATTCAAAAAGATTAGATTCGCCTATAAAATCAGCAATGAATTTGGTTCCCGGCTTTTCATAAATATCAGACGGAGGTGCACATTGCTCAAGTACGCCTCTGTTCATCACCGCGATTCTATCACTCATAGTAAGAGCTTCTTCTTGATCATGCGTAACATAAACAAAAGTTATTCCCAACTTTCTTTGAAGTCTTTTCAATTCTATCTGCATTTGCTTACGTAGCTTCATATCCAAAGCTCCGAGCGGTTCATCAAGAAGCAAAACTTGCGGATTATTTACAATTGCCCTTGCGATAGCCACCCGCTGTTTTTGACCACCAGAAAGTTGAGAAGGGTACCGGTTTTCAAAGCCTTCAAGACGCACCATTGCAAGCACTTCTATGACACGCTTTTCAATTTCATCCTTCTTAACTCTTTTCATTTTTAAACCATAAGCTATATTGCTGTATATGGTCATATGAGGGAATAAAGCATAATTTTGGAAAACTGTATTTATGTTTCTTTTAAAAGGTTCTTTGTCATCAATACTTTCGCCATTGATGAGAATTTCGCCTTTTGTGTGATGCTCAAAACCAGCAAGCATGCGAAGCAGAGTGGTTTTGCCGCAACCTGATGGACCTAAAATGGAAAGAAATTCTCTCTCTCTTATAGAAAGAGTCAAATTTTTAACGATGTGGTTATCACCATAAAACTTATCTACATTTTTTATCTCTATTACAGAATTCGTACCACTGGGTTCTGGTTCTTTCTCCATGTTTACCTCTTTAATAAAAGTGCTAACCATTATTTTGTAGATTTTTGATACAGACAATAGCTATATGGCTTTTTTCCCACGGTCACCTGTGCGAATACGCATAGCATTTTCAATGTCTGATATAAAAACTTTTCCGTCACCTGCCTTCCCTGATGAAATTTTTTCCTGAATTACGTTCAAAATTTCTTCTACGTTTTCATCGTTAACTACAGCTAAAACATGTATTTTAGGAAGCAAATTCATCCCACTTATTTTTATTCCTTTACTTTTGGCACTTTTCACAAGCTGACCTTTTTGTTTACCACAACCCATAACACTTGTAACAGTGATACCACCAACAGAGTTAGAAATCAAAATATTCTTTAAAACTTCCAGCTTATCCGGTTGGATTATTATATCCAATTTTTTCATTTCCCCTCCTTTCTAATCTTTAAATTGTCTCAAGTACCTAAATTCATCACATATATATAAGATACTGAAAGCAAATTTTTATATTTCTACATATTAAAAAACAACCATAAAAACTTATCGACAAAAGCACTCACAACTACACAAAACCGCAAAATATGCATATTTGTAAAGATAAAATATACAAAAACACTATATTTAGTAAAATAATAGTCAGTATTATACAATTTTTTACAAAATTGTCAAGCACATGCAAAAACATGTTTTTCCATGCTTTTTGTTCTTGATTTATAAAATACAGAAAAACCTGATAATATAAACTGCATTACAGAAATTCTATATTGAAAAAAGAATTGTTTTGAAAAAATTTCTAATTGTACCGCAATACTTATGACATTCTTATCGTTTTTTCTATATAATTATAAATAGAACCCAAAGTTTTAATTTTGTCTAAGTTATCGTACTTGCTTTTTAACTCTATGTTAAAAGCCTCTTCCAAATAAACCACAATATCTACCATGTCTATGCTGCTAAATCCCAGATCTTGTGCAACAGTGCTTTCGGGCTTAAGACTGCTAGGGTCAAGTTTAAATTTTTCAACCAACGTTTCATTGGTAATTTTAATAATTTCTTCTTTCGTCACATTTGCCTCCTAAAATATTATTACCAGCTATTTTTCTTACTATCAAAGAAGCATTTGAACCACCTAACGCTAAACTGTTTTTAATAAAAGTAGTTACTTTCAAATTTTTAACACCACTAAAGTGTTTTATGCCACTACACTTTGCATCTACATTTTCGAGGTTTAGCGTTCCGGCGAATTTGCCATTTTCCATCATTTTTAAAATTGCAATAAGCTCTATACTTCCACTAGCAGCCATAGTGTGACCAATATATCCTTTTAGGCTGTTTGTCCACACATTATCGCCAAAAATCTCTCCGATGGACTGTGCTTCCTCAGCATCTCCAACTATCGTGCCAGTAGCATGAGCATTCACAAAATCGATTTCTGAAGCATCCAAATTCGCATTTTCTAACGCCAAACTCATGCATTCTTTTATGCTCGATTTTGACGAATAAGACATATTGTTAATTTCTGTATTGGTACCAAAACCTACGATTTCCCCATAAATTTTTACGTTCCTGCTTAAAGCACTGTCAAGAGTTTCTAAAAATAACATGCCACACCCTTCTGCACAAACAATCCCACATCTATTTGCATCAAAAGGACGACAGGATTTATTTGGGTCATCATTAAATTTATCTGAAACAGCGGTCATGTGGTTAAAAAGCCCAAGCATAATAACGTGAAATTCTTCTGTCCCGCCGCATAAAGCATTATCAAAAATTCCTTCTTTTATTGCAAGGTAAGCATATCCTGTATTGATTACCCCAGTAGAACAGGCAGTATTTGCTCCGACACCTGACCATTTCAGCTTAAAGCTATGAGCTACATTTACTAAAGCAGTATGGTTCATAATATTAAACAGGTTATCTGTAGTGAACTTATCCATGCGACGTTCTGTGTATTTCAAAACATTGTCAATCCAAGAAATATAAGATGATGTCGTAGAACCTAAAAACAAAGCAGTTTTTTCAGGCGGCAACCCAGACACAAAACCGGCATTCGTAATAGCCTCTTCAACGGCACGATAAGCAAACAAAGACATATTAGACATAAAACGAATTTTTTGGCTTGCAATATCAGAATAATCTAGCGTAGGAACTTTAGAAGATAAAAAACAAGAGACATCTTGTCTGTCTCTAATTTCTTCATCTACTTTTATGCTACAATTTCCAGCAAGAATATTATTAATTAGACAGTCCGTTCCTTGTCCAAATGGCGAAACAACACCCATACCCGTAATAACAACCCTTCGCTTTTCTTTATTCAAGCTCATTTTGAATCTCCGCTCACTATTAATTTCCTAATAACCACACCACTGTACAAATATGCTACCACTTTTCCAAAAACACGTAAATATTTTACACTATTCAACTACAGCATAGCACATATCGCAACTTCATCTTGCTTTTATGAAAGAAATCTGACACTACCATGTTTTCCACTTATTAACTATTCTGATTTGAATATTTCCACTAAAAAAAATACAATGTAGCTGGTTATTTGAGTTTATAAACGATAGGAGGATTTATGGATAGGCGTGAGTTTTTGAAGTTGTCATCTTTGCTTTTGGGCGGGCTTTTGAGTCAAGGTTTTTCCTTGAATAAGTTGGGACAGCCGGATTTAGTTAATACTGACACTACAAAAATTACTAGAGCAAGGTTTCAAGATATCACATTACCTTTGTTGACTTTTGGGATGATGCGTTTACCTGCAAATTCAAAGCATAAATACGGAATTGACGAAAAACAGGTTCAGGAAATGGTTGATTATGCTATGGCACACGGTGCAAATTTTTTTGATACTGCTTATATGTATATGAGCGGAAATTCAGAAATTGTCACTGGAAACGTTTTAAAAAAACATCCAAGAGACAGTTACTATGTCTCTGATAAGCTTCCGGTAAAAATGGTTAATTCTAAAACGGATAATGAAAAACTTTTTAATGAGCAGCTCAAGAAAACAGGGTTTGATTATTTTGATTTTTATTTTGCCCACAGTTTAAACAGAGACATCTTTGAAAACAATTTGAAAAAATACGATGTTTACGAATTCTTGCAAAAGAAAAAACGAGAAGGGAAAGTTAAGTATGTTGGTTTTTCTTTCCATGACAGTCCAGATGCATTAGAACCAATGCTAAAAGCTTACAAGTGGGACTTTGCAATGATACAACTGAACTATTTAGACTGGGATTTGATTGACGCAAAACAAATGTACGAAACAGTTCAAAAATACAATGTTCCGATTTGGGTTATGGAACCTGTAAAAGGTGGACAGCTTGCAAGTTTAAATCCACAAGCAAATAAAATTTTAAGTGTGGCCAAACCAGGTACTTCCACAGCTTCTTGGGCGATAAGATATGCCGCATCTTTCCCAGGAGTAATAACTGTGTTAAGTGGGATGAGCAATATGGAGCAATTAAAGGACAACATAAAAACGATGACTGATTTCAAGCCTTTGTCCAATAGTGAAAGAACCACTTTAACTAATGCAGTCGCAGCTTACAGAGCTTCTGGAACAATCCCTTGCACAAACTGTAAATACTGCACTCCATACTGTCCTAAAAAAGTTGATATCCCAAACAATTTGGTTATTTACAACCAATATCTTGTAGATAAAAGTGAAAGAGTTTTTACAAGAGATTATAAAGCCTTGCAAGCATTTGAGAGAGCTGACAGATGCATAAATTGCAAGGCATGCCTGCCACATTGTCCTCAGAAAATTAACATTCCGGAAAATTTAACTAAAGTTTCAGGACTTTTTAAACAATTAGCGAAATAGGAGGAGTAAAAAATGGTAGAATTTAAAGAAGCTAAGATGTATTACGAAAATGATGCGGATTTAAATTTTTTAAGTGGTAGAACCATCGCTATTTTAGGATATGGAAGTCAAGGACATGCTCATGCCTTAAACCTCAGAGATTCCGGAGCAAAAGTTATCGTAGCACAAAGACCTGGAGGAGATAATTATAAGAAAGCAGTCGAAGACGGTTGGAATCCGGTAAATGTCGCAGAAGCTGTAAAACAAGCGGATTGGGTACACATTCTACTACCTGATGAAATGCAGAAAAAAGTTTGGGATGAAGATATCAAACCTAATATAAAAAAAGGGATAACGTTAAGTTTTTCGCATGGATTTAATATTCGTTACAAAAGAATACTACCTACTCCAGATTTAGATGTGATAATGATTGCCCCAAAGGGTCCAGGACATTTGGTGAGAAGACAATACGAAGAAGGAAAAGGTGTCCCTTGCCTAATAGCTATTGAACAAAACGCAAGCGGAAAAGCAAAAGAGTTATCTCTTGCATACGCAAAAGCAATAGGTGGAACAAGAGGTGGAGTTTTAGAAACTACTTTCACTGAAGAGACAGAAACAGATTTGTTCGGTGAGCAGTCTGTCCTCTGCGGAGGTGTTGTAGAGCTGATAAACTCAGGTTTTGAAACACTTGTTGCAGCAGGTTACCAACCTGAAATTGCATATTTTGAATGCTGTCATGAGATGAAACTTATTGTGGATTTAATTTTTGAAGGCGGAATTGCAAAAATGAATTATTCAATTTCAGATACAGCAGAATACGGAGAATATGTCACTGGAAAAAGAATAATAACGGATGAGACAAGAGCGGAAATGAAAAAGGTTTTATCTGATATTCAATCTGGAAAGTTTGCAGATAGCTGGGTTAAAGAAAACGAAAACGGAAGGACTGAATTTAAAAAATGTAGGGAAGAAGTAGCAGCAAGACTTATTGAAAAAATCGGTGCAAAGCTTCGTTCTAAAATGGCGTGGACTAAAAAATAAGTTCTTAAACGAACGTTTTGTATCTTTATTGTGCAAAGCGTTTGGTTTTTTTGTTTTTGGGAGATACTTTTTGTTAAAAAAATGTTTTAAATTTTTTTTTGCTTTTACTTTTACCGGTGTTGCTTTGTGTCTTAGTATTAATATGATAATGACCGCGGTTATTCATTCCAACAAAGAAGTAATTACACCAAATATCATTGGCAAAAACCTTGTTGAGGCTTTGGATGAACTTGAAAAAATAGATTGTTCTTTAGAAAAATCAGGTGAAGAATTTAATCAACAAATTCCAAACGGGGTGATTTTGTCGCAAGCTCCCAGTGCCGGAGTGTCTATTAGAGAAGGCAAAAGCATTAAAGTTGTTTTAAGCAAAGGTGGAGAAGTGATTTACGTTCCTGATCTTTTTGGACAAAGTACGCGTGCAGCTGATGCATTACTCATGTCTGCTAATTTAGTGATGGGCGAAGTCGCACGCAGGTATTCTGTCGCTGCAGAAAAAGGTTTTGTTGTAACCCAAGACATTGAACCTGGAACCATTGTGGAAAAAGATTCTGTTATAGGTGTCACTGTTTCCGATGGACCACCTATAGACGGAACAATTCTTATGCCTAATTTTGTAAATAAGCATCTATCTGATGTGCAAAATTGGTCTGTGGATAACAACATAGAGTTGAAAATTATTTACCAAAAAACTGAAAACGAACAAATCGATATTATTATCAAGCAAATACCTCAACCTGACACTGATATCACTTCTTCTAAAAAATCCGAAATCTACGTTGCCGATAACAGCAACAGTAATGACAACAACGTTGTGTATTCGATCTCTACTAACAACAATACAGGTTCGACCGGGGCAGCCAAAAATGTAGTAGAGCAACCGCAAGAATCAGTTGAAAAAACCAGTCGTAATATTAAAAACTTGCAGAGCAACAGCGGCGGTAGTAGCGATGGTAGTAATGCCAGCGACAATAGCAACGGTATTTGACATGTCAAAACGTATTTTAATTGCTCCTTCTATATTGTCCGCAGATTTCGCAAATCTTGAAAGAGATACTAAAGTTCTTGAAAATTCTGGTGCTAATTGGCTACACATAGATGTAATGGACGGACATTTTGTTCCAAATATTACAGTTGGACCATGTATTGTAAAATCATTAAGAAGCAAAAGTACTTTGTTTTTTGATATCCATTTAATGATACGCGAACCACAAAAATACTGGGAAAAGTTTAAAGAGGTAGGGGCAGATGGAATAACCTTCCACGCAGAAACTCTAACAGACAAAAAAAATTTAATAGAAAACATAAAAAAATCAAACACGAAAGCCGGCATTTCAATAAACCCTAAGACTGGCATTTCTGAAATAGAGGCGTTGCTGCCTTCTGTAGATTTAGTTTTGATTATGTCAGTTGAACCCGGCTTTGGCGGGCAATCTTTTATTGACGATGTTACTATAAAAATTGTGCAACTAAGAAAAATTATTGACGATAATAAATACAACTGTTTGATAGAAGTTGACGGAGGAATTAACCGTGACACAGCAAAAATTTGCATTGGAGCCGGTGCGGATGTTTTAGTCAGCGGAAACCATATTTTTGCAAGCAACAATATAAAAAAAACCATTCAAAGTCTCAAAAACATACAACCGCGGTACAAGAAATTTACCACATCTTTTTGAATTCAGTGCTTTAAGTCATCGCGTTCAAATATGATGAAAACGATACAACCTTTCGATTTCTCACTATCAAGACACAAAAAACAACTCAAGCAACGCACACAGAACACAAGACAACAACATTTTGCTAGCTACGCACTAAAAACATATTAGTGCGTAGGCAAATATAGAATAAAAAACCATTTCCAACAAAACACAAAAAACATACGCAACAAAACTACTCATAACAGCTTTGCTAACACAAAATATTGCTGACCAGGACAATGACGTATTCCGTCTATTTACATCACAAAACATCTAGTTATCAAATCAAACCAGCTATCATTATTTCAGTGCAAAGCCATCTTATGCAAAATATTGATTTAAGTCTGAGTTCCGCACTTCTAATAACATATGCAGCATAACATTTACCAAACAAAAACGATACAACAACCAACAATCGCTACTTCAATGACTTTTAGGTTTAGACTTACGACCTTTTTTGACGTCAGCTTCATCTACATTTTCAGTCAACTTCGCATTCTGTTTTCTCAATTTTTCTTGTCCCTTTTTACTTATATATTTTTTAACTTCTTTGTCTACATGGGACTCTTTGTCAGATTTAATTTTATCTACCCTTTCCTGCTCGCGTTTAATTTTTTTCTCTTTACGTTCTAATTCGTTTTCTACATTTTCAGCCACTAACTTCCTAATATCTGCTTTCGCAGCATCTTTGCCAGCACCGTCGGACTCGTTGTACTTAGTTACCAAAATCTCCAATTTTGTAAAAAATTCTTTTTTCTGATTTTTAACATTCTCTCTATCCTCTTTTTTTTCATTCGACTTCACCTGATCAGACTCGATTTCGTCATCGTAAAATGAAAAAGAAGCTGAAGGGACCGCAACACTAAATACAAATACACCACAAATAACTAAAACCAATTTTTTAAGCATAAACACAGCCTCCATTTTTTTGTACATCCACGCCCTTATAAAAGTGGCGCAATTAAAAAATTTTTTACTTTCAAAACAGCAAATTCAATTCCAACACCACCAAAAATATCCTTATAAGACAAATCCGGATACTCAACATCTGTAAGAATTTTCCTTATTCCAGCATTTACTATCATTCTTGCACACAATGAACAAGGCGAATGCGTACAATATAAAGTAGAACCTCTTATATCTACACCGGTGTACCCACCTTGTATTATCGCATTTTGCTCAGCATGGACAGCCCTACATATTTCTTGTCTTTGTCCCGAAGGAATTTGCAATTTATTTCTCAAGCAACCCAAAGCCAAACAATCTTGCGACCCAACAACTGAACCATTGTACCCAGTAGTTAAAATTCTTTTATCTTTAACGACAACAGCACCCACATGATGACGCAAACATGTTGCTCTTTCAGCAACAAGCCATGCTAATTTCATAAAATACTCGTCCCAGCCAGGTCTACTTGGTTTACTGTCCATCATTAATTCCCAAAAACTACTTTTTCTTAGCAGCGACTGCTGATTTTTTTGCTGTTTTCTTAGCACCCAACTTTGATTCTTTCGCAACTTTACTTACAGTGTTTTTTGATGAACCATTAGACTTACAAGGCATGTCTCCTCCTTTCATAATATCTTAAATTTTATCAACTGATATTCATCTTACAGATAACAGCAAAACACTGCAAAATAAAAATTTCTAAAAAAAATATATATACTATACTAGTGTACAAAACCCAATACGCAACATTCCAATTCGGGGAACTTATATTATGAATTCATCTGAAAACTTACTTAATCTACACTGTCAGCTATTTTTCCCAATCCGGGAACAAAAATGCTACTTATATATGCTGCAAATCTTAGCTTAACGCGTACTAAACCCAACCGTTAAGTGACTAATTTTTTATCAACTGAAATAACAATGAGACACATTTGTGCATAATTTAGAATAACCTGCTATATACCAGCATAAACGTCGCGAAAAATTGATATGTTTTTCTATTTTTACTATCATACTTACAGTCATCCCATTGAGCTGCACACAAAAATGCTTCGCTGCAACAGGGGTCATAGTTAAACGGAAGAACGTATCGTTCGCAACGATAAGATGGGGGTTCAATTCCCCCTGGCTCCATATATCTTTCGACGTCAATAACTGAAAAGTAACACAAACCGAGCAATCCGACCAAATTGCGTAATATTCGCTTTACTTACCCTTTCATTAATGGCCATATAAGACATTTTCGTAACAAAGCACTCTGCTTCACCTAAAACGCAATGATTGCAGGTCGCTAAATCTAAATACCCAAGGCAACAAGAACAAACGAAACTATCCAGCAACTACCACATTATTCCGAACTTGTACACATCTACGCGTATTGTATTTCATATTCTAATCTAGCCAATTCATTGCTCACAAAACAGCGGGCGATGGGATTTGAACCCACGACATTCTCGTTGGCAACGAGACATTCTACCACTGAATTACACCCGCAAAAACATGCTGAGGGCGGGACTCGAACCCGCATCCGGTTAAGGACACGCCCCTCAAACGTGCGCGTATGCCAATTCCGCCACCACAGCAACCCAGACAAAACAGCACACTTTCATGTCCCATAACCGCAACATAACCGTATGCTATTCTGAATGCTGTTGTTCAGCACCTCTATTGTCGTCATCAAGCACAGCAGATAACGGCACCCCACCTTGCCTGCCAACAGCACCCGGCATATTTTTCAATGAATTTGAAGTAGAAATTTTAGATAATTGGTCAGATAGCAAAGAAAGACCAACATTAGTCGAAATTTTTGTAAGTAGCAAAGATGTAAACATAAATAAACAAGCTAAAACAATTGTTACCTTTTTTATAAATGCTATTCCAGAAGGTGCATTGAAAATTTGCTCTGAAGAACCAGAACCAAAAGCACCGATTATACCGCCACTTTTACCCGCTTGCAACAAAACTATAAAAATTAAGCCAATACACACACTGTAATGGACAAATTCTATAACATACAATATTACATTCATGATTGCTGAATTGTATAAAAATATAAATGCATAAGTCAATTTTTCAACAAACATTCCGTGCAATTTATGAAATACGTTGCAATAGTCATGACACATACTAATACCGTCGCACTTGCCACATTTGATTTAAAATTCATTTTGCATAGAGATTTAGCACACAGCCACTTTATATTTAAATGCCGACTCGGTTAATTGATTATTTTGTTTTTTATTATTTCATAAAAGTGATCTATAAAATATTACTTTGAATATGTTGTAGTCATCTTTATTGCACTTTACTTCTGGGGGACACTAAAATTCAACATTACCGCTTTGCTGCAATTGTTCTTGCCCGCCAGTCTTTGCAATAAGTCAATAAGATAAATTTAAATAAATATATTGTATAATAGTTGCCGTTATCATCACAGTGTGTTCAAGCAATTTTTTTGCCAAATATTTACCACACATTGTAGAAAACAAATTATTTGTAGGAGTTTTATGAAACTGGGAATTGTAGGATTACCAAATGTCGGAAAATCTACCTTATTTAATGCAATCACAAAAGCTGGCGCTGAAGTAGCCAATTATCCTTTTTGTACGATAGAACCTAATGTTGGTATGGTAGCAGTACCGGATAGCAGGTTAGATTTTCTTGAAAAAATTTACAAAACAAAAAAAAAAGTGCCGGCGTCTGTGGAGTTTGTGGACATTGCCGGACTTGTAAAAGGTGCTTCAAAAGGCGAAGGACTTGGGAATCAATTTTTGGCTCATATTAGAGAAACAGCCGCTATCGTTCATGTTGTCAGATGTTTTGAAAGCAAAGACGTAACGCATGTTTCTGGAACTGTAGAACCTTTAAAAGATATTGAAATTATAGACACAGAGCTTATCTTAGCAGATATGGACACTGTCTCAAAGAGGCTTGAACGTCTTAAAAAAAACACTCGTATAAGTGATAAAAAAATTATTGCTGAAAAAGAACTTGCCGAAAAAATCCAAAAGCACCTTGAAGCTGGCAAACCCGCCAGAACTCTTGAATTAGCCGGAGAAGAAGAATCAATCATTAAAGATTTTTTTCTAATAACCTCAAAAAAAGTCTTATACGCATGCAATACTGGGGAAAGTGATTTGCCAACTATGGAAAACAAATATGTGGAGGTTGTAAGGGAATATGCGAAAAAAGAAAACGCTCAAGCTGTTACTATATGTGCAAAAATTGAGTCTGAACTTGCTGAACTTGCCGAGCAAGACAGGGAAACTTTTTTAAAAGATTTAGGGCTTGAATCACCCGGATTAAATCGTTTAGTAAAAGCTAGTTATGACATTTTAGGACTTGCAACATATTTAACCGCTGGTGAAGTGGAAGTGCGTGCCTGGACTATAAAAAAAGGATTTTTAGCTCCACAGGCTGCGGGTGTTATTCATTCAGATTTTGAAAGAGGCTTTATACGTGCAGAAGTCATGAATTTTGACGATTTATTTAAACTTGGTAGCGAAAAAGCAGTCAAAGAAGCAGGTCTTTTAAGGAGTGAAGGAAAAGACTATTTGGTTAAAGATGGTGATATCATAGAATTCAAATTTAATGTATAAAAATGTACAGAAGATTTTATAGAATGGAATGGAAAAGACGTTTATCGGCTACATATATTGACGTTTTCGGTCGAACTGTTGCGTTTAAACTCGCAAAAGCTGATTCGTAGATTTTAGCAATATCCAAAAGTTCCAAAGCAACAAACAGCAAAACCACATCGTAAATTAAAGTTTAAATTTAAACGCACGCGACAAGCACTATAAATTAAGCATTTTAACAATGTAGCAATTTTGCAAGTGTCGTCCCATTTGTTTTTTTCCAAAGCTTATTTCCGTTAAACTGCTTTTCTGATTTTCCTACCTGTTTTGCATTTTACCCACCAAAATCTACTAAAATCAAGCACGTGTTAATAAGCATGGTGATAAATTTCCATCAATAGTCTATATTTTAAAACCTACCCATATTGATACCAGCAGCTTTTTGGAAAGTTTGGGATGTTTGGAACACTTCTATTTTTTTGTATGTTATGGTGCAAGACAAAAAGATAAAAAATATTATGAAAGTTATTGTCGTTTTTTTTGTTTTTTGGCTTTCAATGTAAGCAGACAAAAAAGAAAACAGTAATATAGCTATGGCAAAAAGTGGAATAATCATTCTGCTGCCTTGAAACCACAATCTTCCTCGTAAAAAAGTCGGTAAAAGCCACATAAAAGGCAACGCAAAATAAAAAAAATTTATTAGTTTTGAGCTGCTATTTTTGCTGAAAAAAACTACAAACCATAAGACAAATATAGAAAGTGCACCTATTAAAAGCATAGGTATAGAATCGCTTGCTTTGATAGGAGTTATTAAGAAAGTAGCAGCAGCAAAGTAATCACAAAGTGCAAAAATAGCTTTTTTAATAACAATCATTGAAAAACAAATGGATCCCGAAACAGCAGCACTTTTCATGCTTAAAAAAAGAAAAACTATAATTGCCCAGGTTGCGTAAATGGGAAGCGTGATTAGATTGCTTTTCTTTTCGCAAAAACTGTAAAAAATAAACACTACCGGCACCAAAAGTGCTGTTTCTTTTGTAAAAACGCCCAAAAGTGTCAAAAACGCGCTGAGACTAAAAAAAACAAAATTATTCTTATTTAAATATTCTATAAAAAAAATAAAAGATGATATGAAAAATATGAAAAGTAACGTGTCGTTTCGCCCGGCGATCCATGCTGTTGAAAACACAAAAAGCGGATGAACAGCAAAAAAAATAGTCGACAGAAAAGAAACAGTTTTGCTAAACAAGTATCTTCTAACAAAGAAAAAAAACAGAAAAACACAAGCAATGTGAAGTAAAATATTTACGATATGTGCCACGCGTATTGGATTTTTGGAGAGTCTGCTTTCAACTGCGAACGATAATGTTAAAATTGGTCTGTAAAGAGGATAGTTCCAATTGTTTTCAATCCAAACTTTAGAATTAGAGTTATCTTGTTTACCCATCATTACATTATTTTTGAATATATCCGTCCATATTGTTTTTTTTTTATAGTCTGACGCACAGTCTTGTATGAAAATTTTATCGTCAAAATTTACAAGACTGTACTTAATAGTTTTTGAATAAAGCACAAAAACAATTAGAAATAAAACTATATAAGGGAAAAATTTTTTTATTGAACTCATGATAGACTTATAAAAATGATTTACTTTAGTCATTTGGATATTCTATGAGAAAAGTTTACTGCAATCTTTCTATCATTCGCTTTGCTTCCAACTTGCTTGGGTCATATCTCAGTGATAAACGAAAAGCTTGACTAGCACGTATATAATCACCTTTATTATATAAAAGCATTCCAATCTCATAATGCTTTTTAGCCACTAGTTTAGAAATTTTTTCATGCTTATTTTTTGCATCTTTATTATTAGGGTTATATTCTAATGCTACTACAAATTCTTCTGCGGCCTCAATAACTCTGCCGTCATTAGCAAGAGCAACACCTTTTTGATAATGGATGGCAGATAATTTATGCTCTATCTCCTTTAAATAATAAGAGCTGTCTGCAAAATTATTCGTAAGGTCATATTTCTCTGCTAGCTCCTGAATTGTTCTGAAGTACTCAACAGCTTCTTCAAGCCGGCCATCTTCGTAATAACCAACAGCATAGTCAAGATATTTGCCAAGTAATTCTTTTGCAGCTTTTACCTTTTCAGCGGTTGACATCTCTTTTCTTTTAGAAAGTTTTTTTATTTTCTCTCTGCACCTTGTTATATACTCATAAACATCTTTACGATCTGGCGACGCAATTAAAACACTTTCAAAGTACATAAGAGCCTCTTGATAGTTTTTGATTTCAAACAACTTTACAGCTTTTCTGAAAATACCATCTATTTTGTCAGAAGAAATTTTTGAAAGCCGTCTATCCACCTGAGACATAGCTTTCTTGGCAGATTCGTTATTTGTATCTATATTCAATATAACATTAAGACATTCCTTGGCACGTATATAGTCTTTATTTTTAAATGCTTCAGCTGCCTTCCCATAATAATCCACTATTTTTTTTCTATTTTTACGAACTCTTAAATCAGTCAAGAATTCTTTACCTCTCTCTTTCATCTCGTCTATTCCATTTTTAGCCAAATAATTGGAACTATCTAAATCTAAAGCCATCTGATACTCTCTCATTGCTTGCAGAGCATCTCCGGATTTCGCAGCATTCCTTGCTTCCTCTAAATATTTTGTTATTTTTGTTATGGCATAAGCAGAAACATTATCAAGTATCCTGTCAATTCTGGCAATATAACTTTGCGAAGCAATATGTCCAGGATAAACTTCAAGAATTTCTTTAAATCCTATTTTTGCACTTATATAGTCTCCCCTATTGTAATCATTTACGGCATTCCTAAAGTGGGTAAGCAAATAGTATGCGAAAGCTCGTTTTGAAGATTTAAATTTTCCAAACGAGTAGCTTAATGACAAATTATGTGTTCCCGAAGCAGTTTCAAAAGGAACATAAGCGTAATTAAAAGTAAAGTCTTGCATATCTACTCCAAAACCTAAAGTAAATGCCGAAACGCCATCCGATTCTGTAATTTTAACACCCGTTCTAAAGCTCAAGTTGTCTATAAAAGAAACCTGCATCCCTACAGAAAAAAACGAATCCGATGACGAATATATCTGCTTATCACTTTTCGAAGTATTGTAATTGTAGTCAATTATCGCCCTCAAATTGAAAAAGTTTTCTTCACTGTAGACAGTTCCGATAGATAAAAACTGTGGCAATTGATACTCTTGCGATTCGTATTTAAGTGAAGCACCTAGGTTTCTAAAAACTGCTCCAAAAGAAAAATTTTCCGAATTTGGCAAATTTATTATCACGCCAATATCTACAGCAGCAGTCGCTGATTCTAATTTATGCTCGTTAACTTCTAGCAACTCTTGTATCAATTTAAAACTTATACCTATACCACCATAAAATGTCTCAAGCGGTACGGTTTTTCTAAAATTTAAAGAGTAATTTAGCGAGTATATAGAGGCACTACCACTGTGTACATTTAAAAAATTGTTTTCATTAAAATTTGAAAAAATAGATGAAAAACCAAAATTTCCTAAGGTGGTAGGGAATTGAAAACCAATATAGTTGTAAGTCGCTGCTGCTTTTGGAAATTGTGCTAAAGTTAAATCTGCAACAACACGATTTGCACCTATAGAACTTGCGGGGTTTGAAAAAACTGCAAAAGAATTTTCAGACATTAAAGACACACCATAACCGCCCATAGACGATGAGACGGGGTTCGGATTAAACATAAGAATAGGATTAGTAGAATAAGTAAAATCATCTGTAGCAAACAAACCATTAACTGCAAGAAAAATTGGGAGTACCCAAGCAAGTAGTTTTCTTAACATTTTGCTTTTCCGATCTCTTTTTTCGCAATAAACTTATAACCCAGCTTAAAAACCGTCTCTATGTGTTCTCCGTAGTTTCCCAACTGATGTCGTAAATTTTTTATGTGAGCATCCAAAGTGCGAACATTCACATCAGAAACACTCTCAAAAATATTTTGAATAATAAATTCTTTCCTGAGAACTTCATTTGGATTGCATAGGAATAAGTACAACAAATCAAACTCTTTGGGTCTAAGCTCTACTCGTTTTTTATTTACAAAAGCCGACCTGCTATCCAAATCCAAACAAAAGCTCTCTATCTTTATCTTGCTATTTATTTCTTTGCGTTTTACACGACGCAAAACAGACTTTATTCTGGCCACAAGTTCTCTGTTGCTAAAAGGTTTAATCATATAGTCATCTGCACCAGCATTTAGACCTGCCACTTTATCAATTTCAGAAGCCCTAACAGTAAGCATAATAATTGGTATGTTTTTGGTAGTATAATTTTTCCTAAGTAAAGCACAAAGTTCAAAACCACCCATCTTTGGAACTTCCACATCAAGCAAAGCTACATCTGGTTTAAAGGTTAAAATTTGTCTATAACCCTTTTCAGCATCTTTTGCAAACGCAACTTTAAAACCCTCATTTTCCAAAGTGTCGCTTAACAAAGAACACAAATTTTCTTCATCGTCAACTATAAAAACCTTCCATGCATTTGTGCAAACCATACAAAATCCTCATCTACTATTGTGACTAGTTACGCCATAAAATTAATTCAAAAATATTTTAGAATACAACACCCGCAGCTATCCGCAAAGTATACAAAAAAAATAATTCCTACAAAAACAAGCACAGCCTACCGATCGCACTTCATTCCTATGCAATTTATGCTACCTGCAAAAACGGGAATATTTTAAAATACAAACTATCTGTTTTTGTAAAATTACTATAAGTATCATTGGTCTGCACTGCTATTTCGCTTACAAAAACTTCTTCTAGATTTAAAAAAATCTTTTATTATCTGTGCACATTCTGTACTTACAAGCGTTGCAGCAACATGAGAAATTTTTATTTTATGATTTAGTTTTTTTCCATCTGCGATTTTAAAAACGCTTCGGCAAGCACCGGCTTTTTTATCTAATGCACCAAAAATAATTCTTTTTACTCTAGCATTTATTAAGGCTCCCGCACACATTGCACAAGGTTCTACGGTAACATAAATTTCGCAATTGTTGAGACGGTAATTATTCAATTTATTAGCAGCTTTTCTTAAAGACACAATTTCTGCATGTGCGGTTGGGTCTGATAATGCAATGCACTTATTAAAACCTCTTGAAATAATTCTCCCATTTTTGACAATAACAGCACCTACCGGAACTTCTTCGTATTTTAAAGCTTTTTTGGCTTCCTCTAATGCTTTTTTTAAAAAAAATAAATCTGTATCCTCACGTTTATCTTTCAAGTTCTTTTTCCAATAAAGTTTTTATATTTTTCGGGGAACCATACAGGTTTTAAAGAATTATCTACAAAAGGATACTTAGTTTTGCCAAGTGCTATTATTTTATCACCAATTTTTATTTCATAAGAAAAAACAAAACTTGCACCAAACAATTCTGTAAGTTTTGTTTCTACTGCAATAACATCATCATATCTTGCAGGCGAAATGCACTTGCATTCAGCAAAAACTACCGGAAAATAAAACCCATTTCTTTCAAAAGTTTTATATTCAAGTCCTTTGCTTCTTAACCATTCTGTTCTGCCTTTTTCAAAAAACATAAAATAATTGGCGTAATAAACCACTCCCATCTGGTCTGTATCTGCATAAGAAATCCTAACATTTATAGAATCGCTTTTACGACTATGCCCAGTTTTTGGATTAATTTGATAGCACATTTTCAGCTCCTATTTTAGCATTGCGTGAAATGATGACATAGACTGTAATTTTTATATAGAATTTACCATATAAAACTTAATAATTATAGGCTGAAAACCAAAACTACCGTAGGTTCATAAAACCCAATCTGATATAATAATCATGAATAGTGTTGCTATTTTCACCTTTTTAAAGACCTAACTAAAAGTTTGCTGCGACCTTTTGTAAAGATGAAATTTTAAGTCGCAACCTGTCGTTGGAGTTCAGCTTGTTTTACCTGCAAGCATTGAAAAGTTTTTTAGCCGCGTCAAAAAAAGTTGAGGTAGTTATAGCTGATACCGGTCATGGTTTTCAACTGTTTAGCAATTTTCAGCTATGCAATTTTTATAATTCTCGTTCAACCTGTTTTCGATCCAAATTTTATTGTGCAAATACCATTCTACAGTTTCTGAAATACCATCTTTAAATTTGGTTTTCGGCTCCCAAGCTAATTCTTTTTTTATTTTTGAACAATCAATTGCATAACGTCTGTCATGTCCGGGACGATCTTTTACGAAAGTTATTAAATTTTTTAATTTTTTTATGCAAATGTTTGTTTTTTTAGAAATCGTCTCTATTAACACTTCTAAAAGCATTATATTTTCAATTTCGTTTTCTCCACCAATATTATATTTTTCTCCGGTTTTCCCTTTTTGCAAAATAGTCCAAATAGCATTTGTATGATCTTTAACATAAAGCCAGTCACGAATATTTTTCCCATCGCCATAAACCGGCAAAGGTTTAGACTTGAGCATATTTAAAATCATTAAAGGAACAAAATTTTTAGTGAGTTGATAAGGTCCATAATTGTTAGAACAATTTGAAAGCGTCGCGGGAAGTCCATAGGTATTGTTGTAAGCCATAACTAAATGGTCGCCGGCCGCTTTGCTTGCAGAATAAGTCGAGCGCGGAGCATAGGCTGTTTTTTCAGTAAAATACCCAAACGCTCCGAGCGAACCGTAAACTTCATCGGTACTTACATGATGAAATAAATTGCAGTTGCTGAAAGAACCGTCTTGCTTTTTCCAAAAATTTCGAGCAGTTTCTAATAAAGTAAAAGTCCCATTGACATTGGTTTTAATAAAAATGTCAGGTGCTAAAATAGAACGGTCAACATGGCTTTCTGCTGCAAAGTGAACAACTGTGTCAATATCATATTTTTCAAAAATCTTACACACAAAAGGTTTATCGCAAATATCGCCTTTTTTAAAAAAATATCTACCTCCGTTGAACTTTTCAAAAATATCGCAAAGACTTGCACAATTTCCAGCATAAGTAAGAGCATCTAAATTTATTATTCGTCCTTTGAAATCCACTTGTTGCGTCAAAAGCATTCTAATGAAATTGCAACCTATAAAACCGGCGCCGCCTGTAACTAATACATTTGTCAAATTGCGCATATTTTTAAAAATTCCCCTAAACTTTTATCCCAATATGGAATTTCTTTAGTCAATACATTTCTGATTTTTGATTTATCCAGGACGGAAAAAGCAGGTCTTTTAGCTTTTAATGGGAAATCTTTGCTTGAGCAAGGAACAATTTCGCAAAGATTTTTTAGAATCTTCATACTATGTGCTAATTCGTAAATTTTTTTTGCAAAACCATACCATGTAGTAATTCCATCGTTAGAGAAGTGGTATATTCCATAAGGAATTTCTTTTTTCCTGGTAGCGTTAATTATGCAAGATATAAATTCAGCTGCATTGAAAGACCAAGTGGGCGACCCGTATTGATCGTTTACAACAGAGAGTTTAGTTGTTTCGCTCATAAGTTTTAACATTGTAGAAACAAAGCTTTTCCCATATTTACCGTAAAGCCAGGAAGTTCTAATAATATAAAACTTATCGTATTGACGTTGAATTTCAATTTCTCCGTCAAGCTTAGTTTGTCCGTAAATGTTTATAGGGCTTGCTTTGTCATTTTCTAAATACGGCTTATTTGAAGCTCCGTCAAAAACATAATCTGTAGAAATTTGAATTAACTTTGCATTGATTTGTTTTGCACAAATCGCTAGGTTGCGAGCAATTTTTAAGTTTACTGCCTTGCAAAGTTCTGGCTCATCTTCAGCTTTATCCACATCTGTAAAAGCTGCACAATTTATAATCCAATCTATATTTTCTTCTTTCGTTTTTTCAATGACAAAACTATGAAGTTTGTCTATATTTGCAATATCAATTTCTCTTCCTGTTAAAAGCAGTTTGTAGCTTTTGTTTAAAAAAAATGGAAACTCTTTAGCAAGCATTCCGTTGGCGCCTGTAATCCATATCATATATAAAGCTCCGACCAGTTTTTATCTTTATCGGACAAAGTGTATTCAACGTCAAGTTTTGGCCAATCTATAGCTATTTTTCTATCGTTCCAAATAATCCCACTTTCAGCTTTTGGATTATAAAAATCTGTGCATTTGTAAGAAATTAAAGATGTATCACTTAAAACTAAAAAGCCATGAGCAAAGCCTTGAGGAATATAAAATTGTTTATGCGAGCTTCCATTTAATAGAACGCCATGCCATTTTCCGTAAGTTTTAGAATCTTTTCGGATATCTACAGCAACATCAAAGACTTCACCGTTAATGACACTTACCAATTTTTCTTGCGGATTTTGCGTTTGGAAATGCAAGCCGCGCAAAGTTCCTTTTTTGGAAAAAGACATATTGTCTTGAACAAAATTTATTTTTAACCCAACATCAAAAAAATGTTTTTGGGAGTAACTTTCATAAAAGTAACCGCGGTTATCCCCAAAAACTTCCGGTGATATTTCATACAATCCTTCAATACTGCATCTTGTGAAGGAAAAAGGCATTTAGTTCTCCATAACTACAGAATTTAAATAACTGCCATATTCAGAATTTTTGTATTTATAAGCACATTTCAAAATGCTTTCTTTTGAAACCCAACCGTTTTTATAAGCAATTTCTTCGATGCAAGCGACCACCAAACCTTGCCTTTTTTGAATTGTCGACACAAAAGTTGAAGCTTCAAGTAATCTGTCGAAAGTTCCAACGTCGAACCAAGCTATACCACGCTCCAACTTTAGAAAAGATAGAACTTTTTTTTCTAAATAAGCATTATTTACAGCAGTAATTTCTGCTTCATTTCTTTTGGAACGTTTTATATTTTTTGCAATTTCTATAACGGAATTATCGTAGAAATATAGACCTGTCACAGCATAATGAGATTTTGGATTTTCTGGTTTTTCTTCAATAGAAACAATTTCACCTTTTCTACCAAAACACACAACACCGTAATCAGCTGGATTTTTTACATAGTATCCAAAAATCACAGCTCCTTTTTCGTTCTCAACTTTTTCTTTTGCTCTTTCCAGCAACTTACGAAAACCATTGCCATAAAATATATTGTCGCCTAAAACCACTGCACAAACATCGTCACCAATAAAATCTTGTCCTACTATGAAAGCGTCAGCAAGTCCTCCGGGCGTTTCTTGTACGCCATAGCTAAAATTCATACCAATAAACTCTCCGTTCCCAAAAAGCTCTTTAAAAAGTGGCAAATCTTTAGAAGTTGAAATTACTAAAACATCTCTAATTTTGGCGAGCATTAAAACAGATAGTGAGTAGTAAATCATGGGTTTATCGTACAAAGGAAGTAGTTGTTTGGACACGACTTTTGTTATGGGATAAAGACGGGTTCCCAACCCGCCAGCAAGGATAATACCTTTCATTTTGTTTAACCTTTTAAACAAATATCACCAACATCAACATCGGGAAAACGGATTTTGCAATAAAAGCAAAATAAAGTAAACTTCCATAAATTTAGATAAGTTCTATGCTTCAAATTAGCTATTAAATAGTTTTCTTGAGGATAAACCCTGACTGCTATATAGAATATTTTAATCGGCAACTTCAAAGTGGTTGACAGTAATCTGCGAATCTAAAAAATTTTAAAAAGGATACAAAATGGAACAAGAGAAAAAATTTGTAGACGTATTAAGCACTATCAGAAGCTTAGATAAATTTAAGAATAAGTTCATCTGTGCAAATTGTGGTAAAAAAGGTACGAAAAATGAACTGAAAGGAAGCGGTGCGGGTTGCCTTATAGCTATAGTACTATTTATTACTATAATAGGAATTCTTTTTATTCCATTTATATGGGGAAAGAAAAAGTGTCCAAAATGCGGTTCTACTAATGTTGTGCCATTGGATACGCCAAGAGGTCAAAAGCTATTGTCGGAATATTATGAAAACAAAGAATCTTAAAAAAGGAACTATCCAATGACACAGTTAAAAAAACAAGAATTTAAAAGAACGAATTATGAAGAAGCTCTGCGGTATATGAATAATGCCAAAGAGACACTAAAGAAAGCAGGAAAGGGCGGAGAACGTTATTACAAAGATAAAAAGTATGTAAAAACTGCCTGCGGGACCGCTTATAATGGTGTTTTGTTAGCTTTAGATGCTTGGCTAACGTTAAAAGATGTGCAGTTTCCTAAAGGCAACCACCGTAAAACTATTAAATTTTATCAAGAAAGTTTATCTAAATTAGATAGGAGAATGCTGAATGATTTAGACGGAGTTTATCACGCATTACATTTAGACGGCTATTATGATGGAATTTTAGACAGCAGAATTATAAAAATAGGCTTTGACACCGCCTATGAACTCATAGACAAAATAAAACCTAACTAAATTGTTTTTGGCTTTGCCAATTTAAAAAGTTGCAAAAAAAGAGTAAATTATGAAAATTCTGATTATAAAACCAAGTTCTTTTGGGGATATTGTTCAGTCTTTGCCTTGTGCAAGTGCACTTAAAGATTGCGTTCCAAATTGCGAAATACACTGGGTTGTTTTTAACGGGTGGGACGATATTGTCTCAATGTGTCCTGATGTTGACAGAATTATCACATGGAATAGAAAAAATGGCATAAGAGGCTTCTTTGATGTTTTAAAAAAAGTAAAAAGGTCAGAATATGATTTAGCAATAGACTTGCAAGGGCTTATCAGAAGTGCTTTCCTTGCAAGATACGCAAAAGCTAAAACAAAGATTGGTGTGCCAGGTATGAAAGAATTTAGCAAATTTTTAATACCTGAAGTGTATCCAAAAAGTTCAAAAATTAACGCTACTATTAGAAATCTTGAACCTGTCCGTTTTTTAGGATTGACAAACTTTAAATTGAGAGCAAAAATAAATATAGATGACACTATTTTAAAATCATGCCAAAAAATACTGGACAAAAACAAGGTCATCAGCAGATTTATAACTATATTTCCTTTTTCGCGCGGCAAAGACAAAAACTGGAGCCCCACTAATTATCAAACTTTGTTGAACTTTATAACAAACAGATATTCGAAATATCAAATTTTAATACTTGGTCAAAAAGAAGATTTTGAAAAAATTGTAACTGAAAAAACCGTAGATTTATGCGGACAAACTGATATAAAACAATTAGCAGGAATTTTGTCTATGAGTTCTCTTTCTATTGGAGCAGATACCGGACCAATGCATTTATCGTCTATGTTAAATGTGCCTTCAATTTTTATTTTTGGAAATTCTGACATCAACGAAACCGCTCCCTACATAGGAAATTTTTCAACAATAGTAAACAGAAAAAACAAAAAGAAAATAGATGACATTACGCCTTCAATGGTGTTTTCGAAAGTAGAAAAATGGCTTGCAGAGTAGTTTTTTTTAATATGAATCAGCTTGGCGATTTGCTTTTTTCTTTACCTACAATAAAAGCAACTAAAGATGAATTAAGTGCTCAAATTTATTGCATCGTTCCTTCGTCTCTTTCCTCTCTATTGATAGCTTCAAAACTAATTGACGGTCACTTTTCTAAAGACGATTCTTTTTTAAAAACACTAAAAAACATAAAGAAAGAAAACTTTAATAAAGCTGTTTTATTTTCAGAATCTACTAGTTCTTTATTAATTGCGTTTTTTTCAAATATTCAAGAAAGATTTGGTTTTGAAACTGCTGGGTTAAATTTTTTGCTCACTAAAAGAGTAATAAGAAAAGGCGTTCCATCTTTATTTAATAATAAAAACTTAGGCACTGCCTTGGGTTTGAAAAATATAAAAAATGATTATTGCGAAATTTTAAAAATTCCAAAACAAAATTTTGACAATGTTGAAGAGTGGCTGAAAACAAATTCTATTTCTGATAAAAAAATCATAGCAATTTCAGTCGGTTCAAGCAAAAAACGACAAAACAAAAAATTAGACGAAAGAAAATGGATTGAAGTAATAAATTTTTTGTCTGAAAAGAATTTGATTTGTGTTTTAGTAGGCGCAAAATGGGAAAAGTCTGAATTAGAAAGAATTGCAAAACAATGTCGAGCAGAACCTAAAATTTTTGCCGGCGAAAATGGAATTTTAGACAATGCCGCTTTTTTTCAAAAGTGCAGTTTATTTGTAGGAATTGATTCAGGAGCTATGCATCTGGCGGCAGCAGTAGGGTTAAAGTGTATCGTAGTTTTTGGCAATACGGATCCAAACCAAATAGGTCCTTTGCCTTTTGAAAAGCATATAATAATTAAGAAAGAATCTATCAAGCAAATTAAAGCTGAAGAAATTGTTGAGCAGGTTTGCAAAATCTTATAAATTAAGGCAATTTATGAAAAACAAAATTTTAACAAAAAAAGAAATTCTAAAAGAAGTCCAAAAACTACGCAAAGCGGGTAAAAAAATAGTTTTTACAAACGGTTGTTTTGATTTGCTCCATATTGGTCATATTTCTCTTTTTCAAAAAGCTAAATCATTGGGCGATGTTTTAATCGTAGCGATAAATTCAGACAAATCTTTAAAGACGTTAAAAGGCCCAAAAAGACCGCTCGTTGGGGAAAGAGACAGGGCAAAGCTTTTATTGTCATTAAAACCTGTGGATTTTGTAATAATTTTTAACGAACAAACACCAAGAGAAACTTTAAAAGTTTTAAAACCGGATATTTTAGTTAAAGGCGGAGATTATAAACTAAATGAAATAGTCGGGTCAGAATTCGTAAAAAAAGTGTTTCGTTTTCCTTTTATTAAAGGTCGTTCAACCACAAATTTGATAAATTTAATTATGCAAAGATATGGAAACGAATAAAAAAATCAAAAGACTCATAGACGCTAATCTTAATCGTTGCAGAGAGGGCTTAAGAGTTGTTGAAGATATTTTACGTTTTGTTTTAAATGATGAAGTTCTTTACAAAAAAGTTCGTAAGTTACGTCATAATGTAGATGCTGTATTAAGAGATTATTATGAAGATTTAATAAAAACCAGAGATATCGCTAAAGATTGCGGAAGAACTATTTTGGAAGCAGAAAAGAAAACATTGCTCGGCATAATAGCCGCAAATCTTAAAAGAGTGCAAGAGTCACTGAGATCGCTTGAAGAATGTTCAAAAATTTTCTTACCAAAAGCCTCCCAAGACTTCAAAAAACAAAGGTACACAACCTATAATTTAGAGCAGGATTTCTTTAAACTATATAAACCCGATAATAAATAAAAATTTAGCTTTTTTGTAGCAACTGTTTCGCAATTTTTATCAACCACAAGAAACTAGTGTTACAAGTCAAGAGCAAAAGTATTTAAAAAATAGTTTTTGCTACAATAGTGGTAGAGGAGAGATGGTCGAGTTGGTTTAAGACGGCAGTCTCGAAAACTGCTATGCGGGCAACCGTATCGGGGGTTCGAATCCCTTTCTCTCCGCTCTGTTGTTTTCGTTTTCCTAATTTAAAGATATTTGCACATTATCCAACCAATTAGTAACTACTGTTTTTTTGACAGAACAGAAAAGAAAAGCTTATTAGAGGGCAGATGAAAAAAACACTTGCTTCGAACAGAAAAGCATTTCATAATTACGAAATTCTTGACAAAATAGAAGCTGGGATAGTTTTGTCAGGGCATGAGGTAAAATCAGCAAAACAGTCGAATGCAAGTCTTGTAGATGCGTTTGTCAGGTTTGCAAACCTTGAGGCTTTTGCAGAAAATATTTTTATTGCACCTTACACCCAAATTTCCACGCATGTTTTAGATTACGAATCAAAAAAAAGCCGCAAACTTTTAATGCATAAGACAGAAATTATAAAGTTAAGTACAAAAGTAAAAGAAAAGGGATTGGCTGTGGTCCCATTAGAGATATACATCAATGAGAGGTGTAAAATTAAAGTTCTTGTAGGCCTTGCAAAGGGTAGGAAGTCTTATGATAAAAAAGAACTTCTAAAGAAAAGAGATATAAAGCGCGAAATGGATAGAGAAGTATGGATAAAATAAATCATTTCCAATCAACTATAACTTCTGTTCAAGCATCAGCAGGATCAGGCAAAACTTACAACCTCGCAAAAAGGTATTTGAATCTTTTGCTATGTGGCGATGAAACTATAAAACATAGAAACATAATAGCAGTGACTTTTACGAATAAAGCTGCCATAGAAATGAAATACAGAATTATAACCTACTTAAAGCAAGCGGCATTAGGGGTAAAATACCCAAATTTTTTCTATGAATTTAATCTGTCTGAAAAAAAAATATCAGAAAAGAGTGCGAAGCGGTTAGATGACATTTTAAATGACTACGATAGCTTTAACGTATGTACGATAGATAGCTTCAAAAATCATATTTTGCAATCATGCGCCATAAACATAGGTATCCCACCAAATTTTTCTATCGAACAAGACAGTTCAAAAACAATGCTTTTTGCCTTGGAAATTTTTTTACAAAAAGCTTCTAAATCACAAGAACTTCGATATCTAATCATACTTTTCCTGAAACAATATGTGTTAAAAGACACGGCAAGCTGGATTGCAAAAGACAATTTGTATTCTGAAATAAAAAACATATTTGAAAAATCTGGAAACTACAGCAAAGAAATAGACTGCAGCAATCAAACAGATTTCAAAAACGAGCAGAATTCTATTATCGAAAAAATTTACGAAGACATTATTAAATTTGGGAAAATCGTTGACAAATTAGGTGCAAATGCACACTATCGTAAGGCTGTCAAACAAGTTTTGGAACACGGAAAAACCATTTTCCACTCGTTAAGTGCTATCCCTAACAGGTTTTCTTACGATAAAGTTGAATACTTAAAAAATAATACTCCAAACGCTATTGCTGATGAAATTTGGAAAAACATAAATGCAAACATTTCAAATTTAGCAAACTTTTCCATGGAAAATTTTTACAATATCTATAGCAAAATTTATTCTAAAATAGCAGTTGAATTTGACGCCAAGTCCAGAAAAGAAGGTATCTTATTTCTAAATGAAATTAACAAGAAAGCTGTTGAATTGTTTGATAAAAACCCAGATATAATGCCTGAGGTTTATTACAGACTCTCTGAAAAATATAAGCACTTTTTAATTGATGAATTTCAAGATACCAGCCCTACTCAGTGGCGTGGCATAAAGAAATTTCTAGATGAGAGTCTTGCAAGCAGCGGAAGTTTTTTTTATGTAGGCGATGGCAAGCAAGCTATTTACAATTTTAGAGGTGGAAACCCTGAAATTTTTAAAAGTGTTTCAGAGCAATTTCCAATGGCAAGATTAGAAGAAATTTACTTAGAGCAAAATTTTAGAAGTGATGAAAACATAGTAAATTTTAACAATAATGTTTTTTCGCAAAACAATATAAATTTTTTTCTAAATGAAGCTTTTAAAGAATCAAAAAAGACCGAAATCTGTGAAAAATTTATCGGAAATATCCTAAACTTTTACAGACACAGCGAACAAAAATCTTCAAAAATAAATTGCGGGTATGTTGAAATAACCATCCTAAGCAAAGACAGCGAGAACGAAAAAAACAAAGACGAGAGCATAAAATTAAAATTTTTAGAAATTGTCGCAGACGTATTATGTAGGTTTCCTCCAAGAGATTTAACTATTTTGTGCAGAACACACGCTGAGGTACAGAAAATAAGTTTATGGCTTTTGGAAAACAACTATGACATAGAATCTGAGCAAACTTTAAACATAAGAAACAATAACACCATAAAGCAGTTAATTTCTTTAATTGAGTTTATAGATTCCCCAATAAACGATACGTCCTTTGCTTCATTTCTGCTTGGAAATATTTTTCTAAAAAATTCTGGTTTTTGTTTTGAGCATATAGAAAGCTTTATTTTCCTAAACAATACAAGTAAAAAAGGCTTTCTCTATAAAAACTTTAGGAATGATTACGAAAATCTATGGAATGAGTGTTTTGAAGAACTTTTTGCAACAGCAGGCTTTATCCCAATTTACGAGCTAGTTCTTATTATAATAGAGAAATTTAAAATAATATCTAATTTCCCAAAAGACAAAGCTTTTGTGATGCAGTTATTAGAAGTTATAAAAAACTTTGAAAATGATGAAAAAAATTTAAAAACCTTGAAAGATTTTCTGTCATATATAAATGAATTAGACAACAATCAATCGGCTTTGTTTATTCGGGGTATCTCAGCAAATGCAATAAAAATAATGACTGTTCACAAGGCCAAAGGTCTGCAATTTCCAGTAGTTATCATACCTTTCTTAGCGTTATCTGAAAAAACGATGAAAAACCCTTTTTGGCATGAAGAAACAGGGAAAATCAAACTACTAGAAATCTCAGAAAAAACCGCTAACTTTTCTCAAAAAGCTGCAGAAATTTATTATTCGCAAAAAGTAAATTCAATGCTTTCAGAGCTCAATATTCTGTACGTATCTATGACAAGAGCCGAAAATGAACTTTATGGGATACTTCCTGCAAAAAGCGGAAACTCAAACAATAAGGCTATTACTTTGCTTAGCAAACTACCTACCACCTGCGGAAATAAGCAAAGTAAAAAAATAAAAGAAACCCAAGAGGAACACATACTCACAGACAATTCTTATGATGATTATAAAGATATCCGGCATTGCTTTAACAAATCCAAAATATCAGATATAGACATTGACGATGCAAAACAAAGAGGAATTATCCTACACTATGCATTATCTAGAATTAAATCTTTAAAAAATACAGACTTGCAGAACACTGTAAAAAAAGCTTGTCTTTTTACAAAAAGGAAATTCCCGTTTGAAAACACTGGTTTTGTTGAGGAAAAATTAAACCGTTTATTTTTGAGGGAAGACATATTGAAATTTTTTATGTTCGATGAAAATGAAGTTTTTAACGAAAAAGAAATCGTAGATATTAAAGGCGAAAGTTTTAGGATAGACAAATTGATACTGTCCAATGAAGTGATGCTCGTTGATTTTAAAAGCTCAAGTCAGGCGAAGGAAGAAAACCAACAACAAGTAGAGAAATATGCCCAGATGCTATCAGAAATCTACCCTAACAAAAGAATCAACCGCCACATTTGCATTATAGACGAAATTTTATGCCGCAATTAACTATAGCAGTACTACAAATAATGCGGTTTTTAAAAAAACGCTGGGCTAAATTATGCATTTGCTGCTTAGCAGCATGTGCGATAAATTTATCAATTGTAGTGACAATTATTGCAATACACCAGAAGCAGTACCAATCAAAGTATAACACTTTTATATTCTTTAAAAGCTTTTGAAATATCTTGTATGCAAAAACCTTTTCTCAAAAAAAATGCTACAGCTCTTTGTACTTGACGCTTATCTTCTACATCAATATCTTTAAACTTTTTCTCCATTATTTCAGTTATTAATTCAAACTGTTCCTTATTAATTTCTGTTTCCTTAAGTGCTTTTTCTATTATGTCTTTTGATAGTCCACGCTTTTGAAGTTCAAATTTTATTGCGATAAATCCTTTTTTTTTACTTACAAGGTAATTAACGAACCTTTGTGCGTATCTTTCATCGTTAATATAGTTCAGGTTTTGCATTCTTTCAATTGCCTTTTTTATCTCCTGTTCATCATAACCTTTACGCAATAGTTTTTCATAAAGCATTTTTTCGCTATATGAGTTTCTTGCAAGCAAAGACAGTGATTCTGAAATAGCCCGGTTGTGTTTATCATGGCGTATTATTTTTTTTATATCGTCTTGACACACTTCGGCATCTTTTTTAAGAGAAAAAGCGACCACAGCATCTGCCGACAAAACAACATCGGACCCATCGTAAAAAGTAAGTTTAACCAAATTTTTCTTGTGATCCATTTTTGTGACTTTTAATATCTTCATAGGTTAACCTATCTCTCTTAAAGCATAGAACCAATCAATGCCACAATTTTATCATCATCTATACTTTTTATGTCATTTTTCCATCGTTTATTTTTTAGGTTAGCATTTATTATCAAGGCATTGGGATTGTTTGGTCCCCAAATAATGTCTGACTTTTCTTGACGATTTGAGAAATTGAGATAAAGTCCTATTGTCTTTTTTTTAAAAGCCGAAGCTATGTGAATTATAGAAGTATCTGGAGTAACAATAATATCGCATTTTTTTACTAAAGCAGCCGCTGTCAAAATATTCCTTGAACAAAAAACAAAAATGCCAGAATCCACACGCTCGATATTTTTTATATTTCTCGTTAGAAAATTTTTTCTCATATCACATAAAATATAGGCAATACCGAGTTTTGACTTTTCTATTAGCCTTATTAAATTCATTAGCTTATTAAAATCAAAGCATTTGTGCTTACTCGATGAAAAAGGATTTATCAATATCTTATCTGTACCAGCTGTTTTTGCGCTTGTACTCTCAATAAATTTTTCTACCTCTTTTTCTTCTCCGTCACCAATGAAAATATCGTAAGAAACGACTGAATTTTCAATTCCTAGCAAACGCAAAACGCTTTCGTACCTTTGCGTAACGTGCTTGCTGAAAAAATCAGCTTCAATAGATAAATCGAAAAGATTGTAATGTTTTTTATATAGACCTATTAAAAATTTAGAAGCGATAAACCGCAAGGCAAAAAGTGAAAAGAAACCAATATCAAATTCATACAGTTCTATGGTCAAATCTGGTTTTTTAGATCTTATTTTTTTGTAGACAGACAAATCTTTGAGGATTTGACCGCTAGTCTCATAAATTTCATCGACGTAAGGATTTTGTTCAATAATTTTCTTGTTGTTTTTCGTACACAAAACGAACAGTTTTTTTTGCGGGTATGCTTTTTTTATCTCTCTAAAAGCAAAAGTAGCAACCACCATGTCGCCTATTTTACCGTCATTTCTGATAAATAATATAGTCTCCACTTTTGAAAAATCAAATATTTTGGCTGCTCTCTGCTTTTTATCAAATAAAAATTTTCCTATTTTGCTCCTGATGCTTCTTGAAAACTCATTAAATTTTCCCATTTCCGTATAATGCAGGTAACATTTGCTCCAAAATTTAAATTCAACACGACCAACCTGTATTGTGTTGTAACATATTTTACTTCAGCAAACAATTCTTTATGTTTCACACTAAACTCACAACGACTGGGCACATTTAGAATTGAAGCCTGTTTTTTTTTATTATACACTACAGAAAACCCAGTTTAGTTGAAATAAATGTTTAGGAGTTTAAAATGGGAAGTTTAAAAGAAGATTTGGAATTGTTGTATGAATTGCAAGGCTATGATGTAAAAATAAATGACATTAGAAAAAGCATAAATTTGGCGCCAACAAGAATTGAAACCAAGAAAAATTTTTTAAAAGAAAAAAAATGTGAAACTGAAAATAAGAAAAAAGAGTACGTAAAGTTAAATTCATTAAAGAAAGAAAAAGAAGCATTACTCACCTCAAAAGAGCAAAATATTGAAAAACACTCGTCAGGATTAAGCATGGTCAAAACAAACGAAGCGTACAAAGCCTTGCTTTTGGAGATAGAAAAGGCAAAAGCTGATAAAAGCACGATTGAAGATGAGATCTTAGCTATACTAGACAAAATAGATGCTGAACTAGCGTCTGTAAAAGCCGCAGAGGATGAAGTTAAAAATTTTGAAAATCAAATAAAAAATGAAATCATCGAAATTGAAAATGAAGCAAAAAAATTCGAGCAAGAAATTGTCTTGATAGAAAAAGACAGGGAAGAGCATAAATTAAAAGTTAACAAAAGCATTCTTGTTCACTATGACAGACTACGCGAGGGTCTTGACGGCGTGGCAATTTGTCTTATAAATGTAAATAGTTGCGGTGGTTGTGCAATGGAATTAAGAGCGCAAATCATAAATGATGTTGCCAAGTTTGAAAAATTGGTTTTTTGCGATTACTGTTCAAGAATTCTTTTAAAAAGATAAATAAAAAATTTAGGATGGGTACGCAATCGCTTTGCTTGGAAGAAAGCAAAGAGGAAAGTCCGGACTTTACCACATTGCTTTTTGCAATGCGAAAACGGTAGCAGGCAATCCCTGTCAAATACAAATTTAGAGGTGCGAACAGAGACGCCAAAAACAGAAATGCTTTGGGTATCCTTTTTATAACAGGATAAGTTTTGCAGCAATGCAAAAATGAAACGGCTAAATCCTTACCGGAAAGCAAGGCGGAAATTGCGCCGCTTGACTGTTAAGAGTGATTTTAACAGCAGAGAAATGATTGCACTTTTAATCTTTTTGATTAGAAGACAGAATCCGGTGTACCACCTGTCCTAAATTTTGTTTTGAATAAAATCAAAAGGAGATTGAAAATGTCAAAAATAGATGAAAAGCTATCTGTAGAAAGCCTTTTAGTTCATGGAGGTCAGGTCCCAGATCCAACAACAAATTCAGTAGCAGTTCCTATTTATCAAACGACTTCTTACAAATTCAACGATACAAAACACGCAGCAGATCTTTTTGGCTTGAAAGCCTTTGGAAATATTTACACTAGGCTTACAAATCCGACAAATGACATTTTAGAAAAAAGAATAGCTTTAGTAGACGGTGCAGCAGCAGCCTTAGCTTTTGCAAGCGGTGCAGCAGCGATAACAGCTTCTATTTTAACACTTGCTCAAAGTGGCGACGAAATAGTTTCCGCCGATAACCTTTATGGAGGAACATATTCTCTTTTTGCCAATACTTTAAGCAAATTTGGGATTAAAGTTAATTTTGTAAATTCAGCAAAATTAGAAGATTTTAAGAAAGCGATCTCGTCCAAAACAAAAGCAATTTACGCTGAAAGCATTGGAAATCCAAAACTTGACGTCGCAGACATTGATGCATTGTCAAAAATAGCACATAACGCCGGGCTCCCTTTAATAGTAGACAATACCGTTTCGCCTTACTTCTTTCGACCTTTAAAGCACGGAGCTGATATTGTAGTCTATTCTGCCACAAAACTTATCGGTGGACATGGTGCAACATTGGGCGGTTTGCTTGTTGATCGCGGAAATTTTGACTGGTCAAATGGAAATTTTCCTTTAATTTCAGAACCTGATGCGGCTTATCATGGCTTGAAATTCACAGAAGTTTTTGGAAATTTAGCTTATATTCTTAAAGCAAGAGCTGGAATTTTGAGGGATACTGGTGCCACACTTTCACCTTTTAACGCGTTTTTGCTTTTGCAAGGTTTAGAATCCTTGCATGTAAGAGCAGAAAGACATTGCGAAAATGCTTTAAAGGTCGCTCAATTCTTAGAAAAAAGTCCTTACGTTTCTTGGGTAAATTATCCTGGTCTTTCAAATAGCAAAGAATTTGAAAAAACAAAAAAATACCTCGGTGGCAAAGGAGGCTTTTTAGTTGGCTTTGGGGTTAAAGGTGGAAAAGAATCCGGAAAAAAACTTATAGAGTCCGTCCAACTTGCAACCCATTTAGCAAATGTCGGAGACGCAAAAACACTCATAATTCATCCTGCAACCACAACGCATTCACAATTAAATGATGAAGAGCTACTCGCTACAGGCGTTACGCCAGATTATGTAAGACTTTCTGTGGGTATAGAAAATGTAAACGACATTATTGCAGATTTAGAGCAGTCTTTAGAAAAATCGCAAAAACAAACGGAAAAGTAGATTTTATAAAAAATTAGAACTTAAAACACTGTAGCGTTGAAATTCGGCAATTTGTAATAGACAAATAAGCAAGCAAGACGTTAAGCACAATTTGCAACTACTTTCATCACTTGGTCGCACTTCAAATATTTGTTACAACATTTATAGAAATTAAGTTCGCTCAAATGCACTTACCACAGAAAATTCTTATCGCAGAATTATTAACCACATACACAGGAATTTAAACCCGCAATTTTTCAAGACTTTTCGTACGCTTTCGTCACAGTAATTTGGATAAAAACGCATAAATAATATACAATCTATGGCTATGCACCAAAATTCTAAAACCTCTGTTTTGCATCATATGGATAATTAGTTTAAATAGGAGAATTCTTAATGAAAAACAAAAATTTAAAGGCTCCAGCATCTAAAAACCCATGGTTTATATTTTTTTGGATAAGCTTATTTGTTCTTATTTTTATGCTAATGAATTCTACAAAACGGAGAGGTCAGGAAATTCAGCTAGACTATTCGCAGTTCAGGCAATATATGAAGCAAGGAAGCGTTTTAAAAGTTGTTGTAGCTCCTGAACTTATTAAAGGACAATTCAAAGACAGTGATGGTATTGTAAAAAAATTTAGAACTACATCAATGGACGATCCTTCACTTATAAAAGATATGGAAGAGTACAAAGTTTTGGAATTTTCTGCTGCTGAGAGAAACAATTGGCTTGGACCTTTGCTTTTTAGCTGGGGGCCTATACTTTTACTTATTTTATTTTGGCTTTGGATGATGAAAGGAATGTCTGGCGGTGGAAAGCAAGCAATGATGTTTGGGAAAACAAAAGCTAAACTTGCTGGA
Organism: Elusimicrobiota bacterium; assembly: GCA_031287735.1. Classification (GTDB taxonomy): domain Bacteria; phylum Elusimicrobiota; class Endomicrobiia; order Endomicrobiales; family Endomicrobiaceae; genus JAITSO01. The sequence goes on along the minus strand of JAITSO010000054.1, from coordinate 49,536 downwards.
TTAGTCGGTAACAAAAAGATTACTTTTAGAGATGTAGCAGGTTGCGACGAAGCAAAAGAAGAATTGAAAGAAGTTGTAGAATTCTTAAAAAAACCATCCAAATTTCAAAAAATTGGTGGGAAAATTCCTAAAGGTGTTTTGCTTTTTGGGTCGCCTGGAACCGGAAAAACTTTGCTTGCAAAAGCTGTTGCCGGTGAAGCTGGCGTTCCATTTTTCTCATCCAGCGGTTCTGAATTTGTAGAAATGTTTGTGGGAGTTGGCGCCTCAAGAGTAAGAGATCTGTTTGAACAGGGTAGAAAAAATGCACCTTGCTTGCTATTTGTTGATGAGATAGACGCCGTTGGCAGACACAGAGGTGCAGGTATGGGCGGCGGACATGATGAAAGAGAGCAAACTTTAAATCAGCTACTTGTGGAAATGGATGGTTTTGACACAAAAGAAGGCGTCATATTAATAGCCGCCACAAACAGACCTGATGTTTTAGATCCAGCTCTTTTACGTCCAGGTAGGTTTGACAGACAAGTGATTGTTCCACGTCCTACTTTGAAAGAACGAGAGCAAATTTTAGCCGTCCATGCAAGTAAAGTTAAGCTTGAAAAAAACATAGACTTAAACATTGTTGCCAGAAAAACACCGGGATTTGTCGGGGCAGATTTAGCAAATGTCATAAATGAAGCAGCCCTACTTGCAGGAAGAAACGAACAAGAAACAGTAACAATGGAAAATGTAGAAGAAGCAATAGACAGAGTTTTTGCAGGTCCTGAAAGGAAATCAATGCTTAGAACACAAGAAGAACTTAAAAAAACAGCCTATCACGAAGCTGGTCATGCACTTGTAGCGAAAATGCTTCCAAAGGCGGATCCTGTACATAAAGTTACAATTATTCCGCGAGGCGCAGCTCTAGGATTTACGCAACAGCTTCCAGAAAATGACAAATATCTTATAACAAAAGAGGAAGAAGTAAATATGATAGCTGTATGTTTTGGCGGAAGAGCAGCTGAAGAAATTGTCTACAATGAGATATCCTCAGGCGCTTCACAAGATATTGCTACAGCAACGAAAATAGCTACCAGAATGGTTACTACTTTTGGAATGAGCGAAAAAGTTGGTCCTATCGCATTAGATAAAGGCAATGACGATATATTTTTAGGAAGAGACATTGTAAAAACTTCCCATATTTCTGAAAAGATGTCTGAAATGGTAGATTCTGAAATTAAAAGAATTGTTGAAGACGGGCTAAAGACTGCAACAGACATTTTAAATAAAAACAGGATCACTTTAGACGATATGGTTAAATATTTGCTTGAAAGAGAGACGTTAAATTCAGAGGAAATAGATAAGATAACAAAAGGCGAACCACTTGCACCGTTTGAAAAAAAAGACAAAGTGTCAGAGAGTGCAAAAAAAGACATTTCAGATGACAGCAATATAAAAGGTGTCATAAATGGCGAAACAAATCCGGTCGGAGCATAATTTTTTGACTCCCGTATTTGACGAAAAAAAAGCCACCCAAGCAATTAAACTACTTCTTGAAGCTTTTGGAGAAGATTTAGACAGAGAAGGTCTAAAATCCACCCCGAGTAGAGTTGCACAATTCTTTAAAGAAGCTCTTGCCGGCTACAGCACTGACCCTTTAGAGTTTGCAAGAAATCATTATTCCACAGAAAAACATGAAGAGATAGTTTTGTTAAAAGATATCTCTTTTTATTCTCTTTGTGAACATCACCTACTTCCTTTTTTTGGAAAAGCTCATATTGCTTACATACCTAAAAAAGATAAAATCATTGGAATTTCAAAGCTTGTAAAATTGCTTGAAATTTTTGCTGCAAGGCTCCAACTTCAGGAAAGACTTACAAAACAAATCGCTGATACGCTTGTTGAGGCAGTGTCACCACGAGGCGTTATGGTTATAATTGAAGCAGAACATTTGTGCATGACTATGAGAGGCGCCAAAAAACCCGGCTCAAAAATGGCCACTTCGGCTGTTAGAGGAATTTTCTTAAAAGATATACGAACTCGTTTAGAAGTTATGTCTCTTTTAAAAAACTAAAATAAAAGGAATGCAAAATGCACAGTTGCATTAATTGTTTAGCTAGATTGAAAGATAAAATTTTTGGAAAATTTGGAGTTCATATCAGTTTTTTTGCTTATTTAAAACTTTATCATAGAAAAAATTTTAAGCCTTACTTGTCAAGAAAAGACATAAATGAACTGTGGGAAAAATTGATAAAAGGTTTAGATAAAGAAAGCATTGACATTGCAGATTTATTCATCAAACGTATTAAAAAATATATCAAAAGAGGAATTTTTCCTATATTTTTTTTGACTAAAGTTGAAAGAAGACAACTTGCAGATGTTGAGTATTTTTACAAAAACGCAGTTCTAAAACATTCCAACAATTCATTTTCATTAAATAATTATTTCCTACCAATAAACAATTTTGAAGACAAAAATTTTTATTTTAAATGCGGCATGGATGATATCCGGGGGGAGGGTATAAAACATAAATCTTTTATTGATGTCGGGGCTTATATCGGCGATAGCACAATAGTTTTTACTGAATACACTGATAAAAAAGTTTATGCTTTTGAACCAAATATCGACTATTATAAATTATTGCTAAAAACTATAGAGTTGAATAATTTTAAAGAAAAAATTGTTCCAATTCCTAAAGGTCTTGGTGGTAAAAATGAAGAATTATGTATAGATTCTATGGATTTAATTGAAAATTCAAAAGGAAAAATGAAAAATTGTGCTGTAGCAGAAATTACGACACTTGATGATTTTGTGAAAGAAAATAATGTAGAAGTAGGTTTAATAAAAACAGATATAGAGGGATTTGAGCCGAAATTTTTAAAAGGTGCGATTGAAACTATAAAAACTCAAAAGCCGGTTTTGCTTATAAGCATTTACCACAATGCGCATGATTTCTTTGAAATAAAACCGATGATTGAAAGCTGGAATTTAGGCTATACGTTTAAAATTAGAAAATATTCTTCCAAACGTTTTGATGCAGAGATTATTTTGATTTGCAGTACTACTTAGTTGAATAATGAGCATTTTAATAAAATGCTTGTACCCTTAATTAGCCTAAACTTTGTCTTGCATAATTTGGGAAATTTTAGTTAAAAAATTGTTTTTAGGAGTTTTAGTGCAATTTTAAACTGTTTGATTTTTAAGCTGTTCTTAAGTGAATTTGACGACATAGATATTTCAAAAAGGACTAAAACTTATTTTCCTCATAGAACTAAAACTTCTTTTGAATACTATTTTGGTAAAGATACAAAAATGGAATTGAGAAATATCCAAATAGAAGTGGATTTGACTATTGAGTTCCAAGGTTATATCGGCGTGTTTGAAGGGAAAAACGGCAAGCCGAATAGTTTTAGCATATATCAAATATATCACCCGTTTTTGTATTATTATAATGCGAGTAAAGAAAAAGATTTGAAAGGAAAAATCAAAGAAATTATTTGCGTTTATGTAGTAAGAGAAAAAGGAAGTGAGAATGATACTCTTAACCTTTGGACATATACTTTTGATAATCCTTTAGATATTACAACTATAAAATTTATAAAATCAGTTGCTTATAGGCTGGTAAAAGTGGATTGATTATGGTTAAAAATTTCAAAAATAAAGTTTTTAATGAAGATGTTTTAAATGTATTAAAAAGAATTCCGGATAATTCTATGGATTTAGTTTATGGAGATCCGGATTATAATGTCGGGATTAACTATGCTGGTAAAAGCTATACTCAAAAATGGAATGATTATATTGATTGGTATATATCTCTCACAAAAGAATGTATGCGTGTCTTAAAACCTACCGGAAACTTATTTATGATGAACTATCCCAAACAAAATGCTTATCTGCGAGTAAAATTTTTAGATGAAAATGCTTTTAATGTAAATGACTATGTTTGGATTTACAACACTAATGTAGGGCATTCTCCGCGAAAATTTACAACTGCCCATAGAAGCATTTTACATGCTACGAAAAGTAAAAATAATGCTTTTTATAAAGAGAATATTGCCTTGCCTTATCAGAACCCGACTGATAAAAGAATTTTGCAGCGAATTTCGGCTGGTCATAGCGGACGAATGCCGTATTCTTGGTTTTATTACGACTTAGTAAAAAATATAAGCAAAGATAAAACGTTTCACGCCTGCCAAATACCTTTACCTTTAGTTGAAATGCTGATTAAATCTTGCACTAAAGAAAACGATGACTGTTTTATTCTATTTGGCGGGAGCGGCAGTGAATTGGTTTTGTGCAAAGCGTTAAAACGCAATTATGTAAGCTGCGAAACACACCTTGAGTATTATCAAATGATTTCGGATAGACTAAATAATGATGGACAAATAAAAACAAAATACAGATTGCAATTTACAAGAAAGCAAAAAAATTCGTGCCGAAATTTACTCTTTGAATAAAACTAATGTAAGTTCAATAATTAAGTAGACAAAAATATAAGAAAGCAGAGCGTTGCAAGAGAACAAAAATAATAATTATGGCTAAAATAAATAAATATCAACAAGATAGGTTTACTAAAGCCTTTATTAACCCAAAAGTTCTAAAATGGGCTAGAGAGGTTATTCAGGTTTCTCGTTTAGATATTGTTAAAAAATTGAATAAGGAATATATCAAAGAAAAAGATTTAATCTCTTGGGAAGAAGGAACAGATTTCCCTACAATATATATTGCTAAAATCCTGTCTAAGTTATATGGAATAAAATTCATAACTTTTTATTTGCCTAGTGTTCCTAAAAAAATAAAACCATTAAAAGATTTTAGAGGAATACCTGACCCAAACATATTTTCCAAAAATTTTATTTTTTTAATGCGAGAGATACAAGGCAAACAAGAATGGACTAAAGAATATCTTACAAATAAATCAAAAAAACCTATTGCTTTTGTAGATAGCATTGCGCTTGAATATGGTATTGAACATTGCACAAAAGAAGCTGTTAATTTACTTAATAAATTATTGCTGTCTGATACTATTGAATTAAGTTCCAAAGTAGATGATACTTTTAAAATACTAGTGAAAAAAATTGAAAGTTTGGGAGTATTTGTCTCCATAGGAAATTCATATAATGGACATCATTTATATTCGGTTGAGCCTTCTGAAGCAAGAGGTTTTGCTATTGCCGACAAAATTGCACCTTTCGTATTTATTAACTCCAAAGACAATAAAAAAGCTCAAATTTTTACGCTTATACACGAAGTTTGCCATTTGTTTTTGGGCGAAAGCGGCATATCAGACACTTCTAGCGGTAATAAAAACCCTACAGAAATTATTTGCAATAAGGCAACAGCAGAATTTTTAATGCCTACTGAAAAATTTCATGAAATATGGAACTCTACAAAAACAAATAGTTTAGATGAAAAAATAAAAATTCTTGGTGAAAAATTCCCAACAAGCCGTTTATCAATAACAATTAGAGCTTATGCATTAAGATTGATTAGCAACAAAACTTTTGATGAAACTTATGCTCACTATAAGAAAGAAGTAAAAGATTTTACTGCTATAAAAAAGAAACAGCAAGCGAAAGGCGGTTTTTCTGACCCCTATCTTAAGACATTAAAAATTAACGGTAAACAATTTGTTAATACGGTTATGGAAGCATATAGTAGTAGTGAAATTATGATTAGCAGTGCTTGTTCTTTGCTGGGTATTCCAAAAACAGTAAATTTTGATGTTTACGAACAAAAATGGAGTAAGCTATTATGAAATACTGTTTGGATTCAAATGTTTTTATAAATGCTTGGCGACAACATTACTCGCCTGAAATATCAATGGATTTTTGGACTTGGTTTGCAAATTTAGCAAGAAACAAAGAAATTTTTGTTCCAGAAGAAGTCTATGAAGAAATAGAAAATGGGAAAGACGGACTTTTTAAGTGGATTAAAACTTTAAGAAGCGATATTGTTTATTCTTTGGATGTGGAAACGCAAAATATTTTAGTAGAAGTAATTATGAAAAAACCGGAAGCGATAAAACTGGCTGATTCCAATAGTAAAAAAAATAAAAATGGTGCTGATGTTTTTATAGCTGCATACGCGAAAAGGCACATGTGTCCAGTTGTATCAAATGACACAGGACTTAGAGAATTATGTAAAGTTTGTGGGGTAGAAGTCTTGCGAGATCATGAATTTTTTAAAGCAAAAAAATTGAAAATGAATGTTATATTATGAATATATTTATAAAAATTTTTCCGTTATCTCAGAGAAAATGAGAACCATTGTTAGTAAAAATGCCATTCTTAACCTTTGTATTTAGCGCCAACGCAACATAAAAATAATTTTTAATTAGGAAATATGTCTTAACAAAACCGGAGTATAAACAATATGCTAAACAGAAAAATAATAGACACAATAATAGAAACAACTATTTTTATTTGTGGAATTTTGTCTATAGTTTTTGTTATTTTAATTTTTACCTTTCTGCTCAAAGAAGGCTTGTCGTTTTTCAAAAGCTTTGGAATAACTAAATTTTTAAGCGGAAATTTATGGCTGCCGGAATCTGACCCGGCTCAATTTGGAATTCTCCCTCTAATATTAGGTTCTATACTTGTAACATTAGGAGCTTGTGTAATCGCGGTCCCTTTAAGCATTATGTCTGCGCTTTATATTTCAGAAATTGCACCAAAAACACTTCGAGATATCTTAAAATCTTTTGTAGAACTCATGGCAGCAGTGCCAAGTGTTGTTTTAGGTTTTGTTGGCATGGTAACTTTAGTTCCAGCAATAAAAAATTTACTAAATATCCCCACAGGTCTTACTGCTTTTTCAGGCTCTTTAATTCTTGCTCTTATGGCCATGCCTACCATAGTTACAATTTCTGAAGATGCAATTCACTCTGTTCCTTGCCAATATAAAGAAGGCGCTCTTGCCATAGGTGCTACTAAATGGCAAACGATAAGAAGAATAGTCTTAAAAGCCGCTAGACCTGGAATTATTGCCGCAATTATGCTTGGAATAGGTCGCGTTATTGGAGAAACAATGGCAGTTATGATGATAACCGGCAATGCGGCACAAATTCCTTCTTCAATTTTCGAACCCGTTCGCACAATGACTGCCACGATTGCCGCCGAGATGGGCGAAACAGTCAAGGGCGGCATTCATTACAAATCATTATTTGCTATCGGGCTTGTTCTTTTTGCTATAACCTTCATAGTTAATTTTATAGCTGATTTGTTTTCTGGAAAGAGTAAAAAATAAATGTTTAAACTAAACCCCAAATTATCTCAAAAACTTGCATATTGTCTACTTTTTTGTTCCATGCTTTTAACAATATTTCCTGTACTAATCATAATTTTTATAATCGTAAAAAACGGAGCGTCTGCAATAACTTGGGAATTTTTGACAGCTATGCCAAAAGATGGAATGCGTTCTGGAGGAATTCTTTTAGCGATTTTAGGGACGCTTTCAATTGTACTTTGTGCTATATCAATAACTTTGCCCATAGGAGTTTGTGCAGCGATTTATTTAAATGAGTATGCAAAAGACAATTTACTTACAAGAATTATAAAACTTTCAATTGTAAATTTAGCCGGTGTTCCGTCTGTAGTTTATGGACTTTTTGGTCTTGGAATTTTTGTAATGTATTTTAAGCTTGGAGTTTCTATCATCGCAGGTGCTTTGACACTGTCTATAATGGAACTTCCGGTCATAATCACAACTGCCCGCAATGCGTTAAACAGTGTTCCGCATTCTTTTAGAGAAGCGAGTTTATCGTTAGGCGTAAGTAGGTGGCAGACCATAAGGCATATTGTTTTGCCAAATGCTTTGCCTGGCATTTTAACTGGTGCTATTTTAAGCATTGCAAGAATTTCTGGCGAAACTGCTCCAATACTTTTTACAGCAGCTGCCTTTTACGTTCCACATTTTCCCCATTCTATTTTTGATCAAGTCATGGCTTTGCCTTACCACCTCTACATTATCGCAACACAAATTCCAAATATGCCAAAAAACATAATTTTTGGGACAGCATTAGTTCTTTTAATGATAATTTTAAGTATGAGTTTTACGGCAATTTTTTTAAGAATTTATTTTAGAAAACGCAGAAAATGGTAAATTTATAGGATTGATTTTATGACTAACATTAAAATAAAAGTGAATAATTTAAGCTGTTTTTACAACAATAAATGCGTTTTAGAAAATTTAAGCATTGAAGTTATTCAAAACGAAATTTTAAGCATAATAGGACCCGCAAATAGCGGAAAAACTACTTTTTTAAGAACACTAAACAGAATGAGCGATTTCTACCAAGATTACTCACGGAAAGGAAAAATATACATTAATCAAGAAAATATATTTGACATGAATATGGAAACTTTGCGAAAACGCGTTGGAATGCTTTTTGCAATGCCGATACCACTTCCAATGACAATTTACGAAAATATAACTTATGCTCCCAAAAGATTAGGGCTAATTCCATCTAAAAAAAATGAACAAGACGCTATGGTAGAAGATGCTTTAAAAGGAGCTTCTTTATGGGAAGAAGTTAAAGATAGGTTAAATTCTTCGGCCATGAGGATGTCAGGCGGGCAACAGCAAAGACTTTGCATTGCAAGAATACTTGCAATAAATCCGGAGGTTATTTTGTTTGATGAACCATGTTCCGGACTTGACCCAATTTCTACAGCAAAAGTTGAAGAGTCTATGATGGAACTGAAAGAAAAATATACTATCATTCTTGTCACTAACAATGTTAAGCAAGCATCTCGCGTAAGCGACAGGACAGCATTCTTTTTAATGGGAAAACTCATTGAAATTGACAAAACTGATAAGCTCTTCGTCTCGCCAAACACCAAACAAACAGAAGACTATATCACAGGAAGATTTGGATAACACTGCTGAAACGTGTTTTATCTTTAAGGTAATTTTCTAAACCATGAATTCTCTAATATAAGAATCAACAATAAAAGCAAGAAAGCCGGAAATAAAAAGTATTTATAAATCTCATTATACGATGATATTTTTGTAATTTTAATATCGTCTTTTTCTAATTTGTCAATTTGCTTCATCGTATCTTCAAAAGACCTATTATCTTGTGCTCTAAAATAAGTTCCGCCAGTATTTCTTGAAATTTCTTTTAAAATACCTTCATTTAAAGCATCTTGCGTTTTTATTTCTCTTCTTCCAAAAAACGGATCATCTATCAAGTAAATTGCACCTTCAAGGCTACCAACGCCAATTGTGTAAATCTTTATTCCGTAATCTTTTGCGATTTTGCTTGCAATCAAAGGTTCAATTTCGCCCATATTGTTATTACCGTCAGTTATGAGAACCATAATTTTGCTTTTGGTTTTTGCATCCTTTAACCTATTTACACCTGTCATTATTGCAGAACCTATGGCAGTGCCATCAACCCCAGTATCGCCTATATTTATGTTTCTTATAAATTCTACCAGAGAATTAGAATCGGTAGTCAAAGGACATTGGGTAAAAGCAAGACCCGAGAAAACTACAAGACCTATGCGGTCAAATTTCCTCAAATGAACAAACTCTTCTGTCACTTTTTTAGCAGCAGACATTCTATCTAAAGGCTTAAAATCCAACGAACGCATGCTCGACGAAGTGTCTAACGCAATCATAATATCTATTCCATTATCATCGGATTGTTCTAACGTTTTTCCTTTTTGGGGTCTGGCAAGGGCAATTATTATAAGAATAAGAGAAAGATACCTAAGCAATTTTAAGACTTGCAAAAAATTTTCCTTAAAACTCGCTTGAGAATTAAAAAAACCTGTTGCGGGAAAAGGTACTGAAGTTTTAAATTTACTTTTTTTAAAAATGTTTGTGTATGCATAGACAGCAGCTAAAACTATAAGAAAAATGATTAAAAACAAAGGACTTTCAAACCTCATAATAACTCCAAAAGTTTTTTTGTAATGGAATAATTATTTTCAATTTCCTCTTTTGTTGGTAGCCAATCTGCATATCTTGCCAAATTAAAAACCTGTAAATATTGCTTGAATTGTGCAAGGTCAATTTCCAATGGAAGCAATGGTTTTACTTTGTCAAAAAATTCAGATGTAGTCATTTCCATAGCGTCAAATTTATAAGTTTTCGAAACGTAGGTTCTTAGAATTTCAGACATTCTGTAGTAAAAAATTTTCACTGTTATTTTAGAGCTTTCATTATATAGCTCTTCCAAATCCATTAATGACTTAGTTCTATTATCAAGAGGAATTTCTTTGACTTTTTTTATATTTTCAATAATGTTTTTCACAAGAGACGTTGCAGCGATAAAAAAAGCAACTATAGCTATAATTATTAAAAGAGCATGGATAGTCTTAATTCTTAATTTTGTAGGTTTTTTTATATCTTTAATATCTGTAACAACAGTATTTGCACTTGTGGCAACTATGCTTTTTATTTCCACAACTTTTTCTGGCGTGAAGAACAAATTGTCGCTACCTTCGACATCAATATAAAAAACAGTCAGCGAGTTTATCGTGAGCTTACCAGTTTTGTATGCTGAAATATAAAAATTAAGTTCATAAGTATTTTCTTGTGCACGAAGTTTTAAAATTTCAGAGGTTATGATTTCAAAATTCTCAAACGAAATGTTTTGTGCTGTGCCGATATAAGCACCTTTTGGAAGTTCAACACTAACACTAAATTTTATAATGTCACCCACAAAAGCAGAAACCGGCGTTACGTGCACACTAATCTTTTCCTGTGCAGCTTGCAATTTCGCAAGAAAAGGACACACAAGCAATAAAATAACTATTGATAATTTAAAAATAAGAAAAAATTTTTTCATAAAAAATCACTCTTATTAAAAGCAAATATCCAAAACTACTCCAATTCTATGTAATCCGAAGGGTTCACATATTCTCCATTTTTAATAAGCGTAAAATGCAAATGCGGACCTGTAACTCTTCCAGTCGCTCCGCTTTTTCCTATGTATTGACCAGCATTAACCGCTTGACCTCTATAAACAGATATATGCGATAAATGTCCATAGTGAGTAACATACCCGTGTTTATGGGCTATAAAAACCGCTTTACCGTAATGTCTTAAATTGTTTCCTGCAAAAATGACTTTACCGTCTGCTGCTGCTGATATCCAAGTACCGTGTGCAACAGCTATATCTACTCCCTTATGATCTTTTAATTCACCAGTTATAGGGTGTTTTCTGTTTCCAAAATGGCTACTAATAGGTTTTCCTAATATTGGCGACCAGAAAACAAATTTTGGCTTTTTGTCTTCTTGTGCATATAAATACTTTTGAAAAGCAAAGAGAACAAAAAGACTTGCAAAAATTACGGTAAATCTATGGGCTTTCAAGTTTACCATAAGAATTTTAAAGGATCTAAAGCTTTATCTTTTTTCTTAATTGTGAAATGCAAATGCGGACCTGTAACTCTTCCAGTCGCTCCGCTTTTCCCTATGTATTGACCAGTCCGCACTTTCTGTCCCAAACGAACCCTTATTGAAGACAAGTGACCATAATGTGTAACATACCCGTTTCCGTGATCTACAAAAACTGCGGTCCCATAATGACCTACATTTGTGCTTGCAAGAATTACGGTTCCACTTGCCGCTGCACCTATCCAAGTTCCCATCGGCACTGCGATGTCAATTCCCGCATGGACACGTATTTGACCAGTTACAGGATGCCTCCGTTTTCCGAAAGCACTTGACAACCTACCTCCAACTGGCGACTTAAATAAAGAACGCAATTCATAAGCTTCCTGCATTCTCTTATTCATCAAACTAATATCCGGAAGTTTTCCGGGTACAAATACGTATTCACCAAAGTTTAATTGCGAAATTCCAACATTTGTACTTTTTACCTGTGCTTCGTCAATATCATAGCGCTTTGCAATTTTTTCCCATGTATCATCTTTCTGAATAGGATGCAGCGAACCTCCGGATGAAGGAATTAAAAGCTTTTGATTTGTGTTGATGTTGTAGGTTTCTAATTGAGGATTTACGCCAATTAATGTGTGCACAGAATATGGGTATTTTTTTGCAATTTTCCACAGATTGTCTTTAGGTTTTACAATATAAATTTCAAACGCAACACCTTTGACTTTTCTTGAGAGGTAATCTGCTCTCGCATAAATATCGTTAAGTAAATATTTTTCTGGGAAAACCGGCATTTCAACCAACGGAACAGAATCTATGATGCCAGATGCTTTCTTCTCTGCCATATTTTGAACGCAAAAAAATGCAGCTAAAAGCACTATAAAAAATACTGACCACCTGACAAAAAATTTAGAAATTTCAAAAGGTTGATTATCCAGATTTCCTGTAATTGTTTCCATTTCTTACAGATGATACCAAAAAGGCTAACTTCTTATCAACTCATGCAAACTATATTTGCAAAAAAACTAACATTGTCTTTCTGCATGATCAGATTGCGACTAAGTCTACCCACTGTTTTCAGCGTTTCGCATTTTCGCACCTTTTATTTACTGCCATAATTGCGCCCATTTTGGCAACTCCGGTCAAAACGTTTTTACGCAAACAAGCATTATTTCAATTCTGATAACCTACATACCAAAGTAGATAGGATGAAATATCTTTTGCAATTTGCTATTACGAACCTGCAGAACGTGCGTACCCTATCTTTAATATAACTTTCAAAGGAAAAAATAATGGCAAGAAATCTAGTAATAGTTGAGTCGCCGGCTAAAGAAAAAACAATCTCTAAATTTTTAGGAAAAGACTTTGTTGTAAGAAGTTCTTTCGGGCATATTAGAGACTTACCTAAAAACAAAACTAATGTTGACGTAGGTAACAACTTTGAACCAACTTATGCTGTTATCCCAAAAGCTACTAAATTGGTGGCGGAATTAAAGAAAATATCTGATTCGGCCGACAAAGTTTATCTTGCTACTGATTTAGACCGTGAAGGCGAAGCAATTTCATGGCATTTAAAAGAAGCATTGAAGCTCCCAGACGAAAAAATAGAGCGTATAACATTTCATGAAATTACCCCTGAAGCTATTCAAAATGCTGTTAAAAACCCAAGAAAGCTAGATATGGGTCTTGTAAACAGCCAGCAGGCTCGTAGAATTTTAGATAGACTTGTAGGTTACAAACTTTCACCTCTTTTGTGGACGAAAATCAAACGCGGACTTTCGGCTGGTAGAGTTCAATCGGTAGCTGTTATGATTATTTGCGATAGAGAAGAAGAAATAAATATTTTTGTTCCCCAAGAATTTTGGAGCATTACTGCAGAATTAGAAAAATCTAAAGAAAAATCTGTAGTTTTTAAGGCTACTCTTTTATCAAAAAACGGCGTAAAATTTGAAAAACTTTCCATTAAAAACAAAGAACAAAGCGACGAAATTTTAAAAGACCTGCAAGGTGCAAAATATGTTGTTGAATCTATTGAAACAAAGCAAAGAAAACGCTTTCCCTACCCACCTTATACCACTTCCACTATGCAGCAAGATGCTTCAAGACGGTTAGGTTTTTCGGCTTCAAAAACTATGATGGTAGCGCAAAAACTCTACGAGGGAATAAACATCGGCGGTCAATCTTTAGGCCTTATAACTTACATGAGAACAGATTCTTTAAATATTGCTAAAAGTATTCAAAACGAAACTCTAAAATTCATCGGTGCAACTTACGGACAAGATTTTGTTCCAAAAACTGCAAGAATTTACAAGACAAAATCTAAAGGTGCTCAAGAAGCACATGAAGCAATAAGACCAACTTCTCCAAATAGATTGCCAGCTCAAATCAAACAATTTTTAGCGTCCGATGAATTTAAGCTTTACGATTTAATTTGGAAAAGGTTTATGGCAAGCCAAATGTCAGAAGCTTTGTACAATACCGCTACAGCCGAAATATCTGCAGAAAATTACTTATTCAAATCTGTCGGAAGCATTCTTGCTTTTGAAGGTTTTTTAAAAGTTTATGAGCTTGACGAATCGGAAAATGAAATCAAACTACCAAACCTACAAAAAGGTGATGAATTAAACCTCTTAAATCTTCTTTCCCAACAACATTTTACAGAGCCGCCTCCGAGATATAATGAAGCAAGCCTTATTAAAGCATTAGAAGAACACGGCATAGGCAGACCTTCAACTTATGCTCCCACAATAAAAACTATTTTAGACAGGTTGTACGTCCGTCTTGACGGCAAAAAGTTTGTACCGACAAATTTAGGCATAGTTGTAAATGGTGTTTTAAAAAATCATTTTAGAAATATTATAAACGTTGAGTTTACAGCAAAAGTTGAAGAAAAATTCGACGATATAGCAGAAAATAAAGCCGTATGGCAAAACGTTTTAAAAGATTTTTACGAACCTTTTGAAAAGGATTTGAGTGAAGCTGAAAAAAACCTTGAAAGACAAAAAGTTCAAGCTCAGGAAAGCGATGAAATTTGTCCTAATTGCGGCAAAAACATGGTTGTAAGAGAATCACGTAACGGAAGGTTTTTAGGATGCTCTGGGTACCCCGAGTGCAAAACAACAATTTCACTAGACAAAAGTGGAAATATTGAAAAAACTTCCGAAGAAACCGAAATGACTTGCGACAAATGCAGTGCAATTTTATTAAAAAAAATAGGATTTAGAGGCAAGTCTTACCTTGTCTGCAAAAATGAAGCATGTAAAACTACTTATAATATAGATAAAGAAGGAAATAAAGTTTTAAAACCATCGCCTGAAAAAACAGATATTAAATGCACGAAATGTGGAGCAATGATGCTAAAAAGAATTGGCAAAAAAGGTCCGTTTTTAGCATGTAGTGCATTTCCTAAATGCAGAAATTTACAATGGATAGACAAAACAACCAAGACAGAAATTCCAAAAAAGATAAAAAAATAACTGAAGCTACCACCATTTCAAAAGAAAACAGAGAATTGGTAATTCTTTTTGAAAAATACCTTAAAGCGGAAAAAGGGTTCCCGTTCAACACTTTAAGAGCATATTCAAGAGACTTATTAGATTTCTCTGTCTTTTTGTATCACAAAAGCATAAGTTTTGAACAAGTCCACCGGCAAGATGTCAGGGAATTTTTAAAAACTCTAAGTGATAAGAAATTAAGCAAAGCAAGCATTGCAAGGAAATTTGCGGCGATAAGAACTTTTTACAAATTTTTAGTCATAAATGAAAAAATAGAGTTAAGCCCAATTGAAAATATGTCCGGGCCAAAAAAAGAAAAAAAAATTCCGTCTTTTCTAACTGAAAGGGAAATGCATCAGCTTTTTGAAATGCCTTCCATAAATTTACGCGACAGAGCGATATTGGAAACGCTTTATTCTTGTGGACTTAGAATAGAGGAGCTTGTAAATTTAAATTTAGAGGACATAGATTTTTTTTCAAATACAGTCGTTGTAATAGGAAAAGGTGGAAAAGAAAGAATTGTCCCAATAGGCGAAGTTGCTCTTTTAGCTATTCGCAATTATCTTAAAGAAAGCGGTAGGTTAAATTCTTTTATTTCTCAAAAAGGCACTCTTTTTCTAAACGGCACAAAAAAGTTTGACCAGAGAATTGTTAGGCGTATTTTACATAGATGGTTTGTGAGTGCATGCATAAACAAAAAAATAACGCCCCACACAATACGGCACACTTTTGCAACACACCTTCTAGATAGAGGCTGCGATCTAAGAAGCGTCCAGGAAATGCTTGGTCACAAAAACATTTCTACTACGCAAATTTATACTCATGTTACTGTAGAAAGTTTAAAAAAAGTTTACGATAAATTCTTCCCAACAAAGTAATCAATTCCTCATCAAAAGCACAGAAACTGAAAAATTTCACATGTTTTACTTTTCTGACAGCAGAATTAAGCCAAAAATATAAATTGCTTGTCCAAACTCTCTTCTGTGCTAATAGTCGTAATCTTCTTCATTTTGCTCAAAAAAATCTGCAATTACTGTGTTGAATTTAAAATTTACTCCCACACTTGCATAAATTGAATTTTGGTTTAGAGAACTTACAGTATTTACGTCAATATAAGCATTAAAATCCTTTGAAAGTTTTAAGTTCGACCCGGCAGAAATTGCTACCGAATATCTATCGATTTCTCTTCCCCTAATATTGATTCTTCCCAACCTAATATCGTTGTAGTAAACCTCACCGTCGAATGCTCCATAGTAATGATTATTAAAAACCATTTCTATCAACGCTGATGCATAAAAATCCAATTTCGACACATTTGTACTTACTTGAAAGCCCGCATTTGCAATAAAGCATTTGTATGAATTTTCAAACACATTCAAACCGATTGCATTTTGTCCATGTTCCATGAATGGATTAATATATGTAAAAACATAATCCGCACCTACAAAAGGACGGTATTTTATTTTTTTGGACGCCTTATTTTCATAAGAAAACTCAAAGGCAGCATTGATAGTGTATCCTGTGAAAGAAGCATTTAGTGTGTCGTTAAAAAAGACCAAATTTCTTTCACCTGAATAATCTTGTTTTGCTCCAAAAGCAGTAAATTTAGCGGCAAAATGCTTGCCAAGAAAACCTGCATAGCCACCAATGTTGTAACCTGATACTGTAACAACATCGTTATTTTGCGAATTCTTTGTGTAAGTACGTCCCATAGCTATTCCAAAAACTTGCGTATCATCCTTTAACGTGTCGAATCCTCCAATACAGCCATAAGATGTTGCAGAAAATTTACCTGGAGAAAAAGCGTCTGAATCTTTGTAACTATTGAAAGCACTAAAACCCTCAAACCATGTATTTCGCTTATATTCTGAAACCTGTGTAGAAAAATTTTCCTTTTTTAGCCTTGCAAATATGTTGTTTTTAGCACCATTTGTAGCGACAGCCGTAATGGCATTTGCGTAGATGCTTCCAGTTAGTGAAGACAGAACAGATTTTTTTTCAACATCATTTTTCACAGAATCTATTTTGTCTATGCAGTCAAATAAATGTTGAGTCGAAAATCCGTAAATTTTATCCAGAGCAAAAGCTATCTGTTTTTCATTAGAGGTTAAGTTTTCAACAGCATTCAATTGATCTACATGAATATCAAGAAATAGTTTTTGCCACCCTGTTTGGACATTGGTATAAACATTAGTGTATTTCACCCTTGTCATGTCTTTCCCTTCGCAATTAGTTTTGTCTATCAAAAAAGATGTACCTGTAGATTGCTCGCCAGTTTCTATCAATTCAAAAGTATTTTCACCTTGTCTGGTCCCAATAAGACCTATTTTTATCTTATTCTCGCCCTGACTATACACGCCATTGGAGCTTATTATTTTGTCAGAATTAGTGTCACTATTATCATCATCTAGATTTATATCATAATAAAAAGTAGCACCTGTAGCGTAAACCGAATCAAGGTATAACACATTAGAAGAATTGCCGTTACGCATATCAACAAGAGACGAATCTACGAGAAAATAACTTTCGCTTTTAAAAGTAGACTCTGATCCAAACTTTATATGACCATTTGCACCTACAAAAATTTGTATGGACGAATTCCCACCTAAAAATAAAGTAGAGCTTTCATCAGCTCCAGAAAACACTATATAATTGCCTTGAGGTGGCTTGTATGTATCCGAAGCACTTACAATAGCTTGAAGAACTCCTCCTAAATGAGCTAAGTTTGGGTCAGCAATATTATCAGGAACAAATGTTTCAGTTCCAACAGACACGATACCACCACCAAAAGAAATTGTTCTTGAAGAAGCGGCGCTTAAATAAAGAGTTGTGCAGCTGTCATTAATAGGATCTACTATATTTCCATCTATAAAAATATCGTTTCCGCAAGCAGCTAAATTATTCTCAAAAATTATGTCTTTGGTTTTAGCTTTCATATAAGAAACATTATTGTACCAAGTGTCGTCGACTTCGTACCAGTTGCCTTTTATAAAAACTGCTCCGCCTGAACTATGAGCAACATTTGAATTAAAATACGCACCATCTTCAATTTCAATAATTTCTGTATAAATTGCACCACCGTTTCCGCCCAATTTCGTCTCGTTGTTGCTTACCGTAACGAAAGAATCAAAATACGTTTCGTTTGTGCAAATAGCTCCTCCATTACCCCCAAGCGTTGAGTTTGAATGTATCTTAATTGTGGAATTAGTATCACAGAAAAAGAATACACCACTTTCTGCCCACAGTGCGCCTCCACCTGCAATTATGCCTTCTTTATCACCGCTTATGGTGTTTTGTGCTATTTCTACGGAAATACTACTTTGCGAAGAATCAAATATAATGTAACTGCGTGAAAATAAAGCTCCGCCTGCATCCTTAGTGGAATTATTTGTAATCGCGACATTCCCACCTATAAATTCAATTTCCGTCTCAGCGTAAATAGCTCCACCGTAGTATTCACCTTCAGAAAAGGAAGGTGCTTTTACAGCATTGCTGTCTAACACTATTCTGCTTACGTCTAAAAAACTAACAGCCGCACTTGAAAAAATAGCACCACCTTTCTCTTGAGCTACATTTGAGCTAATATCGCATACGCCGCCATTAAAAAAAATACCACTACCAGCATAAACAGCACCACCACTTTTTGTCTGCGATGTGTTACTTATCATTGAAATATCAGTATAAGATGATGTAAATATCTGTTCAGCATAAATTGCCCCGCCTGCATTTACAGAAATATTTTTTGAAAAATTTACAGTCTCGCTTTTTAGCAACATATTTGCAGCATAGATTGCACCGCCACTACCTCCAGTAGTATTTCTCGTAAAACTTACACTACCACCACTAACTACAAAACTACCTGAAGATACATAAACAGACCCACCGTTTGCAGAATTTGAAGACGTATTTATATCAAAAACAACATTATCTGCATGCAAGTTTAAGTCACCACCATATATTGCTATAGCACCGCCGCCATCTTCAGACTTTTCGCCTGCACTACCAAGTAAAAAGTAAATATTTTTAAGTGAAATGGAAGTTGATGTAAAACTCCGGAAGAATCTATTTGCATTCGCTGCAAATAAAGTTTTTGTTGATAAGTCCGATGATGACATTGAAAAGTTTTTGTTTATAATAATTCCTAATTGTCCTTCAACGTAGCCATCATCTTGCGGCATCCAAACCATAGATAAATCGTTGCCAATAACTGCAGGATTTTCAGCTGAAACATTGTGCCACTTGTATAGTTCTTTAGCACTATCTTGGTAAAAATACTCAGCAAAAGAAATTTTTGCCATAAACATAAAAAAAAACAATAGCAACACTATATTTGTATTTTTCATAGAAACATTGTTAGTTTAATCTTTAATTGAGAAAGAAAAACTTAGATAAAACACCGCCTTAAAATTTAATCTTTCATAGCACAAAATTTCCCACACATAGTGCACACATCTTCTTCTTGTGGTGGCAATTTGGCTCTTTCTTTTGCAAGTTTTTCAGGATCTACACAGTATTGCTGCTGTTTTGTCCAGTTTCTCTCTTTTCTCCATTTAGACATTTCATTATCCTGCTTGATAGCACATTTTATACCTTTTACAACATCGGCCACATGACCAGCAATCTTTGCAGAAATCACTCCTTCATGAACATCTTGCACGTTAGGAAGTCTTATATGTTCAGCAGGAGTTACATAGCATATAAAGTCTACACCTTCCGCTGCTGCTAAAGCTCCGCCGATTGCACTTGTGATATGATCGTATCCAGGTGCGATATCTGTAACAATAGGACCTAAAAAATACAAAGGTGCATTGTGTCCTAGCTTTTTTGCAATTTTTACATTTGCACTAATTTGATTTAAGGGAACATGACCTGGTCCTTCTATCATTGTTTGAACTCCCGCCTTGCGTGCTCTTAAAACAAGGTCGCCTAAAACGTTAAGTTCGGCAAGCTGTGCTCCGTCGGAAGCATCAAAAATGCAACCCGGACGAAATCCATCGCCAAGACTTAAAACCACATCATACTTTTTGGCGATTTCCAAAAGCCTGTCGTATTGTTCATAAAGTGGGTTTTCTTTACCACTTGCATTTATCATTTTTACCAAAAACGAGCCGCCTCTACTGACAACTCCGGCCAGACGTCCCTGACGATTTAAAACCTTCGTAGTTTCTTTATTTATCCCACAATGAACTGTTATAAAGTCCACGCCTTGCTGCACCTGCTCTTCTATGACATCAAACAAAAGCTCACCGTCAATATCAGATATTTTCTTCCCTCTTGCCACAGTTCTGCAAACAGCTTCATAAATAGGAACTGTCCCTACACAAACAGGACAAGCAGACAGTATTTCTTTTCTTATGGCTGGCAAATCGCCACCTGTAGACAAATCCATAACTGCATCGGCACCAGCTTTAATCGCAACACTTAATTTTTCAATTTCCTCTTCAATGGAAATGTGATCGGGTGATGTCCCAATATTGGCGTTTACTTTTGTTTTTAATCCTTGTCCTACAGCATTGATTATTTTTAGAATTCTGTTTTTGTTTTTTGGAATAACAATAGCTCCGTTCGCAACGCCTTCCCGAATAAACTCTTCACTTAAAACTTCGCTTTTTACAACAGACTTTATTAAATTGTTTTCTACTTTATTTTGTGCATCTTCCATTAATGTCATGTTCTTAATTTACCTCCTAATATCATTACTTAACAACCCGAAAACATTGTGCCGCAGCTAAACAAACATGCCGGCACAAACACATATTTACTATATTTTGCCGACAAAATAAAACTTACAAACAACTGTTGAATTGCTAAATTTTTAAGACAAAATAGTTTTCCTACGTATCAGTTTATAGGTAGCTTTAACCATCGCGAACACCATTTTAAATCTTTTATTTTGCAATCATTTTTCTTTCCCGATCTGCTCTCCTCGCTACTCGTATCCTACACATAATGCCAAGGCAATCACATATACTATACACTCTGATTGCAGTCGCAAGGTCTGCAAAATGGCTTTAATTTCTCTTTAACGGCTTCAAAAACTTCAATTACTTCTATTGATTTTATACATTTGGGATTTGGACAGTTTCTATTTCTGCAAGGTTGGCATTCAAAATAATGTTGGATGATTTTGACATTTCCTTTATATGGACCCGTTCTTTTTGCATTTGTAGGACCCAAAATAGCGACTGCAGGAGTATTTAAAGCGGTTGCTATATGCATTGGTCCTGCTTCATTTGCCACAAAAACTTTACAGGTTTTTAAAAAAGCACACAATTCTTTTAATGTTAATTTTGCCGTCATATCGCAGATTTTAACATTCGCTTTTGAAATTATTTCTTCATTGAGACCTTTTTCGCTAGTACCTCCCTCTTTTCCCCCTACAAGAACAATATCGCAAAATAACTCTTGTTTGATTTTTTCTGCAAGTTCTGCAAATTTTAAAATATCCCACCTACGCGAAATCCACCCACCGCCCGGATGAATGCCCACGAAATTTTCTAAATTGACCTTTTCTTTGATAAGCTTCTCTTTAAGCATTTTGAAATTGTCGTCTGAAATTGCAATAGGATAATTTATTTCATCTGAACAAGAAAGATATTTTGCAACTTCAAGATGTCTTTTTACGCAATGATAATTTTGAGGAGACTTTATCTCTTTAGAAAATATCCAAGATAATTCCTTCATGCCATTTGTGGAAGAGGAAGCTATTTTGAACTTGGCATTTGCGAGTAAAACTAAAAATGCCGATTTTGCAAGCCCGTGAAAATCTATGCTCAAATCAAACTTTTGCATTCTCAATTTGTTTTTTAAATTTTTATAATAAGTATAATTTATCTTTTTTCTATCCCATATGAATATATTTTCAAGACAAGGGTTTTCCTCTAAAATTTCGGCACATCTCTCATCTACAATCCAACTAATATGAGCATGCGGAAATTTGTTTTTTATTGCACTTAAAGCCGGCAAAGTAAAAATTATATCGCCAAGTCTTGACGGCTGAACTATCAAGATTTTTGGCGCAGGGTGGTATTGCAAGTATTTTAAAATATCTTTTTGCCAATAGTAATTTTCGCTAAATTCAAAAGTTTTATTGAGGCTTTCTTCAACCTCTGAAAGTTTTTTTTCCATATCATCTTCTTTTGAAACAAATATCGGGTTTGCATATATTTGAACCGTTTTAGAAAAAGGCAAAGGAACACTCGTTTTATCCCAAGATTTTTTAAACGTAATTTTATTTTTTGCAGAACATGAAATAGGTATCAATGGCAACCCGGTTTTTTGCGCACAATATACTACGCCCATTTTTAATTTATGATAAGGACCTTTTGGTCCGTCTGCGGCAAAAGCAAGATTATAACCTTTACGGGCATATCTTATAATTTCAATTAAAGCTCTATCGCCGCCCTTGCTTGAAGAGCCGCGCACGGTGATAAAGCCAAAATTACGCAAAAGTTGAGCAAGCATTTCTCCATCTTTTGAAAGACTTACCATAATGACGACATTGTTGTTCTGGTTTGACATAAGCATGGAAAATTCATTGCTGTGCCAAAATGGGTAGATTGCGGGTTTAGGATAAAGCAATGTGCCGTTTAAAGAAGTTTTTCGCAATGTTTTGTCTAAACATTTGCAGATAAAAGAAACGATAGCAACTATTTTGTCACTTTTCATTTAATATCTCTTTTATCAAATTAACTGTTTTTTGAACCGCTCCTTTTTGTGATTGAACCGCTTTAAAAGCACATCCACCTACGTTTTTACAAAAATTTTTATCGTTTTTAAATTTCAATATAAAATCAGTTATAGATTGCTCGTCTACGATATAAGCACCGCCGTTTTCTATAAGAACTTTACTTTCATACTTGAAGTTAGTCATATTTTTCCCAAACAAAACGGGTTTTGAATACATTGCCGGTTCTATTGGATTTTGTCCGCTATTATCAGATATTGATCCGCCGACAAAACAACAGTCTGATATAGAGTAAGCATTTTGCAATTTTCCAAAAACATCTATTAAAACCACGTCGCCATTAGATCCCCCTTCTGAAAATAAAGAATATTTTACGCCTTTATCTTTAAAAATTTTGATTATAGGTTTTATTCTTGATAAGTGTCTTGGAGCTATAATAAATTTAATTGCACTATCGGTATTTGACAATTTAAAATAAGCGTCTGCAATAATTTTTTCTTCATCTGGTCGGATGCTTCCTGCTGTAAAAACAAAATCGTTCTCTTTCAAATTAAAATCTTTCCTTTGCACCGGCAAAGCAAAAGTGACATCGTATTTGATATTCCCTGAAATTATAATTTTATCTTTACTTCCAGTTAAATATCTAAATCTTTCGCCGTCTTCAGGTGTTCTCGCGGATATGAACTGAATTGTTTGCAAAAATTCTTTAAAGAAAAATCTTGATTTTTTATAAAGGTTGAATGATTTTTCGGAAAGTCTACCGTTGATTATTGCAGCTTTAACGTTTTTCTTTTTTGCACTGTAAATAAGGTTTGCCCAAAGTTCTGTCTCAAAAAGCAAGATAATATCAGGTTTGAAAGTGTTGAAAGCTTTTAAAGTTAAAGGGTAAATATCTAAAGGCAAAAGAGCGGCAAAACCAATTTGTTTATATTTTTTTGCACATTCCAAACCGCTTCTTGTCATAGCAGTTAAATTTAAAACATAGTCGTCCTTTAATTTATCTAGAAGTGCTTCTACTGCGCAAACCTCGCCAAGCGATGCACAGTGTACCCAAATGGTTTTTTTAGTGGTTGGATTATTTTTTTTGTAATTGTAAAAAGCAAAACGTTCTTTAATTTGGTAAAAAAAATCTTTTCTATGTTTCTTGTTTAAATAGATAAACAAAACGATTAGAGGCAAAAACAAAATAACTGACAAATTGTATAAAAGCAAGTATATTTTTAACATCATTATATGCGTTTAAGAACCGCTATACCAACTATCAAAAGAATAACAAAAGCAACTGAAAGTGCATTAAAGTATTTTTCAATGGCATTTTTAATTTTATCACCAAAAATTCTAATGCCAAAAGCAACGGCATAAAATCTAGCACCTCTGCCTATTAGCGAAGCACAAAAAAGAGTTATAATATTTATATGAAAAATCCCGGCAGATATTGTCATTGCTTTGTACGGAATGGGTGTGAACGCCCCTGTAAAAATGGCAAGAAAAGCATTTTGCGTATATTTTGCCTCTATAATTTGCATTGCGTTTTGAAGATGGTATAAATTTACAATTGCAAGTCCGATAGTTTCATAAAAAATAAAACCTACCGCATATCCAAGAAATGCACCTAATACGGAACCGATAAGGCATATTGAAGCTTTTTGAAACCATTTTTTAGGTTGAGCTGACGTTAAAGGAATAAGTAAAACATCAGGCGGAATCGGAAAAAAAGAACTTTCTATAAAAGATATCACAAACAACACCCAACTCGAATACTTTGTATTTCCCCAGCTCAAAGTCCACTCATAAGTCTTACGCATAAGAACAAAAGGGTTTAACATAATTTTCATTAAAAAGCCGGATTAAAAAATTTTTAATCTACAAAAACTTCCACTCTGTTGTTTTCATCTGTTGCAATTTTATGGATATCTATTATCAGATACTGTTTTGGTATGCCATTTTTAATAAATTCTAAACGAATAGCTTCAGCTCTTATCTGAGCAAAAGCGTCACCATCATTAGAATAGCTCTCTATAAACACTCTCTGCTCTCCATCTTCTCTTATTTTTTCAGATAATTTTACTATAATATCTCTTGCTGGGAGATCCAAAATATAAGTTTCATTCTCAAAATGTTTCAATGTTATTACAAATTTTACAATAGGATTATCTCCGGAGCCATTGGCAACTTTTCGGCTTGATAATTTGGTATGTTTTTTCACAACCTCATAGCCCTTGGGAGCCAATTCTTCTACAGTTATAGAAATATTTTCTATACTCTCCTTGATTTTTTCTATTAGATAATCACTGTTTGCAAATAAAGTTGTTCCGGAATTTGCACCCTTTCTGTTTTCAGATTTATCCGTTGATGGTGACAAGCTTCCAAATCTGTTTCTGATTCCAGCAGTTACAAATAAATTTGAATACTCCGACGAAGAATAAAAACTACTTTCTGCAAAAACACTTAAAAAATTACAAACTCTCATTTCTATTCCGCCGCCTAACCCTACAGAGATATCATATTCTTCAAAACCTCTGCTTCTTACCCACACGTTGCTGCTGTCAATATCTGCAAATTTAAAACTTATCTCCGGCTCATTCCCGTCAAGAATATACTTGATTTCAATCATTCCATAAAGAGCAAAAAATTTTCCGGAATCATAACCAACTTCGCCGCCGATTCTTGCAACACTGCGATTGTACGTTTTTCCGTCAATTTCTAAATTTAGAGGTCGGACATTATATTCTTTAAAACCACCGTAGTTTACATTAGAAGTTTCTACACCCGCATAAGGACTAATTATTAAATTACTTTTTTTATCAAGGAAGTACTTGTAGGAAAATTCCAAATCTGCACTGAAAGTAACGGAGCCGAATTCACTTTTGGCTATATTTTCTTGCAAATTGCAATTTATGTGTCTGTTTGAAAAATACTTATTATACCCCCCTGCCACTGTTGCTCTTATCTCAAAACTTTCCGCGATATAGCCGCCGTAAATACCACCACTGGTATTATTAACATCCGCTGAGCTTTTGCCCTGTTTTAAAAAATTTCTTTTATATCCGCCAAAAACACCCAATTTAAACTTATCCGTAATATAATTTTGAATGCCAAGCATTGCTCCGTAAGAATCATCCTCATATTTTTCTATTGAATTTTCATCTTTATCATAATTTTTAACATCTCCAATACTTTGTACCCAAAAATCATTTTTTCTTTCAAATTTGTATTTTGAATAAGCTATTTTTGAATATAATTCTTTGTTGAAATTTTCAACAGCAACACTTCTTACTAAATTTGCAATAAAATAAGGTGAAGCTTCCGATAAAAGCTGTCTAGTTTTGATTTGATTTGTATTAATGTCTTCTTTTGCTGAATCAATAATTTCTTTTAATTCTTCCAAATTTTGGTTAGAGGTAGAATCGATGTTGTTAAGTTTGTCAAGAATGACCGCACTACGTCTTTGATTATACGATAATTTTTCAATATCTGAAAAATCATCTGCTGCTTTTGCAGGAACACCCAAGACCACCAAAAATGCCAAAGACAAAAGAAAAAGAATCTGTTTC
Source organism: Elusimicrobiota bacterium (assembly GCA_031287735.1). GTDB lineage: Bacteria > Elusimicrobiota > Endomicrobiia > Endomicrobiales > Endomicrobiaceae > JAITSO01. The sequence goes on along the minus strand of JAITSO010000054.1, from coordinate 23,473 downwards.
TTCTTCAATATTTTCAGAACCATACGGTTGCACCCACTTACAAATTCATCTGCACACTACAGAAACAGCACATAGCCAGATAAATTCACAAACTATATTTTCATAATTTCTTTTTCTTTTGCAAAAACCACGTCGTCAATCTGTTTTACATATAAATCCGTTATTTTTTGAGCTTCGTTTTCAAATTTTTTTTTGTCATCTTCAGTTATGTCTTTACTTTTTTCTAGCTTTTTTATGCTGTCAACCAAAATTCTCCTCTCGTTTCTAACAGCAATTTTAAAATCTTCAGCAGTTTTTCCTATAGTTTTTACAATTTCTTTTCTTCTTTCCTCAGTAAGCGTCGGAATGGAAAGCCTAATGAGCTTTCCGTCATTTACAGGCAATAAACCTATATCAGATTTTAATATAGCTTTTTCTATTGATCCAAGCTGTGAAACATCCCATGGTTTTACCTCTATAGTTCTTGCATCAGGAATATTTATCCCAGCAACCTGATTTATTGGCAAAAATGCACCGCAAATTTCAACTTTTACTTGGTCTAAAACAGCGGCATTTGCTCTACCCGTCCTTATAGTTGACAACTCTGTTTTTAGTTTTTCTAACGTTTTTTTCATAGACTCTTGTGATGAATTAAAGAAATCTTGAATTCGCATTTATCCCTCCACTATTGTCCCTATTTTTTCTCCGCATAAAATTTTTTTTAAATTACCGTTTTTGTAAAAATCGAAAACACAAATCCTTATGCCATATTTTTGACACAAAGAAAAAGCTTCAATGTCCATAATTTTAAGATTTTTATCTAGTATTTCATGAAATTTCAGCGTTTCAAATTTCATAGCTTTGCTGTCTTTTTTAGGATCAGCACTGTAGATTCCATCAACTTGCGTAGCTTTTAAAATGATACCAGCATTAATTTCGGCAGCACGCAACGCCGCCGCTGTGTCCGTAGTAAAAAAAGGGTTGCCAGTGCCGCCGCCCAAAACAGCGAGAACTTTATTTTCTATACAATTTACAACTTTTTTTGAATCAAAATTTTGCACAAAACCACTTACTCCGTTTGCACAAAAAACCTCAGACCTAACACCAATGGAATTTAAAGCTTCACTTAAAACTAATGAATTCACAACGGTGGACATCATTCCTATTTTATCAGCCGCTACCCTTTCTACAAACTTACCAGCTCCACGCCAAATATTGCCCGCTCCCACCACAACGGCAATTTCGAGATTTTCATTTTCAGTCGCCACTTTAATTTCATTTGCAGTTCTCAAAACAGCATCCTGTGCTATTGAATAATTCGCACTTGCAAAAGTTTCCCCTGACAGTTTTAGAAGAACTCTTTTAAACAACATTATTCTTCTCCAAGCTTAAATCTTACAAACCTTTTTATAATTATATTTTCGCCGATTTTTCCTATAGCTTCATTTATTAAATCTTTTATTGTTTGCTTACCGGAAGCGTCTTTCATATAGATTTGATCATAAAGGCAAATTTGCTGATAAAACTTCTCTATTTTCCCCTCAATAATTTTATCCCAAACTTTTCCAGGTTTTCCTTCCTCTTTGAGGTGAGCACTGTAAATCTTTCTTTCAGACTCTAAAACATTTTCAGGTACTTGCTCTCTATTTATATAAAATGGTGACATAGCAGCAATTTGCATTGAAATTTCTTTTGCCAAATCTTTGAAATTGTCAGTTTTTGCAACAAAGTCTGTCTCGCAATTTATTTCCACTAAAACTCCAAGTGTTCCTCCACTGTGGATATAAGCCTGCACTACTCCTTGCTTTGCACTTCTACCAGCTTTTTTCACAGCGGAAGCTATACCTTTTTCCCTAAGCCATCGGACCGACTTATCCATATTGCTACCTGTTTCTTTTAAAGCTCTGTTACAATCTGAAATTCCTGCACCAGTTATTTCTCTTAAAGTTGCTATAAGTTTCATTTCCATTAATTTTACCCTTTTAAAAATCAATTGTTATTTTCTGTTTCTTCTGTCTCCTGAACATTTTGCTGTTGTTCCAAGCGTTCAGCAGTCGCAACCGTATCGGTACGTGCAATAGCTATGAGTTCGTTTTGCGTCGCAGTTGCTGTTGGGTCGTCTTTTATCGTACCTTTTCCTTCCAAAACCGCATCTGCAATTGCAGAGCAAAACAATTTCACAGCTCTTATCGCATCATCATTTCCAGGAATTGGGTAATCTATTAAATCCGGATTGCAATTTGTGTCACAAACAGCAACTATTGGAATGCATAATTTTCTAGCCTCAGCAACTGCAGTCGCATCTTCATACGGGTCTATGACAAACATAAGTTCCGGAAGCTTCTCCATATTTTTAAGTCCTTCCAAATATTTCTCAAACCTTATTCGCTCTCTTTCAATTTGCGACTGTTCTTTCTTTGAAAGTGAAACAAAAACACCTTCTTGTTTCATTTTTTCAATTTCCCTATACCTTGCTATAGATTTTTTTAAAGTTTCAAAATTTGTAAGAGTTCCACCGAGCCATCTTTCACAGACATAATAGGCACCGCACCGCACTGCTTCCTCTTTGACCGGAACACGAACTTGTTTTTTAGTACCAACAAAAATAATATTTGACCCATCTACGATAAAATCTTTGACTATCTTATAAGTTTTTTTTAACTCTTTGAGGGTTTTTTGGAGGTCAATGATGTGAATTTTGTTTCTGTTTCCAAAAATGAATTTTGCCATTTTTGGATTCCAACGTCTAGTCTGATGTCCAAAATGGGCACCTGCTTCTAGCAAAGACTTCATTGTGATATTTGCCATTTATTTCTCTCCTTTTTTACCACAAAAAACAGTCGCAATTCAAACGAAAAATCCATCTCGCAACTTTTTTACCAAATATTAAAATATCCCATCATCCAAATTCCGAAAAAAGCCAAATAGCTATGCACAACAACCGGCATGCACTTAACAAGAGCAAACATACTTTGCAACTTCTCTGGAGTGTATAAAAATACTGACCTAAAATCAAACTACTGCCCCGGTTGCTAGGACCAACTACCCATAACCGATTTTAATGCAATTCATTTTTATTGTTTTTATTTAAATCTTATGAGATACCCTAAAAGACTGACCGCGTACCCCGGACTACCCCATATTTTTCACATAAAAGCTGCGATCTATCTATTTTCAAAATATTTTTCATAAATTTGCTTGGCAATTGGGCAGGCATTGGACCCACCTCCGCCGCCATTTTCTACAATAACTGCTACTGCAATTTCAGGGTTATCTATTGGAGCGTAAGAAACAAACCACGCATGATCTTCGCCAAGCGGGTTTTGAGCTGTTCCTGTTTTGCCAGCTATTTTTATTCCTCTAACTTGCGCTCTATGGGCAGTTCCACTATTTACAGTTTCGAAAAGAGCTTTGTGTAATAACATCCAAGTATTTTCCAACATAATTACCTGTTTATTTGGTTCAATAGTATGTTTAAAAACTTCTTTGTTGTTCCTGTCTACTATCTTTTCGACAACATAAGGTTTAAAAGAAACTCCTTTATTTGCAACTACCACCATCATTTGCGCCATTTGCAAAGGCGTTACCAAAAGACCACCTTGACCTATTGCTAAAATAACAGTATCGCCTTGCAACCAAGGCACCTTAGTTTTTTCTTTTTTCCACTTTCGACTAGGGACAAAACCCTTTTTCTCATTAGGTAAATCTACCCCTGTAGCTTCGCCAAGAAAAAATTTTCTAGAATATTCTTCTATGTTATTAATGCCAACTTTCAAACCTAGCTGATAAAAATAAACATTACAGGAATTATTCATAGCAGAAATTAAACCTATTCTGCCATGACCACCCTTATACCAACAGGCATATTTTCTATTTCCCAATTCGAAACTTCCATTGCAAACAATAGGTTCTTTAACATCCGCACTTAAACACTCTAAAGCAGCCGAAAAGGTTATGATTTTAAATATCGAACCAGGAGAATATTGTGCTTGTAAAGTCCTGTTAAAAAGTGGTTTTCGTAGATCTTCCATATATTTAATGAACTCTTTGCCATTACTATCATTGGTATCAAATGATGGACAAGAAACAATTGCTTTAACAGCACCAGTTTTTACATCTATTACAACAGCCGCACCTTGTCCCGAGCTACTATTTTTAAGAGCATCAAAAGCAACTTCCTGCAATTTTAAATCAACCGTGGTGTAGATATTGTTACCAATTTTCGGTGCGATGTACTGAAATACCTGAGTTTGGTAACCGCGTACGTTTACTTCGTACTCCCAATATCCTTCCTCGCCCTTTAAATATTTGTCATAAATTTGCTCTATACCGCCTCTACCTATATAGTCTCCCATTTTATAACTGTTCTCTGCTGTGGTTTGTTTTTTAAGTTCTTTCTCGTTTACCTCACTTATATAACCAGTAAAATGTGCTGTAGCTAAAGGAGAACAATAATTTCTATACGGTTCTTCCTTTACTACAATTCCTTCAAGGTCTATTTTGTATTCTTGAATTTTAAAAGCTTCGGTAAGCGATAAATTATCTGCAAGTCTGACAACTACCCCCTTCTTCAAAAGCTTATCACGAGGCACTTTAATTTCTCTGTTTAATATCTTGCTAAGATTAGATAAAGTATTTTCAGTTGGGGAATAATTTTTTCCAAAAGGATAGAATAATAGGGCAAACCCAATTTCATTATTTACTATTGTTTGTCCATCAGAAGAATAAATAATTCCCCTCGGCGCCTTATCAGTTGCAGTGTGTATTCTTTGTTGCTGGGATATTATCCTGTATTTGCTGCCTTTTATTATCTGCAGCTCAAAAAGACGTAAAGACAAAGCACCAAACATAAAAGCAAAAAGAACAAATATCATTCTTTGCTTTTCAAAAAATATTCCATAATTGCTGCTTATTCCCGCCTTCCACACCATCTTATTGCTCACCAAAATTTGAATTCAAATAGAAAGCATCAGCAATCTTATTGAAAACCCAAAATACCGCAGGCGAAAACACAGCTGTAACAGCACTACCCAATAATATGCCCACATCGAAAGGAAAGTGCATACTGTTATGATTGGTATAGTGCAAGACGAAACTAATTATGATACTATAAGAAACGGATGCCAAAAAAACTATAAGGCATTGTGTAGAAATTTTTGCACAATAAATGTTTCTCATTAGCACAGAACACAGATAATTTATAGTCGTAAAAACTAAAGCTCGCAACCCAAAAATGTCCAATGAATAAACATCCCACGTTAAACCTATCACAAAACTTAATACCATACCACTAATTTCTGCTCTAAATAAAGATAAAAAAATAACAGCTGTTAAAGCAAAATTAGGACAAATGCCACCTACAGCGACATATTTTCCCACCAAAAAAAAATGAAGAAACCAAGTGAAAGCATATATAGAAATATAATACACTGTTGCATTCATTTAGCATATTCTCCATTTTATGCTTCTACCTCTCTACATCCGGAACAAAAATAGCTACTTCATAAAAATTCTCCATAGTGAAATCACTACTTGCAACGCCTGTCTTGAAATAAAGCATATCGTTATCCTCGTTAATGCTTTTTATAACTCCGACGTATACTCCTTTCGGAAAAACACTACTTATCCCACTTACTACAACTTTATCTCCAATCTCAACATTTGCTGAAATTGGAATATATGTAATTTGCAAATCATTGGAATTATTACCTTCAGCCAAACAATCTACATTTTTGCCTTCAATTTCAACTGGTACTGATAGAGAAGAGTTTGTTATGAGGGTTACTTTAGAGGAATTCTTATACGTTTCTGTTATCCTACCCAAAGCACACAGCTTGCCATTTTTTTTAACCAAAACCACAGGAAGGTCGTTGCAAAATCCGTCGTATTCGCCTTTGTTTATGATTATCCACCTATAATAACCACTATTGTCCCTTGCTATAACCCTTGCAAAAACAGACTTAGTGTTTTTAATTTTTGAAATTTTTAAAAACTTTGTGAGCTCATTGTAATCAGCAACCATGTTATAATAATTGCGCAGCTTGTCGGAAAGAACTTTATTCTCTTTCTTATAAAACTTATTCATTTCGTCTACATAAATTAAGTTTCTAGCATTATCGGTAAAACTGGAAAGAATTTCAGCTCTGTTGTTGACGAACTGCATATTCTGGAATACAACGTAATAAATTATATTTTTAATCGTTTTGACACCATTCGTATCATTAAAAAATATGAATATGAAACTCAAAATCACCAAGCTTACAAATACTTTTTTTCTCTTTTTCTCTATCTTTTCTTTAATCATTAACAATACTTCTGTTCAGCAAATTTTTAATAAAATTTTTCCAACAGAAACACAGCTGCACAACCTTGCCAACTATACAAAAGCAACGTGCCAAAACACAATATCCATTTATTTTTCAAAAAACATTTAATCCAGCAGCTTGTAATCCAACCTATTTTTATTTGCTTTTTTCAATGTTCTTAAAACTATCCCTGTTCCTCTAACAACGCAATGCAAAGGATCATCAGCTCGCATGACTGGTAATTCTGTCCTTTTAGACAAAAGTTCAGGCAATCCTCTTATAAGCGAACCACCTCCACTTAAAAGAATTCCATGGTCTACAATATCAGCTGCAAGTTCAGGAGGTGTCTGCTCTAGAACTTCCTTTATAGCTTCTACCATTTCATTGGCACGATCTTCTAACGCCTCTCGTATTTCTTCAGACGAAACTTTAATTATCCTTGGTAAACCTCCACTATCCCTACCTTTAACATCTATGATATCTTCTTTTTCAACTGGATAAACCGAACCTATTCTAAATTTAACATCTTCCGCTGTATTTTCGCCCACATTTAAATTATGTTTTTTTCTAAAATATTGAACTATAGCATCGTCCATTTTATCACCCGCAATAGGAAGTGATTTTTTTACAACCATTCCGCCAAGTGATACAACGGCGATTTCTGTGGTTCCCCCGCCAACATCCACTATCATATTACCTTCAGGATCTTCAACTGGAATTCCAGCACCTATAGCAGCTGCCATAGGTTCCTCTATTAAATGTACCTCACGTGCTCCTGCCTGTTCCACAGACTCTCTAACAGCTCTTTTTTCTACTTCCGTAATTGCAGAAGGCACTCCAATGACAACTCTAGGATGAATTAAGGTTTTCCTATCATGAACCTTCCTAATAAAATACCTTATCATTTTTTCTGTAGCTGAAAAGTCGGCGATAACACCGTTTCTTAATGGTCTTATTGCCTCCACATGCTGTGGAACTTTACCTATCATCTTTTTAGCCTCATTACCGATTGCCAAAATCTTGCCTGTATCTTTTTCCATAACAACAACAGACGGCTCCCTCAAAACAACGTCTCTGCCTTCAATATAAACAAGAACAGAAGCGGTACCGAGATCTATTCCCATGTCATTAGAGAACATCTTGAAAAAAAAATTAAACATTATCCCCTCAAAATAAATTAACGTGGAAAACAAGTAATCGTAATAGCATATGGCAATAAAAATAACTCATATCTGATTTTAAACGACCAACCTAACAATTGCTACACTTGCGTTATCGCCTCGGCGCACTCCAACTTTAATTATCCTAGTATAACCACCTTTTTTCGCTTTGTACCTTGGCACCAAAACATCAAAAACTTTTTTTACAATTTCCCTTTTATGAACCTCAGAACTTACAGCTCTAATGGCACTTAAATCTGACTTTTTTGCCCTTGTCAAAAGCTTTTCAGAGTAACGTACAAGTTCTTTGGCCCTTGCAAGCGTAGTTTCAGCTTTTTCATGCAAAAAAAGACCAGAAGCTAAATTGCGCAACATAGCTTTTTTATGGGAACTCGTCACTCCAAGTTTACTACCATTATAAGTTTTTATCATTATTTCCACCCCTAAATTAATTATCCTTAAGAAAAAGACAAGCCTAGCTCTTTTACCTTCCTACTTATTTCATTAACAGAACGTTTGCCAATATTCTCAAGATTGATCAATCCATCCTCTCCAAGTTCAAGCAATTCCTTTATGGTCTTTATGTCAATTTTTCTTAAACAATTTAATGTACGAGCCGAAAGCGCCAAAATATCAATAGAATTATCTACAACTTCCTTTTTGTCAAAATCGCCTAATTGATTTACAGTTTTTGAAACCGGCAACTCAACCTCTACATTCTCAGAAACAGAACTATTCTCCAGAAAAATAACAAGACTGTTTCTCAAAATCTCAGCAGAATAAGCTAAAGCAGCTCGTGGAGAAATAGAGCCATCTGTCCATATTTCGATCACAAGTCTGTCATAATTTATAGAACGCTCAACGCGCGTGTTTTCAACTTCATAATTAACTTTTACAACTGGAGAAAACAAAGCATCGAGGAAAATTGTCCCAACAGACAAGTTTGGGACATGTGATTCAAATTCTTCAGCAAGCACATAACCTTTACCTGAAGAAACTGTTAACTCCATTTCAAAGACAGTACCACTATCTACATTTGCAATTTCTTGTTCAGGATTCATTACTTCCACACTCGCATTTTCATCAATATCTGCAGCTGTTACTTTTCCACCTTTATTAACTTTCATATAAAGATATTCTGTTTTATCTGAATTAAGCCTAACTCTTATTTTTTTCAGATTTAAAATTATTTGGGCAACATCTTCGCGCACACCTTTTAAAACTGCAAATTCATGCAATGCTCCTGTTATCTTAACAGAAGTTATTGCCGCACCTTTAAGGCTAGACAACAAAATTCTCCTCAAAGAATTACCCACAGTATAGCCATATCCACGTTCAAAAGGCTCAATTGTAAAATACCCATAGCAATCTGTAGCCGTATTAGTCTCTAAAACAAGCCTACGCATTTTTTCTAAGTCTACTATTTTCATTGGTAAAACCTCATTAATGATAGCCTTTCATTGGCTGTTATTTTATTTTGAATAATATTCAACAATAAGTTGACTATTAATAGGATATGAAACATCAGACACAATAGGGTTATTGACAACGACTCCAACAATTTTGTCCTTATCAAAATTCAGCCACAAAGGAACATTAGAAACTTTTTTTTCAATAAGTTTTTTTATAACAGCGTTTTGTTTGTATTTTTCAGGAAATGTTATAACGTCACCAGATTTCACATGATACCGTGCCACATCTATTCTCTTATTGTTTACTAAAATATTCCCATGGTTTACAGTTTGTCTTGCCATTTTTTTAGAAGAAGCCATTCCAAGACGGTAGACAACATTATCCAACCTTGACTCAAGAAGTATAAGCAAATTATCACCAGTAGAACCTTTCATTTTTTCTGCAACATCATAATAATGTCTAAATTGCGATTCTGTTAAACCATAAACTCTTCTGGCTTTTTGTTTTTCCCTCAAATGTTTTGCATAATCCGACATTTTACTTTTTAATGCACCATGCTGACCAGGAAAATTCTTACCTCTTTTTTTATCAAGCGAACAACTAGAATCGCACCTTTCGCCTTTTAAAAAAAGCTTTTCCTTCTCACGCCGACATAATTTACAAACTGAACCTAAGTACCGTGACATTTTGCTAACTCCTTATAAATTTATGTTTATAAATTAATTATACTCTTCTTGGTTTAGGAGACCGACAACCATCATGAGGAGTAGGTGTAATATCCCTTATAGTCAAAATTCCAAGACCAGAACCTTGCAACCCTCTTATAGCAGTTTCCCTACCTGGTCCTGGCCCTTTAACAAAAACGGATACCTGCTTTACTCCCATATCTGATACCTTTTTTCCAACAGTTGATGCTGCCATTTGGGCAGCAAAAGGTGTCCCTTTTTTAGCACCTTTAAATCCCGATCCACCAGCCGACGACCAAGATATAACATTGCCATTGTCATCTGCGACACTAATGATAGTGTTATTAAATGTAGACAATATATAGGCTCTTGCTACTGCACCTGTGTACTTCTTTTTTTTAGAATTTTGGTTATTTCCCGACATTGCAATTCTCCTCCATAATTTATGGGATACTTTACTTCACTCTTTTCCACTTCAAACAAAATTTTAGAAATTCATACATCAACCTTTTTTACCCGGAGCAGCCGATTTTCCAGAACCAACGGTTTTTCTTTTACCACGCCTCGTACGTGCATTTGTCTTCGTCCTTTGACCATGAACAGGTAGATTTCTCCTATGACGCAACCCCCTGTAACTACCAATATCTATAAGTCTTCTAATATTGGATTGCACCTCTCTTCTTAAATCGCCTTCAACTTTTAAATTCTTAGTTATCAGACTATTAATTTGGTTCACTTCTTCTTCATTTAGATCTTTGACTCTCTTGGCAGGATTTAACGAAAGTTGTTCGATAATTTCATCAGATATAGCAGGTCCTATTCCATAAATATACCTTAATGCAATGTCTAGCCTTTTTCCTTTTGGCAAATCAACACCAGCAACACGCGCCATTAAAAATTCCTCCTACGCATTTATGTTTTACAACTTTAAACAAAAATACTACCCTTTATTGCATGCTAAAATTACCAAGACTCAACCCTGTCTCTGCTTGTGTCTCAAATCAGAACAAGTAACCCTCACTACGCCTTTGCGTTTTACAACCCTGCACTTCTGACAAATTGGTTTTACAGATGCTCTAACTTTCATTTTTTTGTTGCTCCATAACAAATTATTTTTCTCTATAAATTATCCTTCCTTTTGTTAAGTCATAAGGCGAAAGCTCAACTTTGACTTTATCACCCGGAAGAATTTTTATATAGTGCATCCTCATTTTTCCACATATATGCGCCAAAAGAATATGACCACCCTCTATTGCAACTTTAAACATAGTGCTGGGTAGCGATTCCAATACTTTGCCCTCTACTACTATCTTTTCTTCCTTAGCCATTATTCTTACATCACCTTGTTAAAACTTCACACCCATTTTTTGTTATTGCTATCGTGTGTTCAAAATGCGAACTCAAACTTCCATCTGCCGTTACAACTGTCCAGTTATTGTCAGTTAAAAAAACTCTAAAATTTCCCTCATTAACCATAGGCTCTATTGCGAGCACCATACCAACCAACAATTTTATCCCCGTATCAAATCTCCCATAATTTGGAACCTGCGGATCCTCATGCAAAGAACGACCGATTCCATGACCTACAAAATCACGTACTACAGAAAATCCTGCAGCTTCGACAACGCTTTGAATCGCAAAAGATATATTTCCGAGTCTATTACCTGGCAACACTTGCTCTATTCCTTTTTCTAATGCCAACTTAGTTACATCTAACAATTTTTGTGCTTGTGTCGAAATCTTACCAACAGCGTAAGTTTTTGCCGCATCGCCATAATAACCTTCATAAATAACACCGATGTCTACAGAAACAATATCGCCCTCCTTGATAAAATATTCAAAACTCGGAATGCCATGAACAACTTCATTGTTTACAGAAACACATGCCGATGCAGGAAAAGAACTGTCTACTCCCTTAACACCTAAAAAAGCTGGTTCCATATCGAATAATTTTATTTGCCTTTGAACAAAAATATCTATCGCTTTTGTAGTTATTCCCGGTTTTATAACACAAGAAAGCTGTTTCAAAATACTTGCTACTGCTTTTCCAGCAATCCTCATTTTATCTATTTCTTTTATTGTTTTTATTACTACATTAGGTTTCTTAAATAACACTTATTGCAAAAACCTCGCAAGAACTAAATTAAACAACGCACAACACAGCAATGCTATTTTGTCATCTTTGCAACTATTTGCTCAAAAACATTGTCTGCATTATTCAAGCCATCGACATCTACAAGCAATCCATTTTGTCTATAGTAATTTGCTAGTGGCTTTGTTTGCTCACCGTACACCTTAAGCCTGTCTCTGACAATATTTTCTCTATCGTCTTCTCTCTGCATCAAACTATTGCCACAAAAATCACATACCCCAACAATTTTGGGTGGAACAAAAACCACATGATAATTCTTACCACAACTACAAACGCGCCTACCAGAAATTCTTTTAATTGATTCTTCAAAACTTATATTTATGTAAAAAACTGACTCCAAACGTTTTCCATTATTTCCAAGTATCCTGCAAAGCTTCTCAGCTTGATTTAAAGTTCTTGGAAAACCGTCCAGGACAAAACCTTTTTCAAATTTCACTTCCTCCAATCTTTTTTTTACCATCTCTACCACTGTTTCATCAGGCACGAGCCGACCAGACAAAAGTAACTCGTTTATTTTTTTGTCAATATTTTTAGCTTCCCTAAACATATCACCAGTAGACAAATGAGCTATACTAAATTTTTCAATAATTTTTTTAGCTTGCGTTCCTTTTCCTGCACCAGGAGGTCCTAAAAGCACATAATTCATTATTTTACGTTAAACCATCTACCCTTTATACGACTTTTTTTCATAAAACCCTCATAATGTCGCATAATAAGATGAGATTCCACTTGCCCAATAGTATCAAGGGCAACTCCAACAACTATAAGCAAAGAAGTACCACCAAAAAAGAATGGAGCATTCATAATACTCCTCAAATAGTCCGGAAGTACTGCTATTCCAGCCACAAAAAGTGCTCCACCAAAAGTAACTCTTTCCAAAACCCTTTGTATGTATCCAGAGGTATTGTCACCTGGTCTAATTCCCGGTATAAAACCTCCAGATTTTTTCATATTATCAGCTAGATCCTTAGGGTTAAAAGAAATCGAATTATAAAAATAACAAAAGAAAACAACAAGAAAAGCGTAAACTAAACTGTACACTACAGAGCCACTGTTAACCCATTCCATAATTTTTTTTGCTATGGGATACCCCCATATAGTCCAATCTGGAGCAAATTGAGCAACTGTCAAAGGAGCAGACAATATAGATACTGAAAAAATAACAGCAATAACACCAGACTGATCAACCTTAATAGGTAAAAACGAAGTCTGCCCACCGTACATTTTTCTTCCTATCATTTTTTTGGCGTAATTGACAGGAATTCTACGCTGTGCAGTTTCAACCCAAATAACCAAGACCAAAACAGTAACAATAATTGCCAAAAGAACCAGTGCATACAACAAAGACAATTCGTCCATCTGGACAAGGCGAACTATGCTGAGACAAGCATGTGGAAACCTTTCCACTATACCTGAAAAAATTATAAGCGAAATTCCATTCCCTATGCCCCTTTCAGACACCTGTTCTCCTAACCACATCACTAAAACAGTACCTGTAACGAGAGTAACAACTGTTAAAAATATCCATGACAACGAAGGTTCAATAACAATTGGTAACCCAGACGGGGTTGGCATTTTTGATATAGCCATTGTCAATCCAAAAGATTGAATAGTACCCAGCAATAAAGTACCGTACCTTGTAATTTGAGTAAGTTTTTTTCTTCCTTGCTCACCTTCTTTTGCAAGCCTATCCAAATAAGGAATAATATGGGAGCCTTGCATCAAACTCATAATGATGGAAGCATTTATATAAGGCATTATTCCCATGGAGAAAACAGACATCCTGTTAAGAGCTCCTCCTGAAAACATGTCCAAAAAACCTAACAAACCATTTGCATTGGCAGCAAACAAAGATTTCACAGCTTCTGCATTTATGCCAGGAATAGGAATAGTGGCACCTATTCTATACGCCACAATAACAAAGAGAGTGAAAATGACTTTATTCCTAAGTTCAACCACCCTAAAAATACTCAAAAAACTTTTTAACATAATTTCTGACCCTACACTAAATGAATTATTATTTTGTAAATTCTGGCTTTCCGCCAGCTTGCCGAATCTTATTTAAAGCTGACCTAGAAAAAGCTAATACCTTAATATGTAGAGATTTAGTGAGCTCGCCATTTCCCAATATTTTCACAAATTTAGGACTCTTAACAATACCATTTTCTTTCAAAAAATTAGAAGTAATTTCAACGCCGGAATCAAACTTATTTAACATATTTACATTAACAACCTCATATACTATACGTCTTCTGGCACTGTTGTGGCCTCTTTTAGGTATTCTTCTAAAAAGTGGCATTTGACCACCTTCGAATCCAACCTTTTTCCCACCATCACCTGACCGCGATTTTTGTCCCTTGCTACCTCTTGTGGCAGTTCTTCCATGCCCTGATCCAACCCCGCGACCAACAATTTTTTTCCTATGTTTGGAACCAACCGCCGGCCTCAGACTACTTAAACTTATCATATTTCCAAAACCTCTTTTTCTCTAATTTTAGCCACATCTTCTTTCAAACGCAATGATTTAAGTGCTGACAAAGTAGCATAAACAACATTAAATGGATTAGACGAACGCATTGATTTTGTAAGAATATCTCTTATGCCAACAGCTTCCAGCACAGCTCTAACTACCCCCCCAGCAATGACCCCTGTTCCAGAAGCAGCAGGTTTCAACAGCACCTTTCCGGAACCTGACACACCTATTATTTCATGTGGAATAGTAACACCTTTCAGTTTTACAGAAATCATGTGCTTAGTAGCATGTGTGCTACCTTTCTGAATAGCGGACTGCACTTCATTCGCTTTGCCAATACCACAACCGACCCTGCCCGCTTCATCGCCAACTACTACAAGAGCACTGAACGAAAATCTCTTTCCACCTTTAACCACTTTAGCAACCCTGTTAACCGCAACAACTGTTTCCTTCAGACTATCATTATTTTTATTTTGATACCTCTTGTCATTTACTATCTGTTCAGCCAATTTATCCTCCTAAAAACCAAGTAAAAATATTTACTAATAATCAGAAATCCAACCCCCCACCCCTTGCTGCATCCGCAAGCGCCTTAATTCTACCAGTATATTTATAACCTCTACGGTCAAAAACTATTTTTTTTATTCCCTTTTCAATGGATTTTTTGGCAATCAAATCACCCACCAACTTAGCCGCGTTAACATTACTGGTAACATTTAGTTTACCCCTAAGCTCCTGCGACAAAGTAGAAGCACACGTAAGGGTGATACCAACACCATCATCTATAACTTGAGCATATACATGCTTATGTCCTCTATATACACTTAAACGGGGTCTTTCTTGTGTTCCTTTAATCTTATTCCTAACTCTATTTACACGATAACCAAATCTTTTAGCAGAACTTTTCATTTACAATACCCCTAAAATACAACCAATTTATAATTAATTCATTCAGACTGTCACCATAAAACAACACATTTATCGCAAAAACCTTAACATAAAAAAAGCTAATTTACCTAAGAATTCTACTGAACTTGAAATTTTGCGTCAATCCTGTGTTTACATTTATTTTAAACAATTTATAACATCAAAAGACACAACACATGCACAGTGCAACCGTCAAACATCAGAACACATCAAATATTTCACTATTTGTTGAATAGCACGTGCAAATTATTTTTTGCCACCAGAAGCTGCGGCAGCTTTACCAGACTTCCTAATAATCTTTTCGTCAGTGTAAACAAATGTTCTTCCATCAGCAGATATTTCTGATTTTGTATACCTTATTCCAAAACCCTTATAAGGCTCCGGTCGTTTAATATCCCTAATCTTTGCAGCAAAAGCACCAACTTCACTTTTATCTACCCCAAAAATTGAAATTATAGTATTTTTATCTGTATCAACGGCGACTGAAAGTTTCACGCAGGATGGAATTCCAAGACTCACCAAATGCGAAAACCCAACTGACAATTCCAATTCATTATTGCTTTTTATGGCAGACTTGTAACCAAGACCCACCATTTTAAGTTCCTTTTTAAACCCATTTGAAACGCCTTCAACCATGTTAACAATAAGTCCTCTAGTGAGACCATGTAACATATTGCATTGTCGGGTACTGCTGATCGGCTTAACAGAAATGCTACTATCTGTAATTTCAATAATCATCTTCTCGTTTATAATTCGAGAAATGCTACCAACAGAACCAAACACCTTGAGAACGCCACTACTAAATTCTGCCTTTACACCTTCCGGCAATTGAACCGGATTTTTGCCTAATCTACTCATTTTATTTATCCTAAATATGTTTTGTTTTTACCAAACGTACCCTAAAATTTCACCACCTATTTTTCTGTTTCTAGCTCTCTTATCAGTCATCAAACCACTAGAAGTAGAAACTATGGTAATTCCAAGCCCGCCAATAGTTCTTGGAATATTTTTGTACCCCTTGTATACTCTCAAACTTGGTTTAGAAGATCTTTTCAACCCCTGTATAACTTGTGACCCATCTGAAGTATATTTGAGATAAATTCTCAATACACCTTGTTTACTATTTTCAACTTTTTTGTAATTGGCTATGTACCCCTCCTCCTTCAAGATTCTAGCTACCTCTAATTTTAACTTTGATAACGAAATGTCTAATCTTTCATGCAATTTTAAATTAGCATTACGAATGCGAGTGAACATGTCAGATACTGTATCCACAACCATTGATATTACTCCTTCTTAACTGAAATACACTTACCAGCTTGATTTAGTTAAACCCGGAATTTCTCCGTTATGTGCCAACTTTCTCAAGCATATTCTACAAACTCCAAAATCTCTATAAAACCCACGCGGTCTTCCACATATACCACACCTATTTCTATGTCTACTAGCAAATTTCTGAATTTTAAGCATTTTAACTTCTGCAGAGATAGTGGCCATACCAAAACAACCCCCTCATTTTTAGCGATTTATTTACTTTTTTTCTTAAAAGGCATTCCCAATAGCTCTAACAAAGTTATCGCATGCTCATTCATAAGTGACGTCGTAACTACAGTTATATTCATACCCCTCGTTTTATCAGACTTCTCAACATCAACTTCGGGAAAAATATATTGTTCTGTAATACCAAAATTAAAATTTCCATTACCATCAAAACCTGTGGTATTCACACCTCTAAAATCTCTTATGCGCGGAATCGCAACATTTATCAGCCTATCTAAAAACTCATACATTACAATGTCCCGCAAAGTAACCTTAATCCCTATAGGCATACCTTCTCGTATTTTAAAATTAGAAATCGATTTCCTAGAACGACACACGGAAGGTTTTTGCCCCGTAATAGCAGCAAGTTCTGTACTGGCAACATCCAAAACCTTAATGTTATCTTTAGCTTCACTTAACCCCACATTAACCACAATTTTTGACAATTTCGGAACCTGAAAAATATTTTTAAACCTATACCTTTCCTTCAACTCTTTAGCTACCACCTGTTGATACAGTTCCTTTAATCGCGAATATTTCATCTATCATTCCTCTCAGAAAATTTCCACAACCTTAATTGCTCTATGCTATAATTTCGCCACACTTGCGACAAACTCTAATCTTAGTCATATCTGACAACCTGTCAAATTTAACTCTCGAAGGTCTATCACATTTAGGGCACAAAAGCATAACATTACTTACGTCCATAGCCGCTTCTTTTTCCTTAATACCCCCAGCATCAGTACGAGTAGGCTTTGTATGCCTCTTGACAAAATTTACTTTTGACACAACAACACTGTTTTTTCCCGGGATCACACAGAGAACATTGCCCTTTTTGCCTCTGTCTTTACCAGACAAAACTACGACCCTGTCATTTTTCTTAACAGTCAACATTGTGAATTTCCTTGTTTTTTATTTAATGTGCAAAATCACTCACTTTACAATAGACTTATATTACCTCTGGAGCCAAGGAAATAATTTTAAGATAGTTACTTTCCCTTAGCTCTCTTGCAACTGGTCCAAAAACACGTGTTCCCCTAGGTTCGCCCTCATCGTTAATTATAACTGCTGCATTATCATCAAATTTTATATACGTTCCATCAATGCGTCTTACTTCTTTTACAACTCTTACAACCACAGCTTTAACTACATCACCTTTTTTTACATTTGTACGCGGTAAAACAGCTTGAACAGAAGCACAAATAACATCACCTACACTTGCATACCTACGCTTTGTACCCTTGAGCACCCTGAAACAACGAATTTTTTTTGCACCCGAATTATCTGCCACATTTAAAACAGTTCTTTCCTGTACCATATTTTCAATCACCTCTCAGCTTAACTTAACTCTTGCCTTTTTTATTACCTCGACTATAACCCATTTTTTTGTCTTTGACATCGGTCTAGCTTCCATTATCTTAACAATGTCGCCATTATGGGATATGTCACAATTATCATGAACCGCAATTTTACCTCTTGAACGCACAACAACACCATATAAAGAGTGGGCATAAACCCTCTCAGTAAAAACCTGTCTAGTCTTACTGCATTTTTCTCCCACAACAGTACCTATACGATATTTACGTTTTGCACGATGCAACATTTTCCCTTCCCAAAATTTATTTTTAGTATTTACCAGATTGTTGCTGACTTATAATGGTTTTAACTCTCGCAATATTTTTTCTAATTTCCCTTATTTTTATGGGATTTTTGAGCGGAGACACAGCATGACGAAATTTTAATGTAAAAATCTCACCACGAAGCTCTTTCAATTTGGTTTCCAACTCACCTTTAGACAAATTTTTAAATTCAAGACGATATCTGCCATTCATTGACAACAATCCCCTATTTTAGTTTATCTTGCCAAAATTTTAACATGCAACGGTAACTTATTAGAAGCCATTATTAGTGCCTTTTTTGCCTCGATTTCAGAAATGCCATCTATTTCAAACATTATCTTACCTGGTTTTACCACTGCGACCCAAAACTGTGGGTCGCCCTTCCCTTTACCCATTCTAGTCTCAGCTGGTTTTTTTGTAATGGGTTTATCAGGAAATATTCTAATCCAAATCTTGCCACCTTTTTTAGTGTATCTTGTAAGCGTAACACGTGCCGCCTCTATATGATTGCTTGTTATCCAAACTGGCTCAAGTGCTTGAATACCGTACCTCCCAAAAACCAAAGACGTCCCACCTTTTGACATCCCACTCATTCTACCCCTATGAGATTTCCTATACTTAACTCTTTTTGGCATCAACATACAAAAATTCCTTATGCAAACAATTTACTTTCTAAACCCACTTAAACAATCTACAGACTTCGCATCCTCAAATAATTTCTGCATATCTTTTTTAAATAACTCTTTTTTAAATATCCAAACTTTAATTCCTATCTGTCCCATAGTGGTATAAGCCTCTGCAAAACCATAATCTATACTAGCCCTAAAAGTTTGCAAAGGTATCCGACCATCTTTAATCCATTCCGTTCTTGCTATTTCAGCACCGCCAAGTCTTCCTGAAACCATGACTTTAATTCCAAGTGCCCCGGCAACCATTGCCTTCTCCACAGTTTTTTTCATTGTTCTTCTAAAAGCAACTAGTTTCTCCAACTGAAATGCAATATTCTCTGCCGCCAACTGAGCATCTATTTCAGGTTTGTTAATTTCTATTACATTGACAAATATTCTGCTTTCTGAATTTGTCATGTCTTCTATTTCTTTTCTCAAATTTTCTATTCCTTGTCCTCCCTTTCCTATTATCATACCTGGTCTGGCAGTATAAATACCAACTTTTAAATACTTTCCAGCCCTTTCAATAGCAATTTTTGAAACAGAAAACAATTTAAGTTTATTTTTCAAATAACTTCGCACACGGTGGTCCTCAATGATCAGACGCGGCATTTCACGCAGATTAAACCATTTAGATACCCACTCACAGATATAACCCAACCTAACACTTCTAGGATGAACCTTATGTCCCATATTCCTTTCCTCTTTTTGTTCCGTCTCTTATTGAAAAACAAATCTTTTATCTTCAATGATTCAACTATCGTTATTCGCATCTGTGATTATTATAGTCACATGAGAAGTTCTTTTTCTTACAGACATACCCCTACCCTGAGGTCCTGGCCTCATTCTTTTTAAAGTTGGAGCATTGCAAACCCAACATTCTTTCACTCGCAATTTTGAAAAATCGCTATTTTTACCCAAATTGGCAATTGCACTATTCAAAACTTTCTCGATCAGCAAAACAGCCGATTTGGAAAGGAAAGGCAATATCTC
The DNA here is from genome assembly GCA_031287735.1 of Elusimicrobiota bacterium. GTDB lineage: Bacteria > Elusimicrobiota > Endomicrobiia > Endomicrobiales > Endomicrobiaceae > JAITSO01. The sequence continues at coordinate 3,559 of JAITSO010000054.1, read as the reverse complement.
AAAAACCCTTTCTACACTTTTATTACTAATAAGCGATAATACCTGTTTCACTTTTCTTGGAGTACACATTACAAATTTTGCCGTTGCTTTTGCTTCCATTTGTTCAATTCCTGTTAAACTAAATTATACATGCATAAATTTAGACAACCACAAAACGTACATCAACTAAATCCATTACGTTAAAGATGTCTCTTGCTTAGTCACGCCACCATGACCTTTAAAGATTCTCGTTGGTGCGAATTCGCCAAGCTTGTGACCAACCATCTGCTCAGAAATAAACACTGGCAGAAATTTTTTCCCATTGTGTATCGCCAAAGTATAACCAACAAAATCAGGGGTTATTACACTAGATCTTGACCAAGTCTTCAAAATTTTTTTACCACCGCTCACGTTCTGCTTTTGCATTTTTTTTAAAAGTTTCAGGTCCACATAGGGTCCCTTTTTCGTAGAACGACTCATTTTTAGAACTACCTCTTTTTAGATTTATTGCGATGACTCACTACGACCCAATCCCAAATTTTTTTTGGTCTTGTTTTAAATCCCTTAGCTGGCTGATTCCAAGGACTCCTCGGCTGATTGTTGCCCTTAGATCTTCCTCTTCCGCCACCGTGGGGATGGTCTACGGCATTCATGGCAGTACCTCGCACATGCGGTTTTTTACCTAAACGCCTATTTCTGCCCGCAGAACCAATAATAATATTTTCATGATCTACATTGCCGACCTGTCCAATCGTAGCATAACACTTAAGCCGAATAAATCTTATCTCGCCAGAAGGCATCCTAACATGGGCATAATTTTTTTCTTTCGACAACAGTTGCGCCATTGCCCCTGCTGACCTAACAAGCTGTCCGCCCCTACCCTCGATAAACTCTAAATTATGTATAAAAGTACCAATTGGGATATTCATCAAAGGAAGTGCATTTCCCGGTCTTACATCTGACCTAGGTCCGGACATAACAACATCGCCAACTTTCACACCCACCGGTTGAATTATATATCTTCTTTCTCCATCTTGATACTCTAAAAGTAATATCCTGCTTGAACGATTAGGGTCGTATTCCACAGCTACTACTTTAGCCAAAACATCTACCTTATCTCTTTTAAAGTCTATCTTTCTATAAAACCTCTTATGTCCACCGCCTCTAAAACGAACCATTATGCGACCCGTATTATTGCGACCACCCTTTTTTTTCATTATAGTTACCAAAGATTTTTCAGGTACTGTTTTAGTAATATCAGAAAAATCTGATATTGACATGACTCTTCTAGTTGGAGTATAAGGCTTAAAAGTTTTAATTGGCATTTTCCCTGCTTTCTCCTATTTTACGTAACAATTTCGTATCTAAAAACTATTTTTAACCACAAATTAACAATAATAATTGCCTATATATGCACTTAATCTACACTTCTTCCATTATTTGAATTTCTTGACCACTCGCAATCTTAACTACCGCTTTCTTCCAATTATTTTTATACCCCTCACTTCTACCAACCCTTTTTTTCTTGCCTAAATAATTAGCAGTACAAACACAAATTACCTTAACATTAAATAAAGACTCCACAGCTTCTCTTATTTGAAATTTATTGGCCCGACTATCTACCATAAAAGTATACTTACCATGTTTTTCTTTTGCAAAAGAAGCTTTTTCAGTTAACAAAGGTTTTTTAATTACACTGCTAATATTCATCTTAACATTATTCCTTAAACTCGGTTATATTTTACAAAATCAAAAGATTCGGACGTAACAACTATTTTTTCCGCCCAAAGAACTTGGTAAACGCTTAAATTCCTAATATTTTCTACAATAATATTTTCTAAATTTCTAGCAGCTATTCGAAAAGCAGCATATTCACTGTCAATTACAAACACAACTTTTTGTCCATATAATTTCAAATTTTTGACAATTTCCACAACTATTCTCGTTTTAATCTCAGCAATTTCTACAGAATCTACTACCACAACATTGCCACTCCTAAACTGGGACGAAAATGCCATACTCATCGATATTTTTTTCTTTTGCTTTGAAATTTTCGTATAGTAACTTTTAAATCTAGGACCAAAAATTATACCACCTTTCCTCCACAATGGCGAATTTCTTTGACCAGCACGAGCATTACCAGTACCTTTTTGTTTCCAAGGCTTGGCGCCAGAAAACGACACTTCACCTCTCGTCTTCGTTTCATGCGTCCCTGCACGCTGGTTATTTAAATATGTCACAACAACCTCATGCAACAAAACCCCCGAAACTTTAACATCAAAGAAATCTGGCAATTCTATTTTTTCCTTTTCTTGTCCTTTAGAATTATAAACCATTACTTCCACTTTAAGATTCCTTGTACAGTTAATTTTAATTATAGTTCTTCGATTCTGTTATCAAATACAAAAAAACTATTTTCAATTCCGACACTTACTCAAAGACAACACACCTTTTTTGTTGCCAGGAACAGATCCTTTTATTAATAAAATATTTTTTTCGACATCAACATTCATCACTAATAAATTCTGCACAGTCACACTGTCATTACCTAAATGTCCCGACATCCTAGTTCCTTTAAAAAGTTTCTGAGGTCCTTGTGCACCACTAGACCCCCTTGACCGCGTTCTATCTGATTGTCCATGGGTAGTAGGTTGCATACCAAAATTGTGTCTCTTTATAACTCCTGCATAACCCTTACCCTTTGTTCTGGCTGTAACATCCACATAATCTCCAGGTTTAAAAACATCAACACCCACCACCTGACCTACATTAAAATTTAAAATTTCTTCATTGCCTACCCTAAACTCGCTAATAGACTTCTTGGTTACGATATTATTTTTTTTAAAAAAACCCACCGTTGATCTATTTAGACTTTTTTCATTCACATCAACAAACCCTAATTGCACCGCACTATAACCATTTTTATCAAGAGTTTTAATTCCAAGAACCACACAAGGACCAACCTCCAAAACCGTAACAGGAACCATACAACCCTTATTATCAAATATCTGTGTCATACCTATTTTCCTGCCCATAACCGAATTTATCACAACATATCCTTATTGATTTAATTTAAAACATCTTTATAACAACATCAACGCCTGCCGATAGTTCCAATTTTCCAAGCTCTTCCGCTGTTTTCGAAGAAGCGTCCATAATATCTACTAACCTTTTGTACACACGCATTTCAAATTGTTCCCGCGATTTTTTATCTGTATGAACCGACCTGTTGACAGTATACTTCTTTATCCTAACCGGGAGCAAAACAGGACCCATCACAGTTGCACCAGTTCGTCTGGCAGTTTCTATAATTTTAACCAAGGAATCATCCAAGATTTTATGATCATAAGCACACATATTAATTCTCAGTCGCTGTGATTCCATAGTAGACTCGTTTGACATAGCAAAATACACCTTCCAATTTTTTAATTTCTTTACTCGCACACACAACTGTATGTCACTCTACGATTTCTGTAACAACTCCGGAGCCTACTGTTCTGCCACCTTCTCTTATTGCAAATCTCAACTGTGTTTCCATCGCTACCGGCATTATCAATTCTATTTCCATTGTCACATTGTC